>DXIQ01000017.1 GCA_019112785.1 Candidatus Blautia stercorigallinarum
GGAATAATATCTCCTTCCAGAGTTCCCTGTGTAACTTCTTCCGGAAGATTTCTTGCCATGATCATCTGATATTTCATAGTGCAGGAAGTCAGTTTTCCGGAAGTTGTATTTCCGCAGTGGAATCCCATAAAAGTATCTTTCTGTGTATAGTCATATTTTCCTTTGATCTCGCTGTCATAGATAGAAGCTGGAACAGTATTGTTGATATCCAGAAGTGTAACGGCATCCTGGCTGATCACAGTACCGATGTATTCGCTTACAGTTCCCCAGATATCTACTTCACAGGAAACCGGAATTCCTCTTCCTGTAAGACGGCTGTTTACATAGCAGGGAACGAATCCGAACTGTGTCTGGAATGCTGGCCAGCATTTTGTTGTCAGGGTTACATATTTTCTGGAACCTTTATGTGCCTCTACCCAATCCAGCAGAGTGATCTCGTACTGAGCCAGTTTTGGCAGGATTTCCGGCTTCATATTGCCTTCGCCCAGTTCTTTCTCCATATCTTTTGCAACTTCTTCAATACGTGGATCCCCTTCATGTTTCTTAAAGGCTTCAAAAAGATCCAGCTCAGAGTTCTCTTCGATCTCGATTCCCAGGTCATACAATCTCTTGATAGGAGCGTTGCAGGCCAGGAAGTCCTGAGGACGGGGACCAAAGCTGATCACTTTCAGGTTCTTTAAAGCAACGATAGCTCTTGCGATAGGAACAAATTCTTCGATCATATCTGCTACTTCTGCTGCTGTTCCTACAGGATATTCCGGAATATAAGCCTTTAAGTTACGCAGCTTCAGGTTGTAGCTGGCATTTAACATACCGCAGTAGGCATCGCCTCTTCCCTGTACCAGGTCTCCTTCTTCAGCTGCTGCCACTACCATACATGGTCCGTGGAAATATTTTACTAACAGAGTCTCTGCTGTCTCCGGTCCGAAGTTTCCAAGATATACTACTAAAGCGTTACATCCGGCTTCTCTCAGTTCTTTCAGAGCTTTCTGCATGTCCACTTCACTTTCTACAACGGTTGGACATTCGTAAATTTCTCCTTTGTAAGCAGCTACCACTGCTTTTCTTCTGTTCTCAGACAGTGTCATTGGGAAACAGTCACGGCTTACGGCCACGATACCCATCTTTACTTCTGGCATGTTCTGTAAATTCATTCTTCTTTACCTCCTGATTAAATTTTTATATTTTTCTGTCTATTCTACAGACAGATTTGCACCTTTTAATCCCACGAAAGCTCCTTCGATACCGGCTTCTTCATGGGCAATAAGCCACTTATTTCTTGCAAACAGCAGCTTATCTTCCTTTGTATTGTTCTGAGCCGCTGGCGCATCTGTGTTGGTTCCCTTTGGAAGGATCACTGCTGCCCGGAATTTATTTCCGTTTACATTGCAGGGCGCATAGTGAAGTGTTGTAGCATACACTTCGATGACAGTGCCTGCCGGAACCAGGAAGGCTTCCATCTTTCCAGTGTCATATGTACCGTCTTCCTCAATGTCCTGCTCTTTTCCCAGGATCAGGATCATATCTGTCTGGGCCACGTTCACCTCAGAATCTCTGTGATACTCTACTGCATTTAAAAGTACGTTATTTCCATTGCAGTAGCCCACCTGGATAGGCATGCCTCCATAAAGGCTGTATCCAATCTTCTCCACGCAGGGACAGGCTTCCAGTTTCTCATCAGAGGCCACATATACCACGTCATCTGGCTGAGGGGTCTCTTTCAGAGCTTCCAGCAGATCGGAAACATCAATTCCCTGAATTACTTTTCCGTAGGTCTGGAAGGCTTTATCTGTTACCTTCAAAATTTCCATCTGGGACTTACCTCCTTAATTAGTTTAGTCATTAAACTATATCTTTATGCTATCACCTCTATAGAAAAAAAGCAAGTTGTTTTTCATGAAATTTTTTTCTGGACAAAAAAATACAGACCTGCTGTCCTTCAGAAGTTGTTTCCTGAGGATAGCGGGTCTGTATCATCGGGGCCGATCCCAAGGTCTTTCACCCACTTATGAGCAAGCTCATGTGGACTTAGGCCTTTTGACCCCGGCACCATTATATCGTAAGGTCTTCCCCGAAATATTTCGTGGAAAGCTGGGAAAGACTTCCATCTTCTTTCAGTTCTTCCAGATATTCTTCCAGCGTATCTGCCAGAGAATTTCCCTTTTTCGTAAAGGCTGCGATCCGGGTATCCTCCTCGTCTCCAGATCCTTTCTCTATGGAAGAAAGATCCAGATACGGCTGGGTATGGCCGTAATGTATGGTATTCCACTGACTGAGTCCCACAGAAGAAAGTACACAGTCATAAACTTCCCCGTCCAGAGATTTTAAAAGATTTTCCTCTGTAGTATCTACGATCTCCAGTTCCATCCCCATCTTATCTGCCAGAAGTCCTGCCAGTTCCACTTCAAATCCCTCAGGCTGATTATCTTCCTGGGACAGATAACACATTTTATCAATATCCAGGTGCATTCCCACCCGCAGCACATCATTTTCCAACGTTTCTCTGCCCATTCCCATGGAACAGCCGGACATGGTCAGGATTCCCGTGCAGAGCAGAAGCAGTATACAGGCTGATTTTACCTTGCTCTTTGTTTTCATAAAATATTTCCCCATTTATCTACATTTTTCATGAACACCATATCATGTACACCTTTCTTTGTCAATGGAATTGGCAGGACACAGCACTTGTAAAAGATTTTTTCAGATGGTATACTAGCCCCAGAACGGCTAATGTACCGATACAGAAAAGATAGAGGAGAGACCCGGATTATGGAAAGCTGGAACGGAAAACCTTATCATTCTTTTGACTATATGCTGAAAGAGCGCTTTTCCTGTAAAATATATAAGACAGCCTTAAACGGCGGCATGACCTGTCCCAACCGGGACGGAACCCTTGGAAGCCGTGGCTGTATCTTCTGCAGCCAGGGGGGGTCGGGAGATTTTGCCGGAGATAAACGGGATTCCATTACCCAACAGATTAATAAGCAGGCGGCAAAACTGATCCAAAAAAGAAACGCCTCTGCTTTTATCGCTTATTTTCAGGCTTACACCAATACCTACGCCCCCGTGGAATACCTGGAGAAGATTTATACGGAAGCTCTGAACCACCCTCTGGTGGCGGCAGTATCCATCGGCACCCGGCCGGACTGTCTGGGACCGGAAGTGCTGGATCTTCTGGAAAGACTGAACCGCCGGAAACCTGTATGGGTGGAGCTGGGCCTACAGACTATCCATGAGAAAACCGCCAGGTACATCCGGCGGGGATATCCCCTCTCCTGTTTTGAGGAAAGCGTAAGGAGTCTCCGGGAAAGGAATCTGGAAGTAATCGTTCATACAATCCTTGGACTTCCCGGGGAAAGCCGTCAGGATATCCTGTCCACCATGGACTATCTGAACCATCAGGATATCCAGGGAATCAAGCTCCAACTTCTCCATGTGCTGAAGGGCACGGATCTGGCTGCGGATTATCTGGAAGGAAAGTTTTCTGTATATACTATGGAGGAATATCTGGATCTTCTCATCGACTGCCTGGAACATCTTTCTCCCGATATCGTAATCCACCGGCTTACGGGAGACGGGCCCAAAGATCTGCTGATCGCCCCTTTATGGAGCAGCAAAAAACGTACAGTTTTAAATACCCTGCATCATGAATGTAAGATACGCCATGCATACCAGGGAAGATTATATAAGGAGGACTAAGTTATGGCAGAACCTCTTACACTTTATAAATTGATGATCCTTTACATGCTGGAAAAATCAGAATTTCCTCTGACAAACGCTCAGATCTCCGGTTTTATCCTGGACAAAGGCTACACCACCTATTTTCATCTCCAGCAGGCCATCTCGGAACTGACAGATTCAGACCTTATTAAAGTGAAAACAGTCCGGAATTCTACTTATTTCCGGATCACCCCCCAGGGAAAGCAGACCCTTTCCTATTTTGAGGATCAGATTTCCGACGGAATAAAGAAGGATATCGCCGATTTCTTTAAGGAAAATATCATACAGATCCGGGAAGAACTTTCGGCAGTTGCGGATTATTACAAGGGACAGGAAGAAGGCTACCAGGTGCGGTGCCGTCTCCGTCAGAACAAACTGTCTCTGGTAGACCTTACTATTGCAGTTCCCACAGAAGACGCCGCCAAGGCTGTCTGCCTTAACTGGAAAGAAAAACGGCAGAGTATTTACGAAAACCTCATAGAATTTCTTCTGTA
Organism: Candidatus Blautia stercorigallinarum; assembly: GCA_019112785.1. Lineage (GTDB taxonomy): Bacteria > Bacillota > Clostridia > Lachnospirales > Lachnospiraceae > Blautia > Blautia stercorigallinarum. The sequence continues at coordinate 4,215 of DXIQ01000017.1, forward strand.
AAAGATCCGGCTTCAAAACATACGTCATGAAAAGAAGAATACTCCTCTCTTTTTCCTCTTTTCAGAGGCAGCAGAGAGAAGTATTCTTTTCTATTTCATCATTTTTTTTAATTCATCCATAAAGGTATCGATATCCTTAAATTCCCGGTAAACAGAGGCAAATCTCACATAAGCCACAGCGTCCAGATCTTTCAGCTTTTCCATAACGATCTCACCGATCACTGTGCTTGGGACCTCCCGCTCTTCCTTATTAAAAATTTCTGTCTCAATCTCGTCAATAAGTTCTTCGATTCTTTTTACAGGAATCGGCCTTTTGTAGCAGGCCCGCATAACCCCGTTCTGGAGCTTGCTCCTGTCATATTCCTCCCGGCTCTGATCCTTTTTTATCACAGTCAGAGGAATGGTCTCTATCTTTTCATAAGTCGTAAACCGTCTGCCGCACTCGTCGCACTGTCTCCGCCTTCTGATAGAATTGTTATCCGGCACGGGTCTGGAATCTATGACCCTGGTATTATCCTGATTGCAAAACGGGCACTTCATATCGTTCCTCCTTATGCAAGAATCGCCTTTGCCAGTGTTTCCATATTTTTCTCATCTGCTTCCTTCATCACAGATTTGATGGTAACTACAGGCTCGCAGATCTCAATATCTTTCATACTCTCAAAATAAGCTTTCATCAGTTTACCTGCCATAGGAGCCCAGGATCCGTTCTCTACGATTCCCACTTTTCTCTTCTTATAGGTCTTGATCTTCAGATGATAGAGGAAGTCTTCCATGCAGGGAAACAGATTGCCGTCATAGGTCACTCCCATAACTACCAGGCGGCTGTAGCGGAATGCACAGGAAATCGCTTCTGCCATGTCATCTCTGGCAAGATCAAATACCCGTACATTTTCAGCTCCGTTTTCCTTCAGCAGTTGGGCCATTCTTCTGGCTGCATTTCCGGTATTTCCATGGATGGAAGCAAAAGCAACCACTACCCCTTCTTCCTCCGGCTCATAACTGCTCCAGGTAAGATATTTGCCGATATAATGACCCAGATCTTCTTTCAGCACAGGACCATGGAGGGGGCAGATCATCTGGATATCCAGTGTTGCAGCTTTCTTTAACAGCGCCTGTACCTGGGTTCCGTATTTTCCAACGATGTTGATAAAATATCTTCTTGCCTCGTCATCCCAGTCTTCTTCCACATCAGAAGCCCCGAACTTTCCGAATCCGTCCGCAGAGAACAAAATCTTCTCTGTCTGCTCGTATTCTACCATAACTTCCGGCCAGTGGACCATAGGAGCCATAAAGAACTGAAGGGTATGTTTTCCAAGGCTGAGAGTGTCCCCCTCTTTTACTACAACGCTTCTGGGAGCAAAATCAAGAGTAAAGAACTGAGGAAGCATAGAAAATACTTTTGCATTGGAAACCACCTGCATATCAGGATATTTCTCTGCCAGAACCTGGATATTGGAAGCATGGTCCGGTTCCAGATGAGATACCACCAGATAATCCGGTTTTCTTCCGTCTAATACCTTTTCCAGGTTGTCCAGCCACTGCTGGGTCCTTCTTTTGTCAACCGTATCCATAACAGCAATCTTCTCGTCCAGGATCACATAAGAATTATAGGTAACCCCATTGGGCACTTTGTACTGGCTCTCAAACAGGTCAATATCTTTATCATCTACACCAACGTACACCACTGAATCTGAAATTTTCATGTCATACATAAATCTATTTCCTCCTTGCAGCTGTGAAATCAATATTCCGCCTATATTATATATGGGTTGACAGAAATTTTCCACTGGTTTTTTAGGAAATTTCTTTTTAAAAGGAAAATCTTGACGAAATTAGACCGGAAGCATACAATGAATGCTGAAACAGGAGGTATCAAAATGGAAGAAATCACAAAATACATCTTAGAACAGCTGCAAAATCTTCTGGCCATTGACAGTCCCACAGGTTACACAAAAAATGTGGCGGACTATCTTATGGCAGAATATAAAAAATTAGGATATACCCCTAAAAGGACTGTAAAAGGAGGCGTACTTACAGATCTTGGCGGAGAAAACCCGGACAACGCCGTATTTCTGGAAGCCCATGTAGATACTCTGGGTGCTATGGTATCCCAGATCAAATCCAACGGCCGTCTGGCAGTTTCTCCCCTGGGAGGCATGAACGCCAATAACGCTGAAGCAGAAAACTGCCGGATCATCACCCGGTTTAATGGCACCTACGAAGGCACCTGTCAGCTTACAGACGCCTCTGTCCATGTAAACGGCAAATATAATGAGACATCCAGAAGTTTTGATGTAATGGAGATCCTTCTGGACGAAAAAGTATCCACCAGAGAAGATGTACTGGCTCTTGGTATTATGGAAGGAGATATTGTAGCCTTTGATCCCAGGACCCGGATCACCAAAAGCGGCTATATCAAAAGCCGTTTCCTGGATGATAAATTAAGCGCAGCTATTCTTCTGGGCTACGCCAGATATCTGAAAGAAAATCACATTACTCCCGAGAGAAAGATCTATCAGCATCTTACTGTTTATGAGGAAGTGGGACACGGCGGAGCCGCTTCCATTCCTCAGGGCGTCACTGAGATCCTGGCAGTAGATATGGGATGTGTGGGAGAAGGCTTAAACTGTAAAGAACACCAGGTATCTATCTGCGCCAAAGACAGCGGCGGTCCTTACAGCTATGATCTGGTCTCTCAGCTGATTGCTGTGGCAAAAAGGGATGGCCTTGACTTTGCCGTAGATGTATATCCTTATTATGGCTCCGATGCAGAAGCAGGACTGAAGGCAGGCTACGATGTCCGTCACGGCCTGATCGGATCAGGGGTTTATGCCTCTCATGGATATGAAAGAAGCCATATAGAGGGAGTGAAGAATACCTTTCTTTTGTTGAAAGGATATTTAGGATAGATTTAATTTAAATTTTATTAAGAGATTTTCTAATTATTTTATAAAAGGGACATATTTTACTCACATTTTCTTTCTATAATAAATCTTGGATAGTTGATAAACCACTCACTATCTCCCCCCTCAAGTTGAAAAAGCCCGGTACCTTGTGTATCGGGTTTTTTTCTGTTGCTTTTCTCATCTTCAGCAGATATAATGTTCTTATCTTCTTCTTATGAACGGAACGTTATAAGAAGAAATTGGGTGCAAATATAAGGGATCAGGTGGATCCCGGAAGAAAGAGGTATAATACTATGACAAGAAAAAAAGTCGTTGTGGCCTTAGGCCATAGAGCACTGGGCACTACTCTGCCGGAGCAGAAGACCGCAGTAAAGGCTTCCGCAAAAGTTCTGGCAGATCTGGTAGAGGCCGGAGCAGATATCATCATTACACACAGCAATGCTCCTCAGGTAGGTATGATCCACACAGCCATGAATGAATTCGGAAAAGTACATCCGGATTATACAGCCGTTCCTATGTCTGTATGTTCTGCCATGAGCCAGGGTTATATCGGTTACGATATCCAGAATACTCTTCGTGCAGAACTTCTTCGCAGAGGTATCTACAAACCGGTAAGCACTATCCTTACCCAGGTCACTGTAGACCCTTATGATGACGCTTTCCACGAACCTGTGAAGATCATCGGAAGGACCCTGACCGAAGAAGAAGCAGAAGCCGAAGAACACAAGGGAAATTATGTGGTTAAGACTGAAGATGGCTATCGCAGGATCGTCGCTGCTCCCCAGCCGGAAAAGATCGTAGAGATCGACGCTATCAAAGCTCTGTCTGACGCAGGACAGATCGTGATCGCCTGCGGCGGCGGCGGAATCCCGGTTCTGGAAAGAAATGAAGAACTCATCGGCGCCAGCGCTGTTATTGAAAAGGATCTTACCAGCGGAAAGCTGGCCCAGGCATTAGACGCCGACGAACTGCTGATCCTCACCAGTGTGGAAAAAGTTTCCGTAAACTACGGTTCTGACTCTGAAGAGTATCTCTCTTCTATTACTGCCCAGGAAGCAAAGACCTATATGGAGGCAGGACATTTCGGAGACAATACCATGCTCCCCAAAATCCAGGCCTCTGTAGAATTTGTAGAGGGACGTCCCGACAGACGTGCCGTGATCACCTCTATCGGCAAAGCCAAAGACGGTTATCTGGGCAAGACCGGAACTATTATCACAGCATAAATCGAAAACAGCAGACAATAGAGATTTTCCTTTGCAGGACCGCCTATTGTCATGAAAAAAGCAGGAAAATGGAGCTGATAAGGTTCTCCTTTTCCTGCTTCTTTTATTCCCCCGGGCAACGAGCCAAACGGACATGCTGGCATGTCCATCTGTCTTTCCTTTTCAGGCCTTTTTCTGAAAAGCACGGTTAATCGTCTTCTGAGGAATCTCAAAAACAAAAATAATCCCCAGTACAATAGCAATGGCAATTCCCAGAGTCTCTCTCCCATAGTAAAGGCTTAGATCATTATTTTCCAGCAGTGTATAGTAGATAGTCCTGTAGATTCCGATCCCCGGCACTTCCGGAAAAATCCCCGCAATAAGAAACAGGGTTACCGGACATTTTCTTACCGTGCTTCCGATCCTGGAAGCCAGAGTGATAAACACGGTAGCCGCAAAATTTCCTATAATGGCTCCTGTACCCAAGCCGTTTATGAATATCCAGCAGATCAGCCAGCCTGTCCCTCCGATAAATCCGCAGAGGGGATAATGCTCTCTGGGTACAGAAAACAATACGGAAAAGGCTACGGTTCCCACCGCTGCTGCCAGAAACTGTAAGATTCCTTCCAGGATCATAAAAGTATCCCTCCTGTCAGATTATAGTAAAGAAAATACATGATCCCCACGCCCATGGCGATCCCCAGGGCGACCATGAGCGCGTCCAGGAACCGGACCCCGCCTCCGATATAATCTCCGTCAGCAAAATCCCGGACCGCATTTACCAGAGAAACCCCCGGGACCAGGGGCATCACAGAACCTACCAGAATACTTCCCGGCGCGTTTCCAAGCCCCAGCCGGTAAAAAAAGACGGCAAAAAAAGATACGCAAAACCCTCCGGCCAGATTGGTAACGATCTTGGAGGTCCGCTTTTCTCTTTTCCCGAATCCCAGGATCAGGGCATAAAGAAGAAAGCCGGAAAGGAAAGCCGCCGCCATGTCCTCCAGATTGCCTCCCAGAAGATAGCAGAAACAGCCGGAACCCACTCCGGAGGCAAACATCTGCACGATCCCTCTTTTCCCCGGCATATGCTTAATGATCTCCAGTTTTTCTTCTGCTTCCTTCACCGTATACTTTCCCTCCACGATCTCTCTGGAAAGCTGATTTACTGCCGCGATACGATGAAGCTTTGCTCCGCTTATAGGTATGTGCTTTACACTGGCGTATATCTGTCCTTCCTGATTTTCCGCAGTGATAAAAATCCCTGTGCTCAGCACAAAGGTGCTGCATTTCTCGATTCCAAAAGCTTTCGCTATCCTCTGTATGGTCTCCTCCACCCGGAAGATCTCCGCTCCTGCATCCAGAAGGATCCTCCCGGCCTCCATAGCCAGATCCAGCACCTCTTTATCATAATTTTCCATTTTCTTCTCCTCCTGTCCTGCAGACCCTGCTTTCAGATCCTTTTCCTGATTCTTGAAAGAGAAAAACGGAACCGTTTCAGCGGACCAAAAGGCCCTGTGAAACAGTTCCGCAATTTCCGCCTATCTGAAAATTGTAAAAAACAGGATGACAATAATGCCTAAGACGATCCTGTACCAGCCAAACACCTTAAAGTTGTGTTTCTTAATATATCCCATAAGGAATTTTATAGCAAGGATAGAGACCACGAAGGAAACCACCATGCCGGTGACCAGGATCACCACTTCCCAGGAGGTAAAGTTCAGTCCAAACTTTACGATCTTTAAAAGACTGGCTCCGAACATTACCGGGATAGCCAGGAAAAAGGTATACTCTGCCGCCACTGTCCTGGAAGCTCCCACCAGGATACCGCCGATAATGGTGGATCCGGAACGGGAAGTTCCCGGGATCAAGGACAGTACCTGAAAGATCCCGATAAATAAAGCCGTCTTCCAGGTGATCTCTTTAATAGAGTTATATCTGGCCTGGCGTTTCTCATTGTAGTCCTCCACAATGAGAAACATCACGCCATAAACGATCAGCATCACTGATACTACAAACCAGTTGTTGAACTTTTCTTCAATAAAATCATTGAAGGGCAGTCCGATGATAATTGCAGGCATGCAGGATACCAGGATCTTAAACCACATGATCATCTTATCGATCTTCACAAAACGGCACAATACTCCTGCCGCCTTCTCGATGCTGGTCACATTTTCATGTTTCGGCTTCTTATTCTGAAAGGGCCACAGATCCTTCCAGTAAAGGACCACCACAGCCATAATGGCCCCTAACTGGATGACCACCATAAACATATCCCAGAATTCCTGGGATACATCCAGTTTCACGAACTCTTCCACCAGGATCAGATGACCGGTACTGCTGATGGGAAGCCATTCGGTGATCCCCTCTACAATACCCAGGAAGATTACTTTTAAAATCTCAATAAAGCTCTCCATGATCCACCTCTCAGATTTCGGCGATATTCACCAGTTTCAGTTTCTGGATATCTGTATTTTCCAGACTGGTTACCAGAGCCTCTGCTGTATCCAGAGCGGTAAGGACATTTACGCCAGTCTCAATGGCATTTCTACGGATGATAAATCCGTCTTTAGACTTCTCTACACCCTGAGAAGGTGTATCGATGACCAGATCGATCTTATGTCCCAGGATCAGGTCCATCAGGTTTGGAGAAGGCTGCTCGATCTTATTTGTACGAATGGCCTTTACGCCGTTTTCATTAAGGACCTTCGCCGTACTTCTGGTAGCATAGATCTTATATCCCAGATTCTGGAATCTCCGGGCGATAGGGATGATATCCTGTTTATCCTCATCTCTTACTGTAATGATCATATTTTTATACTTAGGAAGGTTCACACCTGCACCCAGGAAGGCCTTATACAGAGCTTCATTAAAGCTCTCGGAAATTCCCAGACACTCTCCTGTAGACTTCATCTCCGGTCCCAGACTTACGTCCGCTCCCCGGATCTTCTCAAAGGAGAATACAGGCATCTTGATGGCATAGTGCTTTGCTTCCGGCTGCAGTCCAGGTGTATAACCCAGATCTTTCAGCTTATGTCCCAGGATCACCTGAGTGGCAAGAGGAACAATAGGGATTCCTGTTACCTTGCTGATATATGGTACTGTACGGCTGGATCTTGGATTTACCTCGATCACATAAACCTCTTCCCCGCATACGATAAACTGGATATTGATCATACCAAGTACATGGAGAGATTTTGCCAGCTTTCTGGTATAGTCTTCGATGGTCTTTTTTGCGCTGTCGCTGATAGTCCGGGCAGGATATACGGAAATACTGTCTCCGGAGTGGATACCGGCTCTCTCAATATGCTCCATGATCCCGGGGATCAGGATATCTTCGCCGTCGCATACAGCGTCAACCTCGATCTCTTTTCCCTGAAGATATTTATCTACCAGGATAGGATGTTCCTGAGCGATCCGATTGATAATGCCGATATACTGTTCCACATCCTCATCATTGATAGCGATCTGCATTCCCTGTCCGCCAAGGACATAAGAAGGACGTACCAGAACCGGATAGCCAAGTTCATTGGCGGCCCGGACAGCTTCTTCTGCAGTATATACTGTATGTCCCTTTGGTCTTGGAATATGACACTGTTCCAGGATTTCGTCAAAAAGTTCTCTGTCTTCTGCAGCATCTACATTTTCCGCAGAGGTTCCCAGGATCTTCACGCCCATCTTAATAAGCGCCTGTGTCAGCTTAATAGCTGTCTGACCGCCGAACTGTACTACAGCTCCGTCAGGCTTCTCTATATCCACTACGTTTTCCACATCTTCCGGTGTAAGAGGCTCGAAATACAGCTTATCTGCAATATCAAAGTCTGTACTTACGGTTTCCGGATTGTTGTTGATGATAATGGTCTCGTAGCCTTCCTTTTCAAAGGCCCAGGTACAGTGTACGGAACAGAAGTCAAACTCGATTCCCTGTCCGATACGGATAGGGCCGGATCCCAGGATCAGGACTTTCTTCTTATCCGTAGTTCCGTCTGCCTCGTTTTCTCCTCCGTATACAGAATAGTAATAAGGAGTAGTTGCGGCAAATTCTGCAGCGCAGGTATCTACCATCTTATAGGAAGCCGTGATCCCCCACTCTTTTCTCAGATCATGGATCTCATCTGTAGTCTTCCCTGTCAGCTGTCCGATCACATTATCCGGGAATTCAATCCTCTTGGCCTCTCTCAGCAGTTCCTCTGTCAGCTCCTGTTCTTTCAGAGCCTTCTCCATTTCTACCAGGATAGCGATCTTATCAATAAACCAGATATCAATTTTGGTAATATCATGGATAGTCTCATAAGGAATATTTCTTCTTACCGCTTCTGCGATACGCCAGATACGCATATCATCTACGATATGAAGCTGTTCTATCAGTTCTTCTTCTGTCAGCTTTCTAAAGTCATAGGACATGAGAGAATCCACATGCTGCTCCAGAGAACGGATAGCCTTCATCAGCGCTCCCTCAAAGTTATTGCAGATACTCATGACCTCTCCTGTAGCCTTCATCTGAGTAGTCAGAGTCCTCTTGGCGCTGATAAATTTGTCAAAGGGCAGTCTTGGGATCTTTACTACGCAGTAATCCAGCATAGGCTCGAAGCTGGCATAAGTCTTACCGGTAATAGCATTTTTGATCTCATCCAGCGTATATCCCAGGGCGATCTTTGCAGCCACCTTAGCGATAGGATATCCTGTAGCCTTGGAAGCCAGGGCAGAAGAACGGGATACACGGGGATTTACCTCGATAACACAGTATTCAAAGCTGTCCGGGTTCAGGGCATACTGCACGTTACAGCCTCCGGTGATCCCCAGCTCTGTGATAATGTTCAGAGCAGAAGTTCTCAGCATCTGATATTCCTTGTCTCCCAGAGTCTGGGAAGGAGCCACTACGATACTGTCTCCTGTATGAACGCCTACCGGGTCAATATTTTCCATGTTGCAGACAGTGATACAGTTTCCTGCGCTGTCCCGCATCACTTCATACTCGATCTCTTTCCAGCCGGCAATACAGCGCTCTACAAGAACCTCTCCCACACGGGAAAGACGGAGACCGTTTTCCAGGATCTCGATAAGCTCTTCTTCATTATTGGCAATACCGCCGCCGCTTCCCCCCAGGGTATAGGCAGGACGCAGTACCACCGGATAGCCGATCTTATTACTGAAGGCAATACCGTCTTCCACATTGCGCACCACCAGAGACGCAGCGATAGGCTCGCCGATCTTTTCCATGGTATCCTTAAATTCCTGGCGATCCTCGGCTTTCTTGATCGTCTCAGAGGTGGTTCCGATCAGACGCACATTGTGCTCCTTTAAGAATCCTCTCTCTTCCAGTTCCATGGCCAGGTTCAAGCCCGCCTGTCCTCCCAGAGTAGGAAGAACGCTGTCTGGTTTTTCCTTCAGGATCAGCTGCTCTACTACTTCTACTGTAAGGGGCTCTATATAAACTTTATCAGCAATATCTTTATCCGTCATAATGGTGGCAGGGTTGGAGTTCAGCAGGACAACCTCGATTCCCTCTTCCTTCAGAGAACGGCATGCCTGGGTTCCCGCATAGTCAAACTCTGCTGCCTGTCCGATCACGATAGGGCCGGAACCGATCATCAATACTTTTTTAATATCCGGATTTCTTGGCATTACTCTGTCACCTCCATCATTTTAATGAAACGGTCAAATAAGTAGCCGGAGTCCTGAGGTCCCGGGCAGGCTTCCGGATGGAACTGCACGGTAAAAATATTTTTTCCTACATATCTCAGTCCCTCGTTGGTCTTGTCATTTACATTTTCAAAAGCCGGAACTGCGATCTTGGAATCCAGGGTCTCTGTGTCTACCACATATCCATGGTTCTGAGAAGAAATATAAACTCTTCCTGTCTCCAGATCTTTTACCGGATGATTTCCCCCTCTGTGGCCGTATTTCATTTTCTTTGTGTCCGCGCCGGTAGCCAGAGCCATCAGCTGATGTCCCAGACAGATCGCGAAAATAGGCACCTGAGAGTCATATAATTTACGGATTTCCTTGATGATCTCTGTACATTCCTTGGGATCTCCAGGTCCGTTTGAAAGCATGATACCGTCCGGCTGATCCTTCAGGATCTCCTCCGCCTTCGTAAAAGCCGGGTAGATCGTAACCTGGCAGCCTCTCTTATTCAGAGATTCGGCGATATTCTCCTTGGCACCAAAATCCATAAGAGCCACTTTCGGACCGTTTCCTTTAAGAACGGTTTTTTCTTCACAGGTAACCTTTTCTACCACTTTTCCTGTAGTATAGGCATGAAGTCTCGGGATCACTTCCTCCAGTTTAAAATCCGGATCCGTGGTGATCATACCGTTCATGGTTCCCTTTTCCCTGAGGATCTTGGTAAGAGCCCTGGTATCGATTCCTGCGATACCTGGAATATCATATCGTTTCAAAAAATTCTGAATTGTATCTTCACAGCGGAAGTTGCTTGGAATACGGGATAATTCTCTTACAATGTATCCATCGGGCCATGGTCTCAAAGATTCCTGGTCCTCATAGCAGATACCATAATTTCCAATCAATGGATATGTCATGCAGACTGCCTGTCCGGCATAAGAAGGGTCTGTAAGTACTTCCAGATAACCAGTCATAGAAGTGTTGAAAACAATCTCGCTGATCACTTCTCTCTTGGAGCCAATGCTGGTACCTGTAAAGACTGTCCCGTCTTCCAGTATCAAAAATGCTTTCATTCTTTCACCTGTCTCCCTTTCTGTTCTTTTTATCTTCCTGCCGGGATAAAAGGTCTTGTATAAGACTGCTCCTGATCTGTAAATCCGGAGCCTGGAAATCCTCCCGGCCTTCCGGCTTCCTAAAAAGCCCTAAATTTCCCCAAATTGTAAAAAGTGTATCATAACATACTGTTTTTTTCAACCTTTTTTACAGAATCCATTTCATAAAACTTTTTTTATTTTTTGCTTGACAATTTGAGACAAATCATTTAATATATATTTTGCGCTTACGAAAACGCAAAACTTCATAAAAGATGCAGGAGTGGCGGAATTGGCAGACGCGCAGGCTTCAGGTGCCTGTGGTAGCAATATCGTGTGGGTTCAAGTCCCATCTCCTGCACGCAGGAAAACCTCAGATTAATATGTCTGAGGTTTTTTGTTTGCCGCCAAAGACTTAAGCTCTAAATCACAAATTTTCGCTTATATTCAGATTTTCGAAAATTATTAAAAAAATTTCAATTTTACTGTTGACAATCCATCTATTATCGTGTATTATATATTTCGTGCTCAGGAGCACACAATAAAATATCTGAAATGCAGGAGTGGCGGAATTGGCAGACGCGCAGGCTTCAGGTGCCTGTGGTAGCAATATCGTGTGGGTTCAAGTCCCATCTCCTGCATCTTTTTTTGTTCTTTATCCGGTTGCGGAAGTAGTATCCTTCCTTAACCGGATTTTTTATTTCTATGGATCGGACAGGGAAATGCATTTCCTCTATCCGTTCTGTACGATACCAGACCATATCCCGTAAAAAAGAAACAGCCCGGAAACATATTTTCTCCAGGCTGTTTCTTTTTATATACTCTATCACAGATGTTCTTCCCTGATATGCTTCCGTATCCCGGCAGACAGAACTGTGATGTTTTTAATTTTCTTCCTGCATTTCCAGCTGAGGCAGCTCCTGCCCTCTCAGAAGGATCTTAGGCCCTCCTGTATGCTGGATATATTCTTTGGTAATGATCACTTCTCCGATACTGTCATCCTTCGGTATCTCATACATGATATCCAGCATATATTCTTCCAGAATAGCTCTCAGGGCTCTGGCGCCGGTATGTTTCTCCATAGCCAGATCCGCGATAGCCTCCAGAGCGCCCTGTTCAAATTCCAGCTTTACTTCATCCATGGCCAGAAGCTTCTGATACTGTTTTAAAATAGCATTTTTCGGCTCTTTCAGGATTTCTACCAGCATATCTCTTGTAAGGCCCTTTAAAGCAAAGATCACAGGCAGACGACCCAGAAATTCCGGGATCATGCCGAATTTTCTCAGATCATCTACTGTCACTTTCTCCAGAAGGCTGTCGTCATGATCATATTTATCTTTCAGATCTGCCTGGAATCCGATAGAAGCCGTCTTATTCAAACGCTCCTTCACGATCTCCTCCAGATCCGGAAATGCGCCGCCGCAGATAAACAGAATATTTCTGGTATCTACTGTGGTCAGGGGAACCATGGCATTCTTACTGTTCGCCCCCACCGGGACCTCGATCTCGCTGCCTTCCAGAAGCTTCAGCATCCCCTGCTGGACCGCTTCCCCGCTGACATCTCTCTGATTGGTATTTTTCTTTTTGGCGATCTTATCAATTTCATCGATAAAAATAATCCCGTGTTCCGCCTTCTCCACGTCATTGTCCGCAGCAGCCAAAAGCTTGCTGACTACGCTTTCAATGTCGTCTCCGATATATCCTGCTTCTGTAAGTGAGGTTGCGTCAGTAATTGCCAAAGGCACATCCAGCAGCCTGGCAAGTGTCTTTACCATATAGGTCTTGCCGCTTCCTGTGGGACCGATCATAAGCATATTGGATTTTTCAATCTCCACGTCATCATTATTCTCTGCAAATACCCGTTTATAATGATTATAGACAGCAACAGACATTACTTTTTTCGCGTGTTCCTGGCCGATCACATATTCGTCCAGACTGGCTTTGATCTTATGAGGGGCCGGAATACTCTTGATATCAAACACTTTTGGAGCAACTTTTTCCTTCGGCTTCTCCTGTTTCTTTTTTACTTTCTGTCTATTGGGAATCTGATTCTGAAGGGAACTTAGATCGATCATACTGATATTAGGCATATTGGGGATATTCTTCATCAGCTCATCATAATCGATATTGCTGTTATTCATAGTGTCAAAGCTTCGCTGCATACAGTCTGTGCAGATATGGATATTATTGGGAAGATCGATCATCTTTCCGGCTTTGCTCTCCGGCCGTCTGCACATGAAGCATATTTTTTCATAAGTATCTTTATCTTCCTTATCAGAAGAAGTGTTTTCTAAATATTCTTTATCATCTGACATATCCGTTCTCTCTCTTTCTTCTATCAAATCTATCATAGGATTTAAACTATTTGACTCCAGTATCTTATCATAAATCTAAAACAGGAACAAGTAAACTTTTTATAAATAGGAGCAGGCAGCGCCCTGGAACCCTGTCTGTTCCGGCCGCCGCCTGCTCCTTTTTCTATTATATGAGTCTTTGTTTTTCTTTATTTCCCGCTCTGGGAAGAACTCTGAGCATCACTTTTTGCTCCCAGAGTGACCGTTACGGTCTGTTCCTTATACTGACCGCCTTCAGCCCTGGCCACAACAACCTCTACCTGTTCTCCTGCCTTATAATAAGCCAGCTGGTTTGTAAGATTCTCATAGGTCTGTACTGTAGTACCGTCAAATTTCTGGATGATATCGCCTGTCTGGATACCTGCCTGATCTGCAGGACCGCCTTCTTCTACGTCACGGACGAAAACGCCAACCGGCATATTGTACATTTCCTCTGTATTGCTGGATACATCCAGACATGTGATTCCCAGATAAGCTGCCTGGCTTTCGTCTTCTACCTTCTGTCTTGTCTCTTTACTCATCAGCTCTTCCAGGATGGGTTCTGCACGGCTGATAGGAATCGCAAATCCCATACCTTCTACACTATCGGAAGCAATCTTGGAAGAGTTAATACCTACAACTTCTCCATTCATATTTAACAGAGCTCCGCCGCTGTTTCCAGGATTGATAGCTGCGTCTGTCTGGATAAAAGTACCGTTTACATCATCGGAACTTACCTGCTTATTCAATGCGCTGACATAACCGGATGTTACAGATTGGCCGTAACCAAGAGCATTTCCGATGGCTACCACCTGTTCTCCGACTACAAGATCATCAGAACTTCCCAAGTTTGCCACTTTGATCTCATTGCGGACATCCTCCGGTATATCAGATATGTTTACAGAAACTACTGCAAGGTCATTGTCCACATCAGTTCCTTTTACCTGAGCAGAAACTGCTGTTCCGCCATCTAAGTCTGTGCTTTCGTCTTCATCAGTACTGGTATTTGTCACATCATTTGAAGAACTTGCTGCAGTACCGTCCTGATTTGTAAAACATACGCTAAGGCTGTCTGCCCCTTCTACCACATGATTATTGGTTGCGATCAGAAGTTCTGAATCATTCTGTCCCACGATAATACCGGATCCGCTGCTCTCCTGTTCCTGGGTCTGGCCTTCCCCGCCGAATCCAAAAAAGTATCCGTAGTAATTAGGAATCTCCTGTACGCTGACACTTGTGATCGCCACGATAGATGGCATAACATTGGCTGCCACCTGAGAAACAGTTCCCTGTCCGGAGGATCCGTTATCAGAGGAAGCATTGCTGCTGTCTGTATTAGCAAGCTGAGCCTGGGCGATCTGTGTAGTCTCTTCCGGCATCAGCCGGCCTCCCACATAATTTACTCCCTGGAATACAACGCCTGCCACTAATCCGAATACTGCCGCGCAGGCCGCTGCAAATCCCAGTTTTCTTACTGTGCCGGAACCATTTCCTTTTTTCTTCTTTTCTTTCTTCTCCGGAGGTATGGGAGAAGCGAACTGGTAAGAACTGTATTTATTTCTTTCTGTTTCCTTTTTTTCCTTCTCAGGACCGGCTGTGGACTTTTCTGTAAAGCCGGTGCCGCTTTCCTGCCTTGGTTCGGAAGCTTTCCGGTAAGTATGGGCATAATAAGGATTCTCCTCGCTGGGGGCCTCCTGAGGTTCCTGGGAGGTCTCCCGGGACTCTTCTGTTTTCTTCTCGTTCTCCTCAGAACTTCTCATAACAAAAGAATCACCCTGTGTATAAGATCCATCATTGGAATGCTCCATTCCTTTTTCCGGTTCACTGCCTGTATCATTTATATTCTTAAACTCATCGCTCATATTGATTCTTCCTTTCCTCACTCTTTTTCTTTTACATGACTTAGTCTACCAATCAATTGTGTTCAAATTGTGATGAAAAAACAAAGAAAAAGTGAACATCAATTTCTGTTTTCCCAATAGCCGGCATTCATGGTACATTTTGCGATCAGGATCTTTGGAAGTCTCTTATAGCTTTTTCCCAGCCGGTACCCCAGAAATTTAAAGCCGCTGCTCATCACAAGAGAAGGGATCAGCCAGAATTTTCCTTTCTTCATCAGATAGGCCGCTGTGCTTTTTACCAGCCGCAGCCCCTCTCCTTCTGAAGGAACCCCTTTAAAGATTTCCGGATGGTCTGCCTGAGATACTGCCAGATCAAAATTTCTCCGGAACTGCTGCCGCCAGGTGTAATTATGGGAATGGATCACTCTGGCATCTGCCGCATAAAAAACAGCGTAGCCTTTTTTTATCATATTTCCGGCCATGACCATATCTTCATTAAAAATAGCAGGGAAGGAAAACCCACCCATTTCTTCATAAATACTTTTCCGGTACGCGGCACATACATTAGAACAGAAAAAAGTTTTGATACCCAGTGCTGGAAGATCCGCCTTTGTCTTTTTCCTGCTCGTTCCGGGATAATTAAAGGAACGGGTATAGCTTTCGATCAGGCGGCAGTCTTTGTCCGGAAGCTGTCTGCCGTAAACAGCTCCGATCTGAGGATCCCTGAAAGGCTTCAGCAGATATTCCAGAGTATGATCATCTGCCGGCACCGCATCCTGGGTAAAATAAACCAGGAATTCACTATCTGTCATCTCCGCCGCCAAAGCCCTGGTTTTTCCATGGTCAAATTCAGCCTTGGTAATATGAAACACTTCCGCACCTTTTACTCCGTTGAGCATAGAATCCTTCCAAAACTTTTTCTCCGTATTCATGATGATAACCTTATCCGGCAAAAGTGTCTGCTTTTTCAGACTTTCCATCAGTCTGGAAAACTTTTCTCCCGGTTTATATGCGGGCACTATCACAGTAACACTCATAAACTTTCTCCTTTAAAACGCTTTCCCTCTCCGTCCGTTGCCCGTCGGATGCCCCCTCGTGTAAAAAGAACAGGAAGCATACTGAAACAGCTTCCTGTTCTTTTAAAGGGAACGTCAGTCTTTCTTTTTCCTGTCTGACGCGCAATGAGACTCACTCCTGCCTAATATGCTTCGTCTTCTATATCATAACTGCCTTCATCTTCCATATCATAATCATAGCTGTCTTCTGATGTATCTCCGCCGCTGCTGTCTGAACTGTCACTGTACCCTTCGGAAGAATCATTGTCATCCAGAAGATATTTTCTCTCATCTGCCACATAGCTTTCTCCGAGTCCGGTACGGTCCACAATAAAATCGCTGCGCACAATTACTGTTTCAGAAGGCTGGTAGTCCTCATCTGAGAATAAGAATTCATGGAGATATTTCACATTTGTCTCCAACGTAGTGGGAATGATGCAATCCAGTCCGGTAACCGGCTCCGTCTGGTCTGCTCCCATTACATAATCCACAGGGAATCCTGTATTTTCTCCCATATTATAGTCCAGGATACTCGTTCCCAATTTGATCAGCTCTGATTTGGAAAAATTCGTCTGGATAAGAGGGAAAACCTTGTCTACGATCTTGCTGAGAGTACCAAAGCTTGCGGATTTTGCTTTATCTGCCAGCATATCCAGGACTAACCGCTGTCTCTCCGTTCTCCCCTGGTCTCCGGAAGCAGTCTGCCGGATACGGCAGTAAGCTGTGACCTGTACGCCGTTCAGATGATATGTCCCTATGATCTTTGACTGATCTTCAGGAGCCGGATCCGGTTTTTCGATAGGTGTATAATCCAGCCCCGTCTGTTCAGATGTTTCTACACAATGATTGTTCATATGTTCAATCTCTTCATAGGACATCGGAATATCCAGGCCTCCCAGACAGTCCACCACCGTAGCCATAGCGCTGAAATTCACAGAAACATAATTCTGGATATCCAGATCCATATTCGTGTTTATCATATTGATCGCCTGGACCGGGCCTCCACGAAGATACGCAGAATTACATTTACTGTAAATACCGTTTCCATCTTGATCTTCATCTACCCGCATATAGGTGTCCCGGTAAAGGGATACCAGCCGCACTTCCTTGGTATCGTTGTTGATACTGGCTATGATAGCAGTATCACTGTTGCCGTAAAGTCCTTCATCTTCCGTCCGTTTATCCACACCGAACAATGCAATATTGGTGTAGCCGCTGAGGACTTCACTTCCTGCTACTGTCTTATTGATCTGTACCTCCTGGTCATCCTGTGCCTGCGTAAAATCCAGCTTATCCATTCTCTTGTTGATCTGGGTATAAAGAAACAGAACTCCTACCAGCAGGACCAGTACAAGAATCTCAAATCCGAAAAGGATCTTTCTCCCCAGGCGTCTTTTCTTTTTTTTCATCTTAGACATATTCGCTCCCCTTTATCCTTAATAAGCGTTTTTATTTACAAATCCTTTAAAAATCGTCAGGAACAAAATCTTGATATCTAGTCCCAGTGTCCAGTTCTCAATGTAATAAAGATCGTATTCAATCCTTTTTCTGATAGATGTATTTCCTCTGTAGCCATTGACTTGAGCCCAGCCTGTGATCCCCGGGCGTACCTGATGCTTGATCATATACCGGGGGATCTCCTCCTTGAATTTTTCCACAAAGAAAGGTCTCTCCGGTCTGGGGCCCACAAGGCTCATCTCCCCTTTCAGCACATTAAAAAGCTGGGGAAGTTCATCGATACTGGTCTTTCTCATGAATTTTCCAAATCCGGTAACTCTGGGATCATCCTTTACTGTCCATCTGGTCTTCTCTTTTTCAGGAGCCTGAACCTCCATGGAACGAAATTTGTACATCATAAAAGGCCGATTATGCAGCCCTACCCGTTCCTGCTTAAAGATCAGAGGCCCGGGTGATGTAAGCTTTATCATGATCACAGAAAAAAGCATCACCGGCGAGAAGATCACAATGGCACATACCGATCCCACAATATCCATAAGTCTCTTCAAAAAAGCATAATAGGTGTTCGTCAGAGGCACATGCCTTATATTGATCACCGGAAGTCCCAGGATATCCTCTGTATATGGCTTTGTAGGTATAACTCTATTATAATCCGGAATAAACTTTGTATGCACCCCGGATTTCTCACAGAGTGCCACGATCTCTTCCAGACGGTAATATTCATTCAGCCCCAGAGTAATGGCAATCTCATCCAGACGGTTCTGAGGAAGGATCACCATAAGGTTTGCGATCCTTCCCAGGACCTTTACACCTTTATATTCTGTTCCGGCTTCCACATGATCATCCAGAATTCCCCGTATCTTATATCCCCATTGGGGATTGGCTATGATCCGGTCGATATATTCTTCCGCCGCATGACTATACCCCACAAGAAGGATATGCTTCAGATTATAGCCCTTTTTCCTCATACTTCTGAGAAAATACCGGATCAGATTCCGCAGTCCGGTTTCCAGAAGGACATTTACAAAATAAAAAATCGCCAGCAGTTCTCTGGAAAAATGCATCATCTTTATCAGATACAATACCCCCAGAATCAACGCGATTCCTACGGTATTCGCTTTGATAATGTTCCACATTTCCAGCCGTCTTCCCTGCACCCGCTTAGGAGTATACAGGCTGAACAGATAATACAGCAGCAGATATACCGGTACAATCGGCAGTATTGCCGCCGCATAGATCCTGAAAGGAAGTGCTCCCACACTCCCATCCAGAAACAGAAATTTAATCATCCATGCAATAAAGTAGGCGATTATGATCACAAAAGCATCCAGTGCCACATGCAGGCGGTTAAAATGCTTTTGGTTTTCTTTAATCAAGGTCTTATCACCCTCTGCTCAAACATGTAACACATGTAATATTTTCTTAATAATATATCATACTTCTACTTAGAACGCAATAATCTTATTTATTCCCGCGAGCAACGAGCCAAGCGGACATGCCAGAATGTCCATTTGGCGACTGCCGCCAGGGTCTGATACCAAGGTCAGAAGGTCTATACCCGCTACACGTAACATGGAGCAATCCCAGGTATCATATCCGGGGGCTTTTGCCCCTAATATCATTTGTTGGGAGTGATCACATAGGTGGGCACTACTTTCCTTACCGCTTCTTTGATCTGGGGACTGTCTTCTCTGGACAGTTTATCCAGTATCTCAAGCTGTTTCCGGAATTCCTCCTCGTCGAACTCGATAGGCTTACCGATATGGATCAGTTTGTTGTCTGTTTCCTGGAGGCCTTCTTCGCTCATAAGCAGTTCCTCATAAAGCTTTTCTCCGGGACGGAGACCTGTAAATTCAATTTTTATATCCTCTCCCACTTTATAACCGGAGAGCTTGATCAGATTGGTGGCAAGATCCAGGATCTTCACCGGTTTGCCCATATCCAGGACAAAGATCTCTCCCCCTTTGGCATAGGCTCCTGCCTGGAGCACAAGAGACACAGCTTCCGGAATAGTCATAAAATACCGGATAATATCCGGATGGGTAACCGTCACAGGCCCCCCTGCCGCGATCTGCTTTTTAAACAGGGGAATAACGCTTCCGTTGCTTCCCAGCACATTTCCAAACCGCACTGCCACAAAATTGGTCTTGGAGTGTCTTGCAAACATCTGAACGATCATCTCGCACATACGCTTGGAGGCTCCCATGATATTCGTAGGGTTTACTGCCTTATCTGTAGATATGAGCACAAATTTCTCTGCCCCGTACCGGTCCGCTGCCTCAGCAGTCTTAAAGGTTCCAAACACATTATTTTTAATTGCCTCGTTAGGACTGTCCTCCATTAATGGAACATGTTTGTGGGCAGCCGCATGATAAACGATGTTTGGCCGGTACTTTTCGAAAATATTATTCATCCTGTGGGTATTCCGCACAGAACCGATGAGCACTTCCAGATTCAGATCCGGATATTTTCTCTTCAGTTCCTGCTGGATATCATAGGCATTATTCTCGTAAATATCCACAATGACCAGCTGTTTTGGATTATGAGCCGCGATCTGTCTGCAAAGTTCGCTTCCGATAGATCCCCCTCCGCCGGTTACCATGACTACCTTATTCTGTACATAACCCATGATCTCATCCAGATTCACCTGGATAGGCTCCCTGCCCAGCAGGTCCTCGATCTGTACCTCACGGAGTTTGGATACGCTTACGTCTCCATTAATAAACTGATAGATTCCCGGAATGATCCTGGTCTTACACCGGGTCTCTTTGCAGATATCCAGGATTTCCTTCATCTTTACATTTCCAAGAGAAGGGATCGCTACTATGATCTCCTGGATATTATACTCTTCCACTTTATCCGGGATGTCCTCCCTGGTCCCTACGATCGGAACCCCTCTCAGATATTTTCCCTGTTTTGCCGGATTGTCATCAATGATACACTTTACTTTCAGGTTCAGATAACGGCTTTCCTCTGTCTCCTTTAAGATAGAGCTTCCTGCTGCTCCTGCTCCGATAAGCATAACATTGATCTTTTTCTTATCCCCGCCGGTCAGGTCTGCCATCTTTTCATTTAATATGTTCAGGATCACATAGGAAAACCGCACACCGCTGGTACCGATGACCATAGCGAAATAATAGATCAGATAAGAAGATCTGGGCAGAGTCAGTTTCAGCATATAGGCGCAGGTAACCTGGATAGCAGAAGCCGCTGCGTTTCCCAGGATAATATTCACCAGCTCGCTGGAACTGGCATGGCGCCACACGCCTCTGTACATTTTTGCAACTGCAAATACAATCAGAGTCATGATGGTATTTGGGATCGTATAATGAAGGACCTGCTCCATATCTGAGACCGGAATACTGTTAAAACTAAACTCATATCGGATAAACAGTCCCAGAAAGGAAGCGATCTGTACTGTCAGTATATCCAAAAGCACAAGAAGAAAAACCTTGCTTGACATGATTCTACCTTTTTTCCACTTCATAGTAAATTTCCATCCTTTGTAATTACTTTATAAGAAATTTCCCCAGATTTTTGTATAGCTCCAGCTGTATCTCCAAATAGCGCTTTACGGAAAGCGCATGAAATTTTTTTTCTCTGTTCTTTGCAGAAATCGCAATCCCGTTTTTCAATCCGGCGGCATATTCTCTGCCAAACCCTTTCATTGTAAAGAAAGCCATCTTCACCCCGAATCCCAGAATAAATAACGGAAGATTCCAGATAATCTGGAGCAGAGGCATATTTTTATAGATCAGATAGACATTATTCCTGGATGAATAGCGGACTTTAAAGAGATTGTACCTGGAACCGGTAGTTCCGCTGCCTACATGGAGTACTCTGGCCTTTGGGCAGAACCAGTTCTCATACCCCAGCAGCCTTCCCCGGTAGCCGATATCCAGGTCTTCCAGATAGGCAAAATGCTCTTCATCAAAAAATCCTGTCTTATCCAGCAGCTCTCTGCGATAGATTGCAGCACCTGCACAGGAGGCAAAAATTTTCTTTTCCCTGTTATAGTTCTCTTCCGGCTTTCCTTTTCCATCTGCAAAAGCCCAGCCCAAAGCACAGTAATAATTTCCTGCGTCATCTACTCTGTCCTGATGTCTCATTTCCAGAAGCTTGGCCTGGCAGGAAAAAGCTCTGGGCTTACTTTCCATTCCCTTCACCAGCTCTTCCACAAAATTTTTTTCTGCGATAGTATCATTATTCAGAAGGATCACCAGAGGGCTGCTGCTTTTTTTTATTCCCTGGTTCACAGCTCCGCAAAAGCCTGTATTCTCGCTTAGAGGGATCAGCCGCACCCAGGGGTAGGCCTCTTCCACATATTCCCGGCTTCCATCCTCAGAGCCATTGTCCACCAGCAGGACCTCAAAATCCCGGAAGCTCTGATTTTCCATAGCATCCAGACAATCTTTTAAATACTTTTTCCCATTATAATTGGGAATGATCACTGAAACCTTACACATGTTCCTGCCTTTCAGTCTTTTGGCCGCAGGGAATAATTCCACTTTGTCAGAGACAGATTTTTATTGTAATAGGGATCTCCTGCTTTTAAAAGTTTTTCCCATCTGCAGCGCATAAATTCTATCTCCGTCTGAAATCTGCGGACTTTCTCCTTGCTGTCCTCTGCTCCCCGGCTTTTTGATTCATAATGATATAATTCTACATAAGGATCATATACGACCAGATAATCCAGCTGTCTTACGCGAAGGCACAGATCCACATCATTAAAGGCCACACTTAAGGCTTCTTCAAACCCCTGTACCTGGTCAAATATCTGTTTTTTTATCATCATACAGGCCGCGGTCACCGCGCTGAGGTCCTGTATGATCGAAGCTTTATGCATATAGCCGGATCTTTCTCTGGGCATATCTGTAAACATATGTCCCGCAATGCCTCCGATACCGATAACCGTTCCTGCATGCTGGATGGTATCATTGCCATAATAAAGCTTGGCCCCTACGATCCCCGTATCTTTCCGCTGGACAAATCCCAGCATTTCCTCTATCCAGTCAGGTGTGATCACCTCTGTATCATTATTTAAAAACAGCAGATAATCTCCTTTTGCCTTAGCCGCCGCAAAATTATTGATGGCGGAATAATTAAATTCCTTTTTCCATCTCAGCAGGCGTTTCTTTGGCATCTCGGAAAGCTGTTTGTAATAATCAAATATCTCCTGGGAAGTACTGTTGTTCTCCACGATCAGGATTTCATAGTTACTGTAAGTACTCCGTCCCAGAATAGAATTGATACATTTTTCCAGATCTTCTCTGGCATCCTTATTGGGAATTATAATAGAAACCAGAGGATTCCCCGCAACCGGATATTTTACCCGGTAAAACCCGTAATCTTTTGTCTGGGTCACTGTTCCCACAAGGCCGGACCTCTTCAGGTTTGCTTCAATTGCCCGTTTTCCTGCTTCAAAAGCATACAGCTTGCTCTCCGGATTGTCTGCAGTGGAGGCTTCATGGGTACGCCAATGATAAAGGATTTCCGGAATATGCCGGATCTTCCCGGCCTCCTCTGTACAGCGGAAGATGAAATCATAATCCTGAGCTCCGTCGTACTCACTGCGGAATCCTCCCGTCTTTTCCAAGATACTCCTTTTCACAACAAAAAAATGACAAATATAATTATTGGACCGCAGAAGATCCGGATTGAAATCCGGTTTCAGATGGGGCTGGAAATGTTCCAGATCCTCTCCTCTTACTTTATCTTCGTCCGTATAGAGCACTTCTGTATCCGGCTCTTTCTCTAAAACTTTCGCCACCTCATACAAGGCATTGGGCGCCAGCAGATCGTCATGATCCAGAAGGCCGATATACTCTCCTTCTGCCATAGCCAAAGCTTCGTTGGTATTTTCCGCGATCCCTTTATTCTCCTCCAGCTTTTTCCATCGGATCCTGGGATCTCTCCTGGCATATTCCATAAGAGTATATTCCATGGAAGCGTCCTTTGGACTGGCGTTTGCGATACATAACTCCCAGTTTTCATAGGTCTGCTCCAGCAGCGAATCCATCATCTGGCGGAGAAACTTCTCCGGTGTTTTATATGCAGGCACCGCAACACTGATCTTCGGCTGATACTTCCATTTCTTCTTTTTCTGCTTTTCCAATTCTTCTATATCCGGTCTGTATTCTTCATACCAGGGTCCATAAGGCACCTCTTCTGGTTCAAAACGTTCATGAAGCCTGATCCAGAATTCCTTTGGCCCGTAATGCTTTAAATAACGAAAACCTTTCTGGATCGTATATGGCGAAAGCCTCCCGAGAATCCTCCCCCATTCCAGTTTTCCAGTAGGCATTACCCTTCACCTGCCTTTCCTGTCCTTACTCATCTGCTTATTCTACCACATTTTCTGTTTAAAGAAAACCTAAATTATGGTATAATGAGCGGGAATTGTCCCAACAGGACTGTTACTTATGTCTCATATTTATAAAGGAGGAACTCTTGTGAAAAAATCTGTATTGCCAAAGCCTCTTCTTTGTATTTCTCTGGCTTTAACTCTGCTGTTTGGCAGCTTTTCCACTGTACAGGCCACGGATTTTCCCAAAAGCTGGCCCCAGGCTCCGGAGATCACTGAAGAGACCGGTGTCCTGATGGAGGCTTCCACAGGCCAGATACTTTTTGATAAATCTATGGATGAGATCCGCTATCCTGCCAGTACTACCAAGGTCATGACCGCCCTGCTTATACTGGAAAATGTAGAAGACCTGAGCCAGATTGTAACCTTTACCGATGTGATCACGCCGGATCTGGCACCGGGAAACTCTACCATCAATGCCAGGGTAGGAGAACAGCTTACCGTAGAACAATGTCTCTATGCCATTATGCTGGCCTCTGCCAATGAGGTCTGTACCCAGATGGCGGTCTACGTGGCCGGATCTGTAGAAAATTTCGTATCCATGATGAATGAGCGGGCCCAGGAACTTGGGTGTCAAAACACACACTTTGTAAATGCCAACGGGCTGCCGGACCCCAACCATTACACCACTGCCCACGATCTGGCTCTGATCCTGGCAGCTGCCATCCAAAACGAAGACTTCTGCCGTATTTCCGGATCTGCGACATATACCATCCCTGCCACAAACATGACAGACTCTCCCAGAAATCTGGAAAACAGCAATGGACTGATCAAAAACGGGAAATATCACTATGAAGGCGTCATTGCCGGCAAAACCGGTCACACGGAAGCAGCCAAAAACACGCTTGTCACAGCTGCCTCCCGGGATGGGATGACTTTGGTCTGCGTAGTCCTTCGTTCCGACGGAGAGGATCGTTTTATCGATACGGTAAATCTTTTTGACTATGGCTTCGATAATTTTCATCTGTCTCCTGTATACTGGATGGACAGGGAGGAACCTGCCGGTTATGTGGCGCTTCCTAAAGGGGTGGAAAGCAATGTGCTCACTGTAAAAGACAGCGACGGCGGAAATGTCCGTACCCGGACCTATTCCTATCAGGGGACAGAGGTATATCGTACTCAGGTAAATCTTCCGGTAACTTTTGACTCATCAGAAGCTTCTGTTTCCTTTACCCCGCTTTTCTATCAGGTTAAAGGAATTGATTTTCTTCTTCCTGTTATGATCGGAATCACAGGAATATTATGTATAGCAGAATTTTCTTTAATTTTTCTTTCTATTATAAAACGCCGGAAATAGGCAGCCTTTTCTGTATGTCTGCTCTATTCGTACATAGCAGTATATCTATTCGGATTTTAGGCAAGTCCAAAATAAAAACCTTCTCCTGGGATTATATCCCAAAGAGAAGGTTTTTATCATAACTGCCTATAAATTAAAAGGTTCTTTTTCAAGAGAAAAATTTGGATTATAAAACGGATCGCCATTGTCTAAAATGTCTTTCCATTTTTTCCGGAATTTATTTATTTCATTTTCAAATCTGCGGATCTTCTCCGGAGTATCCTCATATCCCCTGGATTTTGATTCATAATGATGCCATAGAGAAAACGCATTGTAAACTACCCATTTTCCTTTTTCCCTGATCTTCAGGCAGTAGTCTACATCATTCAGGGCAACTGCAAATTCTTCTGTAAAGCCTCCTACTGAGAGGAAATCTTCTTTTGGCGTCATCATGCACGCTGCTGTCACTGCACTGTAATTACAGTTGATCCTTGGCCGTACCATGTAGCCGTAATCGTCTTTATCCAGTCCTACAAACACATGTCCGGCAAATCCTCCTATGCCGATTACCACGCCTGCATGCTGAATGGTATCATCCTCATATAAGAGCTTGGCCCCTACTACCCCTACATCCTCTCTCATGCAGCATCCCAGCATTTCAGAGATGGCGGTCTCGTTAATGATCTCTGTGTCATTATTCAGAAATAACAGATAGTCTCCTTTTGCATACTGAACACCAAAGTTATTAATTGCCGAATAATTAAATTCTTTTTTCCAATATACGACTTTAACGTTACCATATCTCTGTTCTAATTCTTCATAATAAGCAAACGTCTTGTCCTGTTCACTGTTATTTT
Organism: Candidatus Blautia stercorigallinarum; assembly: GCA_019112785.1. Classification (GTDB taxonomy): domain Bacteria; phylum Bacillota; class Clostridia; order Lachnospirales; family Lachnospiraceae; genus Blautia; species Blautia stercorigallinarum. Next base: position 30,226 of record DXIQ01000017.1, read on the forward strand.
CTACAATGATAAATTCTATGTTTTTATAGCTGCTTCTTTCCTGCACAGAAGAAATACATTTTTCCAGATCCTCTATATGGTCCTTATTGGGGATCACAATAGACACAAGGGGATCGCCGGGAGTCTCATAGATTACATGATACATTCCCCAAAGATCGGTATGTTCCACTGTAGCTGCCACGCCTGTTCTCTTGAAATGTTCTTCTATGGCTCTTTTTCCAGCCTCATAAGCGTACATCTTGCTGGCCGGATTGCCTGCCACAGAATTCTCATGCATTCTCCAATAATATAAGATCTTGGGAATATGGTTGATCTGTTTTGCCTGCTCTACACATCTGAAAATAAGATCATAGTCTTGTGAGCCGTCAAACTCTGACCGAAATCCGCCTATTTTTCTGATAATCTCAGCTTTGGCAACAAAAAAGTGTGTAATATAATTATGGGAACACAAAAGATCTATACTAAAATCCGGTTTGAATTTTGGATCCTTATGAACCTTCATATCATAGGAAGTCATATCCTCATCTGTATATAACACATCATAATCCGTCTCTTGTAAAGCATTGACAACTTCATATAACGCATTTACAGCTAACGCATCGTCATGATCCAAAAGGCCTATATACTCTCCCGTAGCAAGTTCCAGAGCACCGTTGGTATTTCCTGATATTCCCATATTTTTCGGAAGGATTTTATATTTGATCCTGTTATCCTTTTCCTGATAAGATCTTAGAGTTTCCTCCAGTTCCTGATTACCCTCGCTTCCATCACCAATACACAATTCCCAGTTTGCATAGGTCTGGTTTTGTACTGATTCGATCATCTCCTGCAAAAATTTCAATGGAGTATTATAAGTAGGAACTACAATACTGATCTTAGGCTGGTAATCAAATTTCCTGTGCTTCTGCATTTCTATTTCTTTATCCGTAAGCTGTTGTTCCTTAAACCATTCATCATATGGTTTTACAGTACTGTTGATCCGTTCTACCAGATAGCTCTTCAGTCCTTTTACGCCGTTTTCCGCAATATAACGATATACTTTATAAATATTTTTGATTTTAAATTTTTTGATTGCCTGAAAAATAAAGCCTTTTCTTGCTTCGTATCTATGAGCTTTCCACAACTCTTCCGGAACCAGCGAAATAGTCTTTTTATCTACTGTATCCGTAGCCTCAAAAATATACTTCTCATCATTATCATAAAGGAAAGTTGCTTTAAACCCACATAAAATATGCTTCTTGTCAGTCAAACGAAGCTTATATAAGTCCTCCCGTTTTCTCAATTCCATAGACAGATCTATATCTTTTCCCTGGCTGTCCGTAACTTTAAACTGTATATCTCTGTCTGTCTGGGACACGCTCCAGCCGTTTACAATAATATGGTCTTTATCTATATATATCCCATCTATATTTAATGTCAGACTCTTCCGGTCTTCAATTTCTTCAAAGTCATGGCGGTCTAATGTATATAATTTCTGGGTAATGCCATTTTTCTTAACATAAAGTCTGTATTCTTCCGGTATTATTTCTCCCAAATTTATTTGAATATCAAATCCACTGTTCAGTCTGACATTCTGTCTCTTAAATTTTTTCTGAACATCTGGCCTATCTACTGCAAATCTTTTATGATGGATCTGTTTTCCGTTCAATACAGAAAAGACCTGGACTGTATCTTCCTCTGATGAAAGTATCCAGCCATTTATCTTGATATAACGATGGCCCGGAATGTTTTTATACGCAGCCTGATCCACACAAAATTTTATCTTTTTCATTGATCTATCTCCTATCTTAAAAATTTATACAACAGCTTTATAAAAAGCACAATATAGGCCAGCATCCCTGCAAAAACGATAAATTCCTGAAGGTTAAATGATTTATAAACATTCTTAAGTACCAGACACTCATCTCTGCTCTCACCATTAAGACTCAGCGATGTGCCTTCCTGTTTTTGTGTAGTGTAAAAAGAAACGCCTTTATCATCCGGTGTATTGTCAGCCTGTATCCTCAGAACATATTCTCTGCCTTTGCTCGCTTCTATCCGCTGAAATGGGATTTCTGTAAATTTTGCGTCTTCCCAGCCTGCTGTATCCACAGTTCCTGCTGCTACCGTCTCCTGAGTTTCTTTATCAATAAGCTGATAAATTAACGTTCCATTTTCTGTCCGGTTAAACGTCACCGGCTGTACCTGTACACCTTCCAAGCCATTCAATTCACAGTAAAAGCTCTGCTCAATATAGGAATTGCCGCTCAGTTGGCCAAGATTCCCGTATCCGTCTCCTTCCACTCCTGCGTCATAAATCGGTACTTCCCAGGTACAGAGAAATGTCCTGATCAAAGAAATGACCAGAATAATACATACATAGATTATTGGTTTTATCGCTTTCTTCATACTGTTTCTCTCCTGATTATATCTGTCTGTACAACTCGCAGACTTCTTTTACAGGGCCATCCATCCGAATATGTCCCTTTTCAATCCATACTGCTCTTGTACAGAGACTTTCTACCTGTTCGATACTGTGAGATACAAATAATATAGATGTATCTTTTGTCATCATATGTTTTATGCGCTGTTCACATTTCTGCTGGAATTTGAAATCACCTACAGACAAAACTTCATCTACGATCAAAATATCCGGTGTTCCGATAGTGGCAATAGCGAAAGCCAGACGTGCCAGCATACCAGAAGAAAAGTTTTTAAGAGGCACATCCATAAAATCATGAAGTTCTGAAAAATCCACTATATCCTGATAATGGGTTTCCATCTCTTCATGAGAATATCCCAGAATGGCGCCATTTAAATAAACATTTTCTTTCGCAGTCAGGTCAATATCAAACCCTGCCCCTAATTCAATAAGAGGGGCAATGGTTCCCCAGGTTTTTACATAACCCTTCGTAGGCTTTAAAACTCCTGCAACTGTTTTCAGCAATGTACTCTTTCCACAGCCGTTAAGTCCGATAAGAGCCACCGCTTCTCCCTTTTCTACCGTCAGATTAATATCCTGAAGGGCCCAAAACTCATCATAAGAAATTTTGTTCTTAATCCTTTTAATGATATATTCTTTTAAACTGTCAATTTTTTCCCTGGACAGATTAAATTTCATGGATACATCATGTACTTCAATAACAATATCCGCCATATTTCTACTCCTAAAGATTTAATATAAAATTATCCTGGTTCTTATAAAATACATATAAGCCAATCACTAATGCGATAACCGCCATAACCAGAGAATAAATCACTGATCCGGCACTTGGAAGCTGCCCGTATATTACAACTTCTCTGAATACATTCAGAATCTGTGTAATAGGATTTAACCTTACCAGGAAATTGATCTTTCCAGGCAGAATAGACATGGGATAAATAATCGGAGCCAAATAGTTCAGCGCCACGAGCAAAACCCCGTAAAGATGTATCATATCCCGGAATTTTACGGCAACAGCAGCAAGTATCAAACCTATCCCCGTTGCAAACACTGCCAGTAAAAAAATAGGGATAACTGCCAGTATCACTGTATAATATAACTGTGCATCCGTAAAGATCATCACTATGATCAACGCGCAAAAAGAAGCCATCAGATTAATAAAACTGGACAGGATCCTGGAAAACGCAAAGAGATATTTAGGAATGTAAACTTTTTTTATCAAAGATGCATTATCGATCACTGCCGACATAGAACGAGAAGTACCCTCTGAAAAGAAATTATAGATCAACTGTCCGCTTAAAATATATAAAGGATAGTTTTCAATCTGAAAACGAAACAGATTTGAAAACACAATTGAAAGGATAATCATCATCAGCAGCGGATTCAAAAGTGTCCATAGCACTCCCAACACAGACCGACGGTATTTTGTTTTTATATCCCTGGTCACCAGCTCTTTCAAAAGAGGCCTGAATTTTACAAAATTTTGTATATACTGAGTCACAAAAAATCTCCCTTCTTCACTGTTTATAAATTGCTGTTCTTTATAATAGCACTAATTTTTTTATTTTACAACATTTCCAGCAGCCGTTCTGCCAGAAAAACTCCCCCGCAGGCAAACCCGGCCACAACGATCAGGCTTTTCTTCCTGAGGGCAAGGAGTACTGCGATCACAAGTCCCACCATACCTGAGACAGGGGACTGCGTGGCATAGAGAATTGCCGGAAATGTCATGGCAGTCAGACAGGCATATGGAATATAGTATAAAAATGAGCGGAAATAAACATTGGTGATCTTCTTCTGTATCAAAGTCAAAGGCAGCATACGGATCAGATAAGTAACTCCTGCCATAACAAAAATATATGCATATATCATACTGTTTCCTCCTTAACAGGGAATAAAACCGCTCCGATCCCGGCAGCCGCAACTGTACAGATAATGATAGTAAATCCGGAAGAGATTTCCTGAAGCACGGGAAGGTAATAAAATGCGGTGCTGAATACAAGTGCAGCTCCAACCACTATAAGAACTTCCCGGCTCTCTTTTGCCACCGGGACCACAATTGCAATAAACATCCCGTACAGCGCCACTCCAAGAGCACTGATCACTGCTGCCGGAAGAAGAGTACTTGCTACAGCGCCTGTCAAGGTTCCTCCTACCCATCCCAGCACCGGCAGAAAGATCAGGCCATACATATACCTGCTTCCCACACTGCCCGGTTTGGAACTGGCCACTGCAAATATCTCATCTGTATTTCCATAGGCGATCAGCATACGCTGGAAAATTTTTACAGAAGAATCCAGTTTCTGTGAAAGGGAAACTGACATTAATGCATATCGTATATTGATCACCAATTGGGTCAATGCCATCTCCAGCAGGGAAGCTCCTGAAACAATTACTGTCAGCCCTGCAAACTGTCCTGCTGATGTAAGATTCAACAGAGAGATCAAAACTGCGTGAAAAGGAGACATACCATCCTGTACTGCCAGCATGCCAAAAGTAAAGCTTACAGAAAAATAACCTGCAGCAATGGGGATACCGTCACGCAGCCCTGCCTTTATCTTATTATGTACCATAATATATTTTTTACCTCCAATGTCATGAGAAAGGCTGCCGCATTAAACAACCGCTCTTACTTGCTGTTTAATACGGCAGCCTGTATCCTATTCTCCTAAACCGCTTTCTATAGCTGTAACCAGGGTTTTCAATGCTGTTTCCTCATCCTCGCCCTCGCATACCAGCTCAATCTCATCTCCACACTTTACGCAGGCTCCCAGAACACTTAACACGCTTTTAGCATTTGCGGAACCATCTGCAAAGCGGAAAGTGATCAGAGACTTGAATTTCATCGCTTCCTTACAGAGTATGCCTGCCGGTCTTAAATGCAGCCCGGTGGGATTTTTGATAGTCACTTTTTGACTGACCATTCTCTCACTTCCTATCCTTCTCCTATTATTCTGTCTGTTTTTCTGCCAGCGGAGTTAAGGTGACTCTTACGGTAACCTTCTCTACCAGTTCATATCCCTCGGGAAGTGTTACATCTACCGGAACATTATATTCTCCTTCCGATGTATACTTTGAGGTATCTATGGACAGCTTTATATCGCTTGCTTTTAATGCATCCAGATCTTCTTCCGATCCTTTTACACGAACTGTCACACTGTCATCTGTGATCACAGCTGTCATATTTGCCGGCTGTTTGCTTCTGTCAATGCTGGTGGCCGGTATGACATATTCTCTGCTGTCATATGGCAGGATGGCCACGGAAACAATCACTGAACTGCTGATATCCCGGGCCAGCATCGTGCCCTCCGGAAGCAGCTCTTCAATATCGACAGTCTGTTCGAAATCTGCATCCTTTCCTGAAACATCTATCTCTGAAGCAGGTATCTCAATAGTATTTCCGGCTGCAGACAGTTCTTTCAGGGCATCGTCCGTCCCTGCAATACTGATCGTATTGGGAACTGTGCTGACGGCGGATACCTGATATCCTGCCGCAGGAGTTCCGGTGTACTCAGCCTTAATGGCAATATCTGGCTGAACTTTCCACAGATCCACATAAACCTCTACCTGATTGTTCTGAATGTCCTGAAGATTCAGATAAGACATCTGGGTGCTTGACAGTTCATCTCCATTTTTATCATATATATGCAGAGAACCGGATACATTGTCGCTTTGGCTCATTCCGCTTACATCTATATCGGCTACTACCCGATCCAGTTTATTGATCAGATCCTCTGGTCCGGAAATCGTAACTTTTTCAGGATTTACTGTAAGTTTTCCCACCTCATATCCTGCTTCAGGAGTTGTCCCTCCAACGGAAGCAGAAATAGTCATAGCCTGACTGGTGAGCTCATCTGTTTCTATAGGTATATTAGCCGGAGTTACTGTAATATCCTCATCCGAAACACCCGGGCAAACTACCCGGACCGGCACCATATAAGGGGTAGTGTCCATGGATATGATCTGGGTCATATCCGCTTCAGCTTTGATACTGTCTCTGTCAATGGATCTTAAGGTGCTGCTTGTCGCACGGACCCTGACTGTCACAGTATCACTTCCATCTACCAGAAGGGGAATCTGCAGATTACTGGTAAGGTAGGACTCGTTTACAATGGTAACAGGTACATCCCAGTAAGTTTCCGATCTTACGGGATCCTCAATATTCACCACTAAAAGCCAGACCAAAATAGCGACTGCCAGAGAAAGGATCTTCAGTGTAAATTTATTCATCAGATTTTTTTTCATTCTTCACCAATCCCTTCCACAGTCTGTGCTTTACATTTTCCTGTTTTACCTTATTCTGTTCGTGTTCCAGTATCTGTCTCAATTCCTCCTTATTCAGACCCACATGGATCTCTCCGTTCTTCGTTACAGAAACCCGGCCGGTTTCTTCTGAAACGATAACAGTCAGTGCATCGCTTACCTCGCTGATCCCTACACCGGCCCTGTGTCTTGTTCCCAGATTCTTGTTCAGATCCAGATTATCAGACAAAGGAAGGTAACAGGTAGCTGCCACGATCCTGTCGCCCCTTATGATCACAGCACCGTCATGAAGCGGCGTATTATGTTCAAAAATATTTATGAGCAGCTGACTGCTCACCAGGGAATCCAGTGCAATACCAGTCCGGATATATTCGTTCAGTACCGTTTCCTCTTCAATAACGATCAAAGCCCCTGTCTTCACTGCGCCCATTTCAAAACTGGCTCTGACGATCTCATTGGCCGTCCTGTCGCTGAAGCGCCCCTCAGATTCTTTTTTACTGGCGTCAAAAGGAATCAGATTACTGACGATTTTTTTGTGTCCCAGCTCCTCCAGAGCCTTGCGCAGCTCAGGCTGAAAGATGACCAGGATCGCAGTGATCGCATATCCGCCCATATTTGTGACCAGCCAGAGTATTGTATTCATTTCGAAAATATAGGCAATGACTACAAAAACTAAAACTGTGAGAATTCCTTTTAGCAAAGAATATGCCCTTGTATTTCTGATCCAGAGCATAAACTGATATACAAAAAATGCTATCAAAAGGATTTCTACAATATCATTCCACTGTATGCTGTTGGGCAATGTCCATTGTCCTAAATAATCATGAAGATTTTTTAAAAAACTGCCCACAACTCTTCCTCCCCCTTTCCTGTCGGAATGATCTCTGTCATCTGAAAATTCCGGCAGACTGTAATTTAAAACTTATCCCCTATAAATCTTTCAAAGACTCTTCCAGCTGTTTTTCAAAATCAAAGGTCTCTTCCCTTACTCTTTCCACAGGTGCAGCTTCTTCATCTTCTTTTTCCGATGATTCCACTGGTTCTGAAGAAATATTTTTAATCTTTTTTTCTGACTGAGCTACAAAAGATTTTGGAACAGCCTTCACATAATAAACGTATTCATCATCCTCAAACTGTGTGGTCTCACTTCTGGAATAATCAATACCCAGTGCTGCAAACTCGATCAATAATCCCACAACTGCCGCAAGAACACCTGACAGGATCACGCTGCCAATGTTGATATTTACATTTAAAAACATACCGCCCAGAATCATGATCAGAATATAAATAATAGCCCCTGCCGCATCGCCAATTCTCCAGGAATAGTCGGCAGAAGTTCTGGAAATCAGATATACCACCATAAGGACTACTACAAAGGCTAAAATATTCAGCCACATTTCCTGATTATTGATCAGGGCATCCAACAGGATCTGAAGCTTTTGTACAGATTCCGTCTCTTTTCCCTGAAGGACTGTACTTCTGTCACTGACAACCTCCATAAAGTAATATAAGATCACACCACAGCAGGCAGGTACTGCACAAGAAGGGCCTCTCAGCAGGCCGGCGCCCACCGGAACCGCCGCCGGCATATGAAGAGAAAAAGCTGCCGGAGTTAAGATCAGTGCCAGATTATCCCGGGAAGTAAACCGCAGGAACAGGATCATCAGTAATAGCAGAAGAAGGACTGAAAATGCAGCTACTTCCACCCCCACTCCATAGCAGTGGGCTACGATCATGATACATCCTAATACTGCCATCCCGTTGAGAGGCAGCACTGCGCATATAATAGATAAGATCAAAACTATAAATATATTATCCAGAGCTTCTAGAAATCCCAAAGTAGAATTGATACTCTGGAACACAAGGAAAGCAAGAAGAAACTTCAGCAGAGGAAGAAGCCATGTATCATGCTCTCCATAAAAATTTTTAATTTTTTGTTTCATCTCCAATAAAGTTGTCACGGTCAGCTTCTCCTCCCTGTAATTCTTCCGTTTCTTCTGTCTTCTCTGTCGTAGATCTTCTTCATCTGCCCCAGGCCTTTATAATATTCCTGTATTCCCTTCTGGGCTTTTGCATATTTTACCGTACAGTATATATATGTAAGCACACTATATACTACCAGCAGGACGATATAGCCGCCAAAAACCGCCACTACCAGCAGGGGAAGATTCATCCGGTGCAGGTTATTCATCAGATAGTCGCTTCTATAACCGGCCCAGCCTAAAAGAAGGAGTCCATAGGCAATGGTCGTAAGAAAAAAATTCTTAATCAGAGCCAGACCGATATAATCACTTCTATAATAATTGCTGATAGCCAGATGCTGTTTACCCTCTCCTGATTCGTACACAGCCAGTTTGTGCATTTTTTTGATCTTCTGGACGTCAAGCATAAGGTTTCCTCTTTTCTGTTTTTTCTATACTCATACATACTGCATTATAACATAGTCTGAGGAAGTGAATCAAGACCTTTAGGTCTCTGAGCCGATAGCGATCACAAGAAAATATACCTTTTCCGCTCCGGCTTTTTTCAGCGTTCCTGCAGCCTCGTCTATAGTAGTACCTGTCGTGTAGATGTCATCTATAAGAAGGATATTTTTTCCTCTTAGGTCTCCGCCTGCAGTAAAAGCTCCTTTGATATTTTTCTGTCTTTCTCCTGGAGTCAGGTCCTTCTGAGGTTTTGTATTAATTTTTCGCCTCAGTGATTTTTTCTCCACCGGAAGGACCACTCTCTTTCCCAATGCTTCCGCAATGATATCCGCCTGATTATATCCTCTTTTTTCCAGTCGCTTTCTGTGAAGGGGAATAGGGATAATACAGTCTATTTTCCATCGGCGGATCTGATCTGCCGCATAAACTGCCGCCAGTTCTCCGTAAAACACGCCGTATTCCTGCCGTTTTCCATATTTTAACTTAAAGAGGGATTCCTGAAGAAGTGTACTGTAGGGGAAAATTCCGAGCCCCTGTTCAAACAGATGTGTCCGGCGGCTGCAGTCTGAACAATACTCCTGTTCTGTGTCTTTCAAAGGCTTTGAACACTTAAAACACCTGGGGCCTGTTACAGGTCTCAGCCGTTCCCGGCAGCCGCTGCAGATTTTCTGTGTCCCCGGCACAGGTATATCATGGCATACCGGACAGTGCCTGGGATACAGAATATCCAGAAATGTATTCTTTATCTTTTCTTTTTTTATCACTGAATCTCTTTGATCCTCACATCTAAGGCCGTATAACGGTCTTGTTCCATTCGATTATTTTCCATGTCATAGAAAGTCTTCTCATCACCTACCAGGGTAACACATTTTCTGGCCCTGGTCACCGCTGTATAGAGAAGATTCCGATTCATCAGCATCCTGGGCCCCTGGAGAAGAGGGATCACTACTGCCGGATACTCACTTCCCTGGGCTTTATGGATGGTGATCGCATAAGCCAGTTCCAGTTCATCCAGCTGTTTAAATGAATATTCCACAAATCTCTTCTCATCAAACTCCACCGTCATCATCTCTGCAAAAGAATTGATCTCACGGATAATACCGGTATCTCCGTTAAATACTCCCACACCTTTTTCCACAGGTATTCCGTAATTTCCTCTGATCTCCCATTCCAACTGATAGTTGTTCTTTATCTGCATGACCTTGTCTCCTTCACGGAAGACACCCTGTCCATGCTCTTTTTCCTTTTTTTCCCGTTCAGGGGGATTCAGATACTGCTGCAATATAGAGTTTAACCGTTCCACCCCCAGAAGTCCTTTTCGCATAGGCGTAAGGACCTGGATCTCATAGGGCGATGCTTCCACATATTTCGGCAGTTTTTTCTGGATCAGAGTGATCACAATGCTGATGATCACGTTGGCGTCATATCTTTTCAGGAAGAAGAAATCTCTGCTCTTATTGTCAAGGACCACCGGTATTCCCTGGTTGATCTTATGAGCGTTGACCACAATATCGCTTTGAGAAGCCTGACGGAAGATCTTCACCAATTCTACAACAGGAAAGCAGCCGGAAGAGATAATATCCTTCAGTACACTGCCCGGTCCCACACTGGGAAGCTGGTTCACATCTCCCACCAGGATCAGCCTGGTACCGGAAACCACAGCGGAAAGAAGTGCATGCATCAAAAAAATATCCACCATGGACATTTCATCAATAATGATCACATCCGCCTCCAGAGGATTCTGGGCATTCCGCTCAAATCTTACATTCTCCTGGGCCTGTTCCGGGCCTCCGCTTAACTCCAGCAGACGATGTATAGTCTTTGCTTCATAACCGGTGGTCTCAGTCATCCGTTTTGCAGCTCTTCCTGTAGGCGCTGCCAGACAGATGTCCAGATCCTCCATCTCAAAATACCGGATAATGGCGTTGATCGTGGTAGTCTTACCTGTTCCGGGACCTCCGGTTATGATCAGAAGGCCATTCTTTACAGCCTCCCTTACCGCTTCTTTCTGTTTCTCATCCAGTTCTACTCCTGTTCCCCTCTGGATCCGCTCTATCTTTTCTTCCAGGACATCTTCTTTTACTGTATCCTGGAGATTTAATGTGTGGAGCATCTGCGCCACATGGAGTTCTACCTGATAGTAAGAAGCAGCATATACCGCTGTCTGCACCGGCGCTCCCTCTCTTTTGATCTCCCGGATCACGATCTTTCTTTCTATGGACAGGTCCATTAAATGCTTTTCCATATATTCCTGCTCCACGCCCAGCAGATCCCTGGCTCTTTTGAGCAGCACTTCCTTTGGCAGGTACACATGCCCCTCCCCGGAAGCCTGAAGCAATATGTATAAAATACCGCTCCGGATACGGTAATCGGAATCCGTATGGATCCCGATCCTGGCAGCAATCTCATCGGCGATCTTAAAGCCTACGCCGGGAATGTCCTCTGCCATTTTATAAGGATTTTCTTTCAGTACACCATACATCTCCTGGCCATACTGCCGGTAGATCTTCATTCCCAGGGTCTGGGTGATCCCGTATTGTTGAAGGAACATCATGGCCTTCCGCATATCCGCCTTTTCTTCCACCTGATCGGCGATCTCTCTGGCCTTTCTTTCACTGATGCCTTTTACCTCTGCCAGCCTTTCCGGCTCTTCCTCAATGATCCGAAGGGTATCGTCTCCGAATTTTCTTACGATCCTGGCAGCAAGAGCTGCTCCTATGCCTTTAATTGCTCCTGATCCCAGATAGCGCTCCATTGCCAGGGAATCCTGAGGGATCACAGACTCATAGGAATCCACCGAAAACTGTCTGCCGTAAGAAGGATGCCTTGTATAAGTCCCTCTGGCCCGTATCGTCTCTCCTTCACTGAGAAACCGGAAATTTCCCACGCAGGTGATCTCTTCTCCCTGGGAAACCAGACAGGCTACCGTATATCCATTGTCACGATTCTGAAATATGATATGGTCCACATATCCCTCAATTGTCTCTTCCACAGTTTTTACCTTCCGTACGATCTTCTTTTATTTCTCGTTCATCTTGCTCATAAGTTCCATATACTGACCGGTTCCTATGGCAACAGCCAGGGCAGGTTCCTCTGCCACCACTGTATTGATCCCTGTTTCTTCTTCGATAAGCTGTTCCAGCCCTCCAAGAAGAGCGCCTCCGCCAGTAAGAACGATTCCTCTTTCTGCCACATCAGCGGCAAGCTCCGGAGGAGTTTTCTCCAGGATACTGTGTATGGTCTCCATGATCTGGGTGGCTGCATCTTTCAGAGCCTCCCGGATTTCTTCAGAAGTCACCGTAATACTTTTCGGGAGTCCGGTAATGGTATCTCTTCCTTTTACTTCCATAGACTTTGGTTCCAGAAGAGAGTAGACTGTGCCGATCTGGATCTTAATATCTTCGGCCGTCCGTTCTCCGATCATCAGATTATGCATTTTTCTTACATAGCGCATGATGGCCTCATCAAAATTATCTCCTGCCACTTTAATGGAAGTGGAGACTACCGTTCCTCCAAGGGAGATTACCGCCACATCGGTAGTGCCGCCCCCTATATCCACGATCATATTTCCAAAAGGCTTTGTAATGTCGATCCCTGCTCCTATGGCTGCTGCAATAGGTTCCTCAATAATAGAAACTTCTCTGGCTCCAGCCTGATAGGTAGCCTCTTCCACAGCCTTTTTTTCAACCTCTGTGATCCCGCTTGGGGCACAGATACTGATTCTGGGCTTCCGGAAAGCTCTTTTTCCTATAGCCTTTGAAATAAAATATTTCAACATCTTTTCCGTAACCTCAAAATCTGAGATCACTCCCTGCCTCAGGGGACGCACTGCCACAATATTTCCAGGTGTTCTCCCTATCATCTGACGGGCCTCTTCTCCTACGGCTCTGATCTTATTGCTGTCTTTATCATATGCGACTACGGAAGGCTCCTTGAGCACGATTCCTTTTCCTTTCGCGTATACCAGTATACTGGCCGTGCCTAAATCGATCCCAATATCTGAAGCTGCCATTTACACTGCCCCTTTCTAAACTTCTCTTCATGATCAGATCAGAAATTCTTTTCCGCCTGATAAATCAACATTTATTATATCCAACTTAACCCCTGTTGAAAAGGGGCAATCATCTCAAATATTTTGACACATAACGACCTGTATAGGAGGCCGGATTAGCCGCAACCTCTTCAGGAGTGCCGCTGGCGATCACAGTTCCCCCTTTGTCGCCTCCCTCCGGACCGATATCAATAATATAATCCGCAGTCTTGATCACATCCAGATTGTGTTCAATAACGACCACCGTATTTCCACCTTCAGACAATCTCCGGAGGATTTCAATGAGTTTGTGCACATCAGCGAAATGCAGTCCTGTAGTAGGCTCATCCAGAATATAAATAGTCTTTCCCGTACCTCTTTTACTCAGCTCTGTAGCCAGCTTGATACGCTGGGCCTCTCCTCCTGAAAGTTCTGTAGAAGGCTGTCCCAGTTTAATATAGGAAAGTCCTACATCATATAGGGTCTGGATCTTTCTTTTAATAGATGGCACATGGTCGAAAAACTCCAGGGCTTCTTCCACCGTCATATTCAGCACGTCATAAATATTTTTCCCTTTATATTTTACCTCAAGTGTTTCTCTGTTATACCTTTTCCCATGACATACTTCACAGGGAACATAGACATCCGGCAGGAAGTGCATTTCAATCTTTAAGATGCCGTCTCCGCTGCACGCCTCGCATCTGCCCCCTTTCACATTAAAGCTGAATCTTCCTTTCTTATAGCCTCTTGCCTTTGCATCAGATGTAGCCGCAAAAAGATCACGTATCTGATCGAAAACCCCTGTATAAGTAGCCGGATTGGAACGGGGAGTCCTTCCAATAGGAGACTGGTCAATGTTGATCACCTTGTCAAGCTGTTCTACGCCTTCAATACATTTATGCTTTCCGGGAATTGTCCTTGCCCGGTTTAATTTACGCGCCAGGCTTTTATACAGGATCTCATTGACCAGGGAACTCTTTCCTGATCCGGACACACCTGTAACACAGGTCATGACTCCCAGAGGAATCTTCACATCTATATTTTTCAGATTATTCTCCGCTGCTTTTCTCACGATGAGAAAACCCGTAGGTTTTCTTCTCTCTGAAGGTACGGGGATTTTTTTCTTCCCGCTTAAATATTGGCCGGTAATAGAATCAGGATTCTTCATGATCTCTTCTGCCGTTCCGATAGCCACCAGTTTTCCTCCGTGCTCCCCTGCGCCAGGTCCGATATCCACAATACAATCCGCCGCTCTCATGGTGTCCTCATCATGTTCCACAACGATCAGGGAATTTCCCAGATCCCGCAGATGTTTCAGAGTCGCCAGCAGTTTATCATTGTCTCTCTGATGAAGACCGATACTTGGCTCGTCCAGAATATATGCCACACCTACCAGCCCGGAGCCGATCTGAGTGGCCAGCCGTATTCTCTGGGCTTCTCCGCCGGAAAGAGTGCCTGTTGCCCTTGAAAGGGTAAGATAATCCAATCCAACATTGACCAGAAATCCCACTCTGGAACGGATTTCTTTTAAAACCTGTTCCCCGATCATTTCCTGGGTAGGTGTCAATTTCAACTCATTTAGGAATTCCTGAAGGCTGCTGATAGAAAGGGAGGTTACCTCATAAATATTCTTATCCCCTACTGTCACAGCCAGTGCTTCCGGTTTCAGACGCTGTCCCTTGCAGGCAGGACAGGGTGTGATCCGCATAAATGTCTCATACTCCTGTTTTGTAGCGTCGGATCCGGTCTCTCTGTAACGTCTCTCCACATTTTTGATCAGGCCCTCAAAAGCAACGTCATAGACTCCTTCGCCTCTCTGGCCTTTATAGTACACCTTGACCTGGTGTCCATTTGTTCCATAAAGCAGGATATCCCGGATCTTTTGAGGATATTCTTCAAAAGGCGTATCCAGATCAAAACCGTATTCCTTTGCCAGAGCATCTAAAATAGCTCTTGTAAAACTTCCTTTATCCGTGCAGGACTGCCAGCCTAAAACAGTAATGGCTCCCTGCTGTATACTCAGACTTTTATCCGGAATCATCAGATCCACATCAAATTCCATTTTGTATCCTAATCCAAAACAGGATGGACAGGCCCCGAATGGATTATTAAAGGAAAAACTTCTGGGCTCGATCTCATCAATACTGATCCCGCAGTCCGGACAGGCAAAGCTCTGGCTGAAATTCTGGATATTTCCATCCATGGTATCTACCATCAGACGTCCCTCTGCCAGATTCAGCACAGTTTCAATAGAATCTGTCAGACGCTTTTCAATCCCTTCTTTCACAATAAGACGGTCCACTACAATTTCTATATTATGCTTTTTATTCTTGTCTAACTGGATCTCTTCGCTGAGTTCATAGAGACTTCCGTCTATCTGTACCCTCACATAACCGCTTTTTCTGGCCTGTTCCAGAAGTTTGGCATGGGTTCCCTTACGCCCTCTTACCACCGGCGCCAGGAGCTGGATCCTGGTCCGCTCCGGAAGCTTCATGATCTGATCCACCATCTGATCCACAGTCTGCTTCTTAATCTCCCGTCCGCATTTGGGGCAGTGGGGAATGCCGATCCTGGCATAGAGCAGACGAAAATAGTCATAGATTTCCGTAACTGTTCCTACAGTAGAGCGGGGATTTCTATTAGTAGATTTCTGATCAATGGAAATCGCCGGAGACAACCCCTCTATACTCTCCACATTGGGTTTCTCCATCTGCCCCAGAAACTGTCTGGCATAAGAAGAAAGGGATTCCATATATCTTCTCTGCCCCTCTGCGTATATAGTGTCAAAAGCCAGAGAACTTTTTCCCGAACCGCTGAGCCCGGTCAATACCACCAGCTCATTTCTGGGGATATCTACGTCCAGGTTTTTTAAATTATTCTCATTCGCTCCCCTTATTTTTATAAATTGTCTAGGCTGCATTTTCACTGCCATATCCATTCCTCACTATCTTTTCGTCTTTTATTTATATTATCTGATTCTTTTCGCCCATTATACTGTCAAAAAGGCAGACGCCTTCTGCGATTTCCTGGCCCTCCGGGCAAAGGATCCAGGACTAGGCCTAGTATAGCATATATGCCCCTGTTTTTCAAACATTTGTTCTGTTTTATCTGAAAATGCAACAGGACAGCTGAAAAAAGGGAGCTGCCCGAAGGCAGCCCCTATCCAATCTACTTTTCCTTAGGTTCCTTACCACAGGAAGAACATATATACTGCATGATATCTCTTCTGGTCACGATCCCGATAAAATTCTTCTGATCATCTACTACCGGGACAAAATTCTGCCGCATGGCTTTCTCCATCAGATCCTCCATATCGGAGTCTACTCTGACGGGAGCATAATCTGCACGCCTCTTAAACGAAGTGATCGGGACCTCCTCTGCCGCCTTCATGTTCAGCGAACTGCGGTTTCTCAGGCCCCAGAGCATATCTCCTTCTGTAAGCGTGCCCACATATTTTCCTCTGTCGTTTATAATCGGAATACAGGAAAATTTGTGTTCCTCCATCTTCTCCAGTGTCTGTCCCAGAGTATAAGAATCATGTATATATGTAACATCTTCCTTGGGGGTAAGAAAAAATAATATATTCATAGTACCCTCCACTCAATTTACTCTTTCCTTATTCTGACATATTCGGAAGAAGAAATCCAGTAGAAAGCTATAAACATTTATTAAAATTCTATGAAGAGCCAATCACTCCTGAATTTCCCGCTTTTTTGTCAATCAAACAGGAAATCGGCAAATATCTGATTACTCAGCAGAATTCCTTCCTCTGAAAGAAAGATCCGGTCTCCTGACTCCTGCAGCATGCCATTTTCCAGATATTTCTTCAAGGTTTTCTCGTAAATCAGATCCAGATCTTTTCCGAAGGTCCTGCGGAATTCTTTTCTGGACACGCCTCTGGTCTTGCGAAGTCCCAGAAACATGAATTCTTCTATCTGTCTGGGTTCTTCCAGAAATTCCACTTCTTCCCGGATCTTCCTGGGATCCCGGCAGCCTGTTCTGTATTTTTCCCAGTCCCGGGTGTTAGACATACGCATGTTACGGATCATAGCCGCAGCGCCCAGTCCCAGACCAAGATAATCTTTCCTCTCCCAGTAGCGCAGATTATGCCTGGACTCTTTTCCAGCCCTGGCATAATTGGAGATCTCGTACTGCCGGAATCCCTGGTTTTCTAAATACTCGCCCGTCCACAGATAGATTTCTCTGCTGGTCTCCTCATCAGGCAGAAGCTCTTCATGTTCTCCATACCTTTCATAAAATTCTGTTCCTTCTTCGATGATCAGCTGATAGACAGAAAGATGTTCCAGAGGAGTTCTTATCAGAATTTCCAGCTCTTCTTTCCATTCCTCCAACGTCTGCCCCGGCAGAGATGAAATAAGATCCCCGCTGATATTGTCAAATCCCGCTTCCCTGGCCATATGATAACTTTCCAGAAAATCTTCATAGGTATGGATCCGTCCCAGAAGTTTCAGATTTTCATTTTTCACTGATTGGATCCCTATACTCAAACGGTTGATCCCCAGCTGCCTATACGCTTTCAGCTTTTCCTTCCGAGCAGTTCCCGGGTTCATCTCCAGAGTGATCTCTGCTTTTTTCTCTATCCGGAATGTCTGGCGGAGAGCCCCCATGATCCTTTCAATCTGTCCTGTTTCCAGGATTGATGGAGTTCCTCCTCCAAAATAAACTGTAGATACCTGATAATCGGCAGCAAAAGTTTTATAGCTGCGGATTTCCTGTTCCAGATCCCGGACATATTCTTCCTTCTGATTCTTATCCCCGCTCCAGGAAAGAAAGTCGCAGTATGCACATTTTTTTATGCAAAAAGGAATATGAATATACAAGCCCAAATCTTTTTTCATCACTTTACTCCCGGAATCTATTTATCATCCAGCTTTAACACACTCATAAAAGCTTTCTGTGGAATTTCTACATTTCCGATCTGGCGCATTCTTTTCTTTCCCTCTTTCTGCTTCTCCAGCAGTTTCCGCTTACGGGAAATGTCACCCCCGTAGCATTTTGCAAGCACATCTTTCCGCAAAGCCTTTACAGTCTCTCTGGCAATGATCTTACTTCCTACAGCCGCCTGAATAGGAATTTCAAAAAGCTGTCTGGGGATTTCTTCCTTCAGTTTCTCGCACATTTTTCTTCCCCTGTCATAGGCAGACCCGGCGAAGACAATAAAGGAAAGAGCATCCACTTCTTCTTTATTTACCAGGATATCCAGCTTCACCAGATCGCTCCGCTCATATCCCAGCATTTCATAATCAAAAGAGGCATAACCCCGTGACCGGGATTTCAGCGCATCGAAAAAGTCGTAAATGATCTCATTCAATGGCAGATGATAATGGAGCAGAGCTCTGGTGGTCTCCATATATTCCATTCCCTGATACTGTCCTCTTCTCTCCTGACAAAGTTCCATAATAGGACCGATATAATCTGTGGTGACCATGATCTCCGCTTTGACCATGGGCTCTTCCATATAGTCAATTTCCGATGGATCCGGAAGATTAGATGGATTTGTCAGATCCATCACTTCTCCGTTTGTCTTATGCACTTTATAAACAACTCCGGGAGCGGTTGTGACCAGATCCAGGTTATATTCCCTCTCCAGCCTCTCCTGGATGATTTCCAGATGAAGAAGTCCCAGAAAACCGCAGCGGAATCCAAAGCCCAGAGCGATAGAAGTTTCCGGTTCAAAGAACAGGGAAGCATCATTAAGCTGAAGCTTTTCCAGGGCATCCCGCAGATCCTCATACTTGGCTCCGTCGGCAGGATAAACGCCGCAGAACACCATAGGATTTACTTTTTTATATCCCGGCAGAGGCTGGGCACAGGGATTTTCATCATCTGTAATAGTATCTCCCACCCGGGTATCTTTCACATTTTTTATACTGGCGGTAATATACCCTACCATTCCCGCCGGCAATTCTTCACAGGGGATCAGCTGTCCGGCGCCAAAATATCCTACTTCCACTACTTCTTCCACAGCCCCTGTAGCCATCATCCGGATCTTGGTTCCTTTTTTTACTCTTCCTTCCATGATCCTGCAAAATACGATCACGCCTCTGTAAGAATCATAAATGGAATCAAAGATCAGAGCCTGAAGGGGGTTATCCGGACTGCCTTTAGGCGCCGGTACTTTCTTTACGATCTGTTCCAGTACTTCATCAATATTCAGTCCTGTCTTTGCCGAGATCTGTGGAGCATCCTGGGCCTCGATCCCGATCACATCCTCGATCTCATTGATCACCCGTTCCGGATCTGCACTGGGCAGATCGATCTTATTGATCACCGGAAATACATCCAGGTCATGATCCAGGGCAAGATAGACATTTGCCAGAGTCTGAGCTTCAATCCCCTGGGCGGCATCCACCACCAGGATAGCGCCGTCGCAGGCGGCCAGACTCCTGGATACCTCATAGTTAAAATCCACATGTCCCGGTGTGTCGATCAGGTTAAAAATATATTCTTCCCCGTCTTTGGCCTTATACACGGTACGTACAGCCTGGGATTTAATGGTGATCCCTCTCTCTCTTTCCAGATCCATATTGTCCAGGACCTGGGACTGCATCTCCCTTTCTGTCAGTAAACCGGTTCTTTCTATGATACGGTCTGCAAGGGTAGACTTTCCATGGTCTATATGTGCAATGATACAAAAATTACGAATTTTGCTCTGGTCTATCGCAGGCATAAATATTCCTCCCTGTCAGTTTATTATGATTATATATTTCGGACCGTTCTTCGTCCAATCGAATCATATATCAAAGGCAATTTTTCAAGCTCTTTTATCTGAAAACAATTTCTTCCGTCTAAGATCACGGGTTTTTTCATCTTATTACAAAACGCTTGAGGAGCAAGATTTTTAATTTCTTCCCATTCTGTAAAAATCATGCATAAATCTGCTTCCTCCAAGGCCTGCTCCGGTGATTCACAATATTTTATCTTTCCTGGATATAATTTGTCAAATTCTATTTCCGCTACCGGATCGTAGGCCTTTACTATCGCACCGTCGTCCAGGAGTATTCCTACATTAATAATCGATGGCGCTTCCCGCAGATCATTTGTTCCTGGCTTGAAAGTGAGCCCCAGTACAGCCACTGTCAGTCCTTCCAGGGAACTATAGTATTGTCTTGCCTTTTTAATCAATTTCAGTTTCTGGTTATCATTGACCTCTATCGCAGCTTTGATGGTCTTAAACTCCTTGTCATAATAATTACCCAGCCAATGAAGCGCCTTTGTGTCTTTTGGAAAGCAGGAACCGCCATATCCGATGCCTGCTTTCAGAAATTTATTTCCAATTCTCTCGTCCATTCCCATTCCCCTGGCCACGTCTTCTATGTCCGCACCTACAGTCTCACAGAAATTTGCGATTTCATTCACATAAGATATTTTCAAAGCCAGGAAATCATTAGAAGCATATTTGATCATCTCCGCACTCCTCCTGTTAGTAAGGATTTTTGGTGCTTCAAAATTTTCATAAACTTTCATCAGGACTTCCCCTGCTTTTTCATTTTCTGCCCCGATAATGATCCTGGCCGCATGAAGTGTGTCCCGCACTGCAGTCCCCTGGGAAAGAAATTCAGGATTGGATACACAGTCTATTTCAACCGGATGTATAAGATGCTCTCTTATATAATTTTCTATTTTATCATTTGTACCAATAGGTACCGTAGATTTAACGACTACCACACAATCTCTTTCTACAGACTCTGCAATCTGTTTTGCTACTGTATAAACATATTTCAGATTTGCAGAACCATCCACCTTTTCCGGAGTACCTACACCAATAAAAATCACTTCTGCATCTGCATATGCGTTTTTATAGTCTGTAGTAAATGTAAGCCTGTCCATATTTTTCTTCATTAATTCTGGAAGGCCCTTCTCGTAAATAGGTGAAATCCCCTGCTGCATTTTTTCTATTTTCTTTTCATCCACATCCACACAAGTAACTTCATGTTTGTGTTCCGCAAGACAAACACCTGTTACTAATCCAACATACCCTGTTCCTGCTACTGCTATTTTCATTTCCTTCTTCCTTTCTTCAATATCTTTCGGTCTATCCGTTTCTGTATACGAATAGAAAAACCTGCCAGAATGACTATCACTGTCAGACTTCCACACCCCAATGCAAAAAGAATATACTGGTCAGTAGGTTCATATCGAAATTCTACTGTACACTGTCCTTCAGGAACCTCTACACCCCTGAAAAGATAATTGCATTTTATAAGCTCCTGTTCATCCCCATTTACATAAACCTTCCAATCGGGATTATAATACTCATTCAATATTAGGATTTTAGATGTACCGGTAGTTACCTTCACAACCACACGATCATCTGTATGCTCTGTGATCACTGCTTGATCGTTTTCTTTCACTGTGCCGATTTCACTCCAGGAAGAAATTTTTTCTGCTTCTTCCCGCTCTAAGAATACCATATTCTTATCAAAAGAATCTTCCATTCGTCTGAGAACTTCTTCATCATTATCATAAACTTCTATTGCATCAGCAAGTTCTACTCTGTCCGTATATTCATCCAACTTCCTGGAAACCAGTCCGTCTTCTCCTATATAGTCATCTTTTCCGAATACTTCTACAGCCAGAGGCGCATCTGCTTCCAAATCATTATAATATGCATCTGGAAGTTTCCAGTTATCCCTATCTAAATAAAATGTAAGCGGTTTTTCTTCCGAAGTATTTGTGGTAATTCTCAGGATATATACCGTATCTTTCTTTAGCGTATTGCCATCCAGTTTCATAAGAAACGACGTATTGTCCTTAATATTCCGCATATCATATGAATTCCGATAAACACAGTCTCCTGTGTCTTCTTCCAGGATCTCCAAAATACATCTGTCTCCTGCTTCGTACTGTGTCTGATACGTTCCTGCCAATAGCCGTATAGCCTGAGGTGAATCCTCCTGGAACTGGATTTCCTGCTCCAGCTTGTTATCCTTTGATAAAAATCCAGGAAGACTATAGTCTCCTGCATGTTCATTTGCGATCACCAAATATTTGGTTCCGAGATATTTTAAAAGATTTTCATTAATATCATTGACATTTTCTGTAGGAAGAATAAATCTTGTAGGACTGTCCAATCCCTCTTCCCCAGCCATAGCGGTATAATATGTTTTCATATCTTCATTAGTAAATACGAAATTATGGCCTCTTATATCATCTAGTCCATAATAAACCCCTGTGTTCGGAAAAAGGGTCCAGGAGCCAGTGGCCGCGATTCTTTCATACTCTGTATTATTCTGAAGATACTCTATGGTATCTGTAGCCTCTGGAATATCTGCCGTACCTTTTTCAACTTCCGGAAAATAATCTTTTGCAAAAGATGCCATATTGAAAATAACAACGGTACACAACAGTGTCATGATCAAAGACATTTTAATTTTTCGTATCAGAACTGCAGCCAGCAGCAAAAATAAGATTGTTGCGGTAATGATATATATTTTATAATCTTCATAATATTCTTCTGAACTTTCTCTCAGGTACGTCCAAATATAGCCGTAGCATAAAGCCCCTCCGCCCAGCAGCAGGCAGAAAAAATACCGGATTTTATGTCTCAGATAGTACTCCCTGTTTTCAACAAGATCCTGCAGATTGAGGCCCAGTAACACTGCTCCGGCAAAATTGAATAATGTAATGATCCTAAATTTTGAAGAAGTATTCACTGCAGGGAGCAGCTTATAAACACTGTCAAATACGTGTGTAAAGATGAGCAGGAATATAACCAGCAGAGATATCAGCCAAAACTTTGAATTTTTCTTTTTTTTGAAATTCAGAAAGCTGAAAAAGAAAACCAGTATTGCCGCCAGTCCCACATAAATCGTAGATTCATTCATATGAAACTCCGATGAAACTCTGATATACGGCAGCACCAGAGAAGACAGATATTCCCAAGGAAGGACCTCCCCCGCTCTTCCTGCTCTTGACCCTGCATATCCATTTGCGCCTACGCTGGAGAGAAGTGATCCTGTATAAGGCAGACTGCAGACAACAGCAAGCAATACTGCAATAAACACTGCCGGAAATATAATGAGAATTTTTTTACCTTCTTTCCTGTATATCCATATCGTTCTGAAAAAAACATACGCTGCTAAAATATACAGAAAATATGCCGCATAAGTAGGCATTCCCGCCACCAGCATAAAATAGACGGTTAAAATCAGTCCAAAACAATATTTTATTTTTACTGTTTTTAAAAATTTTTCAAAAAAGAAAAATGCAAAAGGAGCAAGAGCCGCTACATCACTGTGCTGCCATCCCAGCCACATTACGATAACTGAAGAGAAGCAATAAGTGACCCCTGCGATTGCTGCAGGAAACTTTTTGCATTCCAAACTCCTTATAAAAAAATACATACCAAAAAAAGCAATCAAAAACTCAGCGCCGGTTCTTAAAACCGTGGCAATATTAAGGGGCAATATATATATATAATTTAAAGGATATAGCCAGCTGGATATGTTGCTTTCCGTCCCCAAAGCTATATCCGGATCCCACAGACCGCCAATGCTCCCATCTTTAATAGTGGTATATAGTTCAGTGGTAAAAGAGTCTATCACATCAGACAGCACCGGACCGTCTGTCTTCACTCCAAGAGTATTCCATGGAGAAGATTCATACATCAAATTTGTAAAAGATAGCTGATATTCTCCAAATATATTTTCAGAGTATAAAAACAGTACAGTACAAACTATTCCTATGATCATTACTCCATACTTTTTAAAAAAGGATATCCATTTTTTCCTGCTCATCGTCTGCTCCATCTATCCCTGCATTCCAAAATCTTCTCCGCCAGCTTCTTTCCGCTTCCCATTTCCACAAAACTTATTCCCGGCTCTTTTTCTGAATACAGTTCGTGGTTCGCAGGATTTTCTCCCAGGATCATCGGTTTCTCCATGGCACGGTAGATATAAGCTTTACCTGGAATGGTCCTCTTGGCCTTATTGATCTCCCTGTTAAAATGTCCTGCCAGACACAGATCGGAAAAGGCAATATAATCGGAAAGTTTGTCCTGACTGAGCCATTGAATATAATGTATATTGGGGCCGGAAGGCTTTGTCATTTTTTCTCCTATGGGTCCAATAATATAGAAACAGATATCTGTTCTGTCCTTTAGGCGTTCTGCTGCTTCCAGTACAATATCCACACCCTGAAGAGGAAGTATGCTTCCAAAATATAAAACCGTATATTTCCCCTTTGCCGGTTCAGGTTTTTCGATCTGATGGGGATAATAAATACTTGTATCCGCTTCCAGATACATTACCTGCATCTTTTCCGGGTCCGCTCCCAGTTCCTCTGAAAAATACTTTGCATGGGCTCTGGTATCTGCAATAATCTTATCTGCTGCTTTCAGTGTCTTTCTGTCCAGCCATGCCAGAAGTTTTCCAAATACAGACTCCGGTTTGAATTTTTTTCTGTCAAAAGCCAATGTGTCGTACATAGAAATAAAAAAATCTATATATAGCTTGCTTTTCCTGAATTTCCATTTAAAAAAAGGTACTACCAGCTGGGGGGAAAATCCTACAAAAACCGCATCATATTTCTTACAGGATCTGGTCAGTATCCTCCAATATACCTTTAGCAGTCTCATAGGATAGCTTTTATCCTTTGTGCCTATAACTGAAAGAAAATCCGTCTTTTCTTTCAGTTGACGGATTTCTTGAGTGTTTCGTAAATAATCTAAATTTTTTGTGGTAATAAAAAGGACTTTTTTATTTTTCAGTTCTTCAAACATTTGTATCCTCTCTTGGATCAGGCTTTATTTTTCTGCTTCTTTTTCTGTTTCTTTCCAGTGTTTTTCAGATCCATAGTCCAGTCTGCGGACTCTCTCCTGGGTATCCTCCAGAATTTTTCTGTTGGATGCGATCAGATCAGCCAGAAGTCCTGAAATAATGGTCTGGAATCCCAGGATCATTAATGTACTGGCCAGGATCAGGGACTGAACATGTCCCGCACTGTTTCCCATAAGCAGAAGTATCAGAAAACGCAGTCCGATAATAAGCCCTACGCCAAATACCAGCCCTCCTATAATACTGAAAAAACGCAGTGGCTTATACATCATAAAAGCCCTGATAATAGTCAGGACCGATTTCTTAATATACCCGAACATACTGTTAAACAGTCTGGACTTTCTCAACTCCGGATTGGTTCTGATTGGCACAGAAGTGATGGCCATCTTATTTCTTCCTGCCTGAACAATGGTTTCCAGTGTATACGTATATTCATTTACTACATTCATTTTCAGAGCAGCTGCTCTGCTCAGGGCTCTGAACCCGCTGGGAGCATCCGGTATATCTGTATGGGAAGCCACCCGTACCGTCCAGCTTCCGATATGCTGGAGTTTCTTTTTCAGAGGTGAAAAATGCTCGGTCTGGTCAATAGGTCTTTCTCCTATAACAATGTCTGATTTTCCCTCTAAAATAGGACGGACTAATTTTTCAATATCTGCTCCGCAATATTGGTTGTCTGCATCGGTATTGACTATAATATCTGCCCCGTTTCTCAGACATGCGTCCAATCCAGCCATGAATCCTCTTGCAAGTCCTTTATTGGACTTAAAATTCACTACATAATGAACGCCCCATTTTTTTGCCACTTCTACTGTATTATCTTTGCTTCCGTCATTAATGATCAGATATTCGATCTCATCTATGCCATCAATATGCTTTGGCAAATCATTCAAAGCTATCTCCAAAGTTTCTGCTTCATTATAACAAGGTATTTGAATGATCAATTTCATTTCTGTTTACTCCTTTGTAACACTCTGGATATTTCTCTGTAATATATCTTTTTGATTATAGCACATGCAATTCTGCTTTTCAATTCAAAATCTAACATGTTTTCCTGGCGCTCCTGCTATTCTTATGTATTTTTTATCTGTTTTTTTCTGACTTTATATCCCCACAGAATCACCAGGGCAAAATATACCGCGATAACCGCCACTACAATCGTGTAAAAAACAGAAACTCCCAGAATACCGCCCTGTTCCACTGTCCATCTGCCCAAAAGCAAAAACAGGCCATATCCCAGAAGATAACCGGCGATCAGCCAGTTCTGTCTTCTGATCACAGTAAGGATCATCTGATAAAAACTTGTATATGCCAAAAATCCGCCGCCAAGAAGCAGGACCATTAGTTCTGTCTTATATCCTGCCAGATCTACTCCATATACAACAGACAACACCGGAATTCCCAGCACAAAACCTCCCGCCAGAACAAAAACCGTAAGTCCGATCATAATAGCGCTCTGCCTGACCACCATAGACAGAAAACTCCTCAGCTCTCCTTTATGCCAGAGAAGAGCCATCTTCCCGATCAAAGGCTGGTAAATAAATCTACTCAACAGACCGATAACAAAAACAGGCATAAAAATATAGTTAAAACAGGCCTGTTCCTGGCTGCTTAACACAGCGTCAATAGAGTATTTGGGGGCATTTCCTATATAGATCACCAGATAAGCGGCAAGAAAAAGTGGAAAACACTCCATAAACATATGTTTTATATTTTCTGCTTTCCATGTAACGACCGTAGGCTGAAAATTTTTTATTGCTGTCGTATTTAAAACAACGCAAAGAAACAATGATGCGAAAAGCGAAAGCAGAGAAGCCATGATCAGGCTTTTCGTCAATATATAGGACAGGATAAAAGTAAGGATATATCCCAAAAGACGGATCGTCATAGCTTTTGCGCCGATATCCAGACGGTCCCTCTGCTGCAGACGCCCCTGAAAAACATCTTCTACTGAATCAATAGTTTTCGAAAGGCAGATAAGAAACACTGCGATACTTTTTTCAAGATCATAGGCTCCTGTCCAGTAGTGGATACCTACATAAAAAAATGAAACGACCACCATCAGACTGCTGGTAATGACCCTGGCTCCCACATACTCCCTGAAACTATATTTTTCCTGTACATCAGAAACCTGAAACTGCCGGATACCATACTGGCCAATGGTCAGCATAAGATTTCCGATGGCAAATGCAATCGTAAAGACCCCGGCATCTGTTACCGGATCAATTCTGGAAATAATCATCAGGATCAGCACGGACTGAAAAGAATTCAGCATTGCCGCCCATGTATTCCAGATATATGCTGTTTTTTGTGTGTCCCTGGTATTGTATAAAAAAGCCTTTATCATAAAACCTCCGCTTTTCTTTCATCCTTATGTAAAATTGTCTGTTTCTTCACTATAGCACATATCTGTAATATTTGCCAGCATGGGAGTTTCCATTTTCACAGTACCAGTCCTTTTCATGTCCCCGTCAAAACCTTATTCAGCACATCTGCCAGTGGCTCCATAGAATTCATCTCTTCTTCCACTGTATTGGTCTGGGCTCCGCACTCTACCAGAAGAGTCTTTGGACGCAGATGAAGATTATACCGATACCCTCTGAGATAAATGGTCCTGGCAAAATCCGGGTAATACTTTTCACAGGCCAGCATCATCTGGAGAGAAAAGGCCAGATTATCCTGGATATATGGATTTGGCAGGTAGCTGATCTCTCCGTTTTGTTTTGTCCTGCTCAGACCGTTGAAAAACATGACCTTGGCCGTCTGTTTTCCGTCCACCTCCGTCACCAGACGCTGATTATCCGCCACTCCATCTCTGTGGAGGTCAATGATCACTTCTATACTTGGATTTTCCTCCAGGACCTGGCTGATACGTTCCTGGGCATAGGTATAAGCCTGATTTCTATCCAGCTTTCCGTCTACAATATCGAAAGTATCGGTTACATGGAGCACGTTATACCCATAGTTTTCTTTCAGGATTTTCGTCAGATAATCCCCCACTCCTACGATGGTGGTAGAGGCATCTCCCGGAACAGAATCGATAAATTCTTCCTGAGAATGGGTATGGTAGATCAGGATCTGCGGCTGATCATTGCCTGTCTTCATTCTGAGATCCATCTGGATCAGTTCCGGGGCATTCAGCTGGTCGCTGGTAATACTGGTTGTGCTGTCTACAGTATAAAAATTACTGAGGACAAAATCAAAGTCCTGCAGCTGTTCCATAGAAATATCTGTCACCGGCACCCTTTCCTGAGAAACCGATGCGCTTTTTGACTCCTCTTCTCCGGTTTCTGTGATTTGTCCTTGCTCATCCTCCATTTCTTTATCCTGATCTTTTTGAGTGTCCCCGCCGGTAATCTCCAGACCATCCTCATCCGGTCCCGCCTCCTGATTTTCCTCGGTAAGCCGCTGTTTCAGGAATTCCTGATTTTCCTCTGCGATCCTGGCACTGGTAGTCACATCTTCCTTCGCCTGCACATCCTGTTCATCTGTATCCAGTACCGGAAGCTGATCTTTGGTTTTTTCCAGAAGCCAGGAAGCAAAAGAATCATTTTGCCGGTCCGCTCTGGTCACGCCTGGAAGATAGGTTTCTACCGCCTGCTGCTGTATGTTGCACATGAGCTTTTCTACAGATTCCTTATCCAGAGAAAGTCCTTTTATCACGATATATCCGGCCAAAGCCAGCATACTTATCCAGATTACAACAGAAACGGCCTTTGCAGCGTCTTTTTTCTTCACCCAATCACCTCATATCTATATATGAGACAATCCTTTTCATTTATGCCTTTCCCTGGGTAAAGGTCATATTCAGTCCTTCTGAAATCGTATAAGCCAGACGTTTTACTGTTTCATCTACATCTTTAGGCGTGACAAACATACTATGGAGTGACGGGGCGATCATTTCCTCCAGAAATTCTTTCTTTTCGGCCTCCTCCAGGGTATCCAGAAGATGAGCCATGGCGTCATGAACGATAGTTGCCCCATCTACTACTGTTGGAACGCCGATCCCGATCACCATCGTTCCCAGAGTTTCTCTGTTTAAGCCTGTTCTGTGGTTGCCTACACCGGAACCGGGATTAATACCTGTATCTGTGATCTGAATGGTACGGTTCAGCCTCCGGATACTTCTGGCCGCAAGGGCATCAATGGCTATGACTACATCCGGCCTGGTCTCTTCCATCACTCCTCTGATGATCTCCATAGTTTCCATTCCCGTCTGGGCCATAACTCCCGGCGCCAGTCCGCTGACACTGTGGGCATGTTCCTCTCCCATCCCCTGGATCCCATATTCATTAATAATATGTCTGGTAATGCGGAGATTTGCCACTACGTCGGGTCCCAAAGCATCCGGAGTGACTTCCCTGTTTCCCAGTCCTACTACCAGCACACTGAGATCCTTCTTTTCCGGGAGGAGAGCCTTTACATGCCTGGAGAGCTCTTTGGATATCTCCCTGTGATAGTCCTCATCCGGCACAGACATGTTAGGAGCTTCCAGGGTAATATAGACTCCCTGGGATCTCCCCATAGCCCTTGCTCCGTTTTCAGTTTTGATCTTTACCACAGTGGTCCGGATATCCTTTTTTTCGTCATAATCCTCCTGGATCTCCACTCCTCTGATCTCTACGTTGTCCTCTTCAAATTTTTCCTTTGTCTCCAATGCCAGGTCTGTATGAATTCTTCCCATTGCCATGAAAAACATCCTTTCTGTGCCTGTTTTTCCATATTTTTTGCAATTTCAAAGATTTTATGTATTGACATTTCTCTCCAAATACACTAGAATTAAAAAGCATGTTGTATCGGAGTATTCCGTGTCTTCTCCGATAAAAAAATAGGTATAATAATAAATAAATTGAATGATCACATTTGGAGGTGTACACTTTGGCTAACATTAAATCTGCAAAGAAAAGAATCTTAGTAAACAGAACAAAAGCTGAGAGAAATAAATCCATCAGATCAGCAGTAAAGACTTCTATCAAAAAAGTAGAGGCTGCTGTTGCTGCAAAGGATAAAGAAGCTGCTTCTGCTGCATTAAAGAACGCAATTTCTACAATCGACAAGGCTGCTACAAAAGGCGTTTATCACAAAAATAATGCTGCAAGAAAAGTTTCCCGCTTAGCAAAAGCCGTAAACACACTTAACTAATTTTTATAGACTATAAAAGTAAAGAGTCTTCTGGCTGTCCGTCATCGGCCAGAAGGCTCTTTTTTTCAGCTGCTGAATTTGATCAGGAGCAATTCCACACTGAGGGTATCTGTGATCCGTCCCGTCTTTACCTTTTCTTCCGTATCCACACACTCCTGGACGATCTTTTCCAGTTCTTCTTCCCTATACCGCCTTCCATAGGTACTGTAATTCCGCACCACAAAGGGCTGCAGGCCTGTTCTTTTGGCGATCCGGCTCTGATCGTATCCCTCTTTCTCCAGTTCCTTCACCTGCCAGATCAGATTAAACTGTCTTGCCAAAAGAAATAGAATACGCATGGGAGGTTCTTTCAGGGCAAGGAGATCATAGTACAGATCCAAAGCCTTTTTCTGCTTCTTCTCTGTAACCGCCCGGAGCATATCGAAAATATGATTGGAAATCTGGCTGGTGCAGACTGCCCGGATATCTGCCCCCGAGATCACTTCTTTCCCCATGGTATAGCTCAAAAGCTTCTCCAGTTCATTTTCTATATTTCCCATATCCGTGCCTGTCATCTCCAGGAACAACTCCATATCCCTCTGAGTGATCTTTTTTCCCTCTCTTTTCAGGATTCCCAATATCCACCGCATAAGGGTTCTGGAATCCTGCTGGCCGAATTCCACAATACTGCCATATTTTTTCACAGCTTTGTACATACGGCTGCGCTTGTCTACCTGATCTTCCACAAAAACCATGCACAGATAGTCCGGCAGTTCCGCCATATATTCAGGGAGTTCCTGACATTGATTTTTAAAGAACCCTGTATCTTCCAGAAAGATCACCCTTCTGTCCGCAAAAAAAGGCATAGTTTCTGCCAGTTCGATCACCTCTCTGGGTTCTGTCTTTTTCCCCTGGAAAAGGGAAAAATTCATAGTATCCCCTTCCGGAACCAGGGCTTTCTCCAGCTTATTTCTATACTGCTGCAAAAGATATTTTTCTTCTCCATAAAGGAGATACACCTTTTTAAAATCTTGATTTTTAATATCTTCCTGTAAGTTTTTCATTATGTTCTTCCTTTCAGGTTTTTCCTGTCCTATTCTAACATGGATTTTCCAAGCTGAAAAGACACCTGGATTTTTTCTTTCTTCACCACTGCAAAAACAGCTCCTGTATTATCTGTCTGAAAGGTCCGGATCTTTCTGTCTTCCAGCCTTCTCAGCAGTTCCTGATGAGGATGTCCATATAAATTATCTTCGCCGCAGGAAATCACAGCAGCTTCAGGGCGGATCACGTCCAGCAGTTCTTCTGAAGTCGAGTTTCTGGATCCATGATGAGCTACTTTCAGGATATCACAGGTGATCCCTGCTTCTCTGCATACAGATAAAAGCTGCTCTTCCCCCATTCCCTCAATATCCCCTGTAAACAGAAAGGAGCAGCCCTCTGCTTCTGCCAGAAGGGCCTGGGATCCCTCATTGCTCTCCATATTATCTCTTTCCGGAGAAAGACAGGTGATGTTCAATTTTCCTTTCTTTACGGTACTGCCCTTTTTAATATAAAAGATCTGGCATCCGGCTTCCTCCCCGGCCTTTTCCAGCTTTTCTCTCTGTTCCTGTGTTTCTTTACATTCTGAGAGAAAGAGCCTGGCTATCTTCAGTCCTGTTTTTCTATCTCTGCTCATCTCCAGCAGTTCCATAATCCCATTGACATGGTCTTCATCCATATGCGATACAAAAATCCCCTCAATTCTCCTGATCCCCTGTTCCTTTAAAAAAGGAAGTATCCTGTATTGTCCGGCTTTAGAAACCGAGCTGCTCCCTCCGTCTATCAGATAACAGCTGCCAGATTCCTGCTGGATACATGCACAGTCACCCTGTCCTACATCTAAAAAAGTAACCTTCAGACTTCCTTCCAATGGGCGGAAAAATAAAAGAAAGAGGCTCAATCCAAAAACTGCCAGGGCACCTGCCGGGAACCACTTTTTCATATACCCTTTTCCCCAAAAAGGGGTTTTCTTTCCGGTCTCCTGGCTTTTCCTCTTATTTTTTGCCAATAGAAGCAGGGCAAGAATCCCATAGTATATCCCACACTGCCATAATTCAGGTCTCCCTGTTATCCACAGAAAAACCGGCAGTTCCTGAAGAAATTTCCCGCCCCGGATATAGCATTCTAAAAGAACAAGCCCCGGCAGTGCTCCTATCTGCCCCGGCAATGCCGCCGGAAATAGTCCCAGAATACCTCCCGCCAGTCCGGAGATCAGCAGGATTCCCACTGTGGGCAATATGAGTAGATTTGCCAGAAATCCCCAGACAGAAAGTTCACAGAAAAAATACATAGTAACAGGAAGCAAAATGCTCCACACAGAAATGCTGGAGCAGACTCCCTGTTCTAATCCTGTTACAAACCTTCCCGTCAGTTTCCTGCTTCTCCTTTTTCTTTTCGGCGGAAAAAGAACGGGATGGACTGCCGCCAGCCCCAGTACTGCTCCGAAAGAAAGGAGAAAACTGCTGTCATATAAATACAGAGGAGATTCTGCAAGTATCAGGATCGCCGCCAGAGAAAGCGCAGAAAGAAAGTCATAAGTACGTTTTCCCAGCAGGGCCCCGGCAGAAACCCCGAACATGATCACTGCCCGGACAGCAGCTGCCTGGTTTCCTGTTAATCCTCCATAAAACACCATAACAGCGGTAGCAAGGATCTCCGAAGCTTTTATGGGAAGACGGCATTTTATCAGCACTTTATAAAGTCCCCAACCTAAAATCGAAAGATGTGTGCCGGATATGGCCAGAATGTGAGAGATCCCCATAATCTGAAACAACAGTTTATTTTCCTGGCCCAGATTTCCTTTTTCTCCCAGTATCATAGCCTCCATGATCCCGCTTTTTTCACTGCCAAAGGCCTTTTGAAGCCCCAGGGATATTCTTTCTTTGATCCTTCCCTGAAGCGCCAGGACCGGATCTGTTTCTTTCTGAAGGATCTGAAACTCTTCTCCATCCATATACCACTTTACTTTTCTGGCATAATAATAGATTCTTTCATCAAACTGCCCCGGATTTGCGGCTTCCGGAATCTCTTCCAGTTCTCCCCGGACAGCAGTCAGGTCCCCCTGCTGTGCAGGTTCGGAAAGAATTTCATTTTCAATTGTGATTTTAATATTGTCTATGGGATATTCTTTTTCCAGAATGATCAGATTTGCTTTTTTCAGATATAGATTTGTAACTGTCTCATAGATATCTTTTTGATAAAGGATGCCTGTAACAAGGACTTTCTCATCTTTCACGTCCCCCAAAAGCCCAGGAGAATCCCAGGAAAAGAAAGGGATTCCCGCATTCCCCAGCAGCCATATCGCTGCCGCCCAGATGACGGCGGCAGCGCACAGGGGTCTCTTAATTCTCATCCTCAGTCTCCAGATAACTGTAATCCGCCTGGTATACCTTATCCAGTCCCATACTTTCCCTGAAAGTCACCTTAGTATCTCCCTCTACAGAAATCTGCACTCCATGAATGTTGCAGGCGTCTGTCAGAGAGTCCACAATAGAGTAGATAGGAAGCTCCTGCTGGACACTCATGGTCTCAGTCAGAAAACTTTTATCCAGATTCACGTAACAGATCCCTTCCACAATAGAAACTCCCAGGATCTTGGTATTAGAAGACAGAGTAGGCAGCATCCCCTCGGATTTCGGTCCTTCCAAAAGTTTTTCAACAATAACTCTTTCCAGAGGAACATTACTGCTGTAATGGATCCTTCTGGTCTCCTTTACCAGATGATCGCCATTTTCATTAGCAAAATACAGGTTCAGATCTGCGAATACATAAGAATTGATATTTTTTCCTTCGTTTTCAACAAAACTGCTCCTTTCCATGGGCCCCAGCTCCCTGCCGTCTGAATCTGTCATAGGATTTCCGTTTTCCTGAAATTCCACATAAGAGACTCCCGGAATCTGAGTAAAAGCCAGGACCATTCCTGTTCTCACCAGGATTTCCCTGGCATTATTCATCTTTTTATACTCTTCGTCAAAATTCAGCGTTACGGTCTGTCCCTCAAAGGAATAATTTTTCATCAATACCCCATCCGGGAGCAGTCTGAGATACTCTTCTGAATCAGGAGGTTCCGAAAGTTTCTGGTAGATTTCCTGGATCATAGTCTCCGTATCTTCTGTGGAAGGCTCAAAAGGTACCGTCTCCAGTTTTGTCTCTGACAATGCCAGGTAATACATGGAGTATTTGGTCACTTCTTCCTCCTGCTTTTTTTGGCAGCCTGCCAGTGCCAGAAGGCAGACCACTAAAAAAAACGCCAGTATTTTTCTGCTTTTCTTCACGCCAATACCCCCTATGCAATATAGTTCAAAGGGATCCTTACAGAAAATGTAGTCCCCTGATGTTCTTCACTTTTCACTTTTATGGCCCCTCTGTGCATGACAATGGCGTTTCTGGTGATTGCCAGTCCAAGACCGGTTCCTCCGATCTCCCTGGAATGTGATTTATCAACCCTGTAGAATCTTTCAAAGATCTTATCAATAGATTCTTTTGGAATACCGATCCCCGAATCAGATACTGTTACATAAAAGTACTTATGATCGGCGTTCAGTGTCACATGTACCCAGCCATCTTCTACATTATACTTAATGCCGTTTTCCACCAGATTTGAAAAGGCCAGACTTAACTTCACCTCATCAATCTCCGCCACTACCGGACGGAAGCTCTCCAGGACCAGCTCCACCCGCTTCTTATCCGCAATGGGCTTCAGCCTTTTAAGTATATTTTCCAGAAGTTCATTGATACTCACCTTCTGAATATTCAGATCCGAAGCTTTCTTATCCATCTTTACCAATGCCAGAAGGTCTGTAATGATCTTGTTTTCCCGGTCGATCTCCACCGTAATATCCTGCATAAACTCTTTGTACAGCTCTGCCGGAACGTTATCCTGTCCTGCCAGCGAATCTGCCAGGACCTTAATGGATGTCATGGGGGTTTTCAGCTCATGAGACACATTTGCCACAAACTCCTGCCTGGAATCATCCAGGATCTTCATACGCTTCAGCAATTTATTAAATACATTGGTGATCATCTCTGTTTCCGTATAGTCCGTAACGGAGATTTCTTCATCCAGATAGCCATCGGTCAGCTCCTCAATAGCCTTACTTACTCTGGAAAAAGGTTTCACCAGGATTTTGGATATGATGAAACTCAGGAAGATCACCAGGATACTGATGATCAGCATAAGAAGATTTCCTCTGTGTGCCATGATTTCCATAGTGTCCTGTATCTCGGCAATGGAAGCGCTGATCAGCATTACACCGTCAATCTGCTCAGATTCCTGATTTGTCAGAGGGATCGTCTGCTCTATATAAGTATTCTCCTTATCATAGTAGCTGGTGTTTACCCCTTCAAAGCACTGGATCACTTCTTCGGAAAAAGCATATTTTCCTTCGTCGATGTCATAGGTATCTTCTATGATCCTTCCATTTCTGTTTATGATCAGTACTCTGGCACTGTAGATTGAGGAGATCATAGATAACTCGCTGTCTATGGTCTCTGATTTCTGCTGGAGATACCCCTCTCTCATCAGCTGGTTTCCCAGAATATCACACTGATTTCTCACATTGATCTGCCTCAGTTCCACGGCCCGGTCCTCATAAGAGCTGATAAGCATTCCCTCCACGATAAAGCCGGGAATGATCCCGATTATGATCATAATGATCATGATCCGGAACCTGAGACTTTTAAAAAAAGATAATTTAGATTTTATCTGCATTGGTTCTGTTCCCACTTTCTATCCAGGAGTCACTTTCGAAAATTCCGAAAGTCCCCTTCTTAACCGGAAAAAACGAGCGAAAACACTCCTGGCGGGTTTTCGCTCGTTGACGGATTTCTATCCCTGAAAATAATACCCGATTCCCCACTTGGTATGAACATATTTGGGATCACTTGGCACTGTCTCGATCTTCTCTCTCAGACGGCGGATATGTACGTCTACCGTCCGCACATCTCCCGGATATTCATATCCCCACACCAGATTCAGAAGATTTTCTCTGCTGTATACTTTATTGGGGTTTTTCGCCAGAAGCTCCAGAAGATCGAATTCTTTTGCAGTAAGATTGATCTCCTTATCAGCGATAAAGACTCTTCTTCCCTCCAGATCCAGTTTCAGATCACCGCTTACCAGGACCTTTTCCGTATTTTCTTTCTTCTCATCTTTGCTGGCCCGGCGCATAATTGCCTTGATCCTGGCTTTTACCTCCAGAATATTAAAGGGCTTGGTAATATAATCGTCTGCGCCATATTCCAGACCCAGGATCTTATCCATATCTTCGCCTTTAGCGGTAAGCATGATAATAGGGACACTGGAAAATTCCCTGATCTGCTGACATACCTCAAGCCCTGTCATCTTGGGGAGCATAATATCCAGAAGGATCATATCATATTCTTTTGTCCTGGCTTTCTCCAGAGCTTCCTCTCCGTCATAGGCGCAATCCACTTCCATATCATCCTGTTCCAGGCTGAAACGGATACCCTTTACGATTAATTTTTCATCATCAACTACCAACACTCTTCTGCTCATCTGCTCTCTCCTATTCTACTGTTATATAAGCTTCTATTTTTTCAAAGGTCTTTCCTTTAATACCGGAGACCTGCTGAATATCCTCTATACTTCCAAACCCCCCGGCCTCTTCTCTGTAATCAATGATGGCCTGAGCCCGGACTTCTCCGATGCCGGGTATTTCCTGGAGTTCCTCCAAAGAGGCCTGATTAATATTGATCTTTCCCTGTGTTCCGGTCTCTGCCTCTGTGGTTTCCTGGTTTATCTGAGAAACAGAGACTCCTTGTTCCTTCAGTTCCTGAGTCTCTTCCCTGGTATAAACCAGGATCTTTTCTCCGTCAGATACCGGTTCTGCCTGATTCAACCACTGAGCATCGGCTTCCTCCGTAAATCCTCCCGCCGCCTCTATAGCCTGAAAGACTCTGGAATCTGCAGCCAGTTCATAAACTCCTGGGCTTTTCACTGCTCCGCTTACATCCACCCAGACAGTGGGAAGGATTTTTTCACTGTTTTCTGTATCAGCGGTCTTTTCTCCTTCTTTTCCCGAAGAAGCTTCCGATACTTCCTGTTCATCAGCATTCTCAGCATCTGCCTCCTGGGAAAGCACCTCTGCCTGACCGATCAGGATCTCCTCCTTTTCTCCCTGGCAGGCGCTCAGAGCCATGACCGCGCCCAGAAAGATCATTGCTAAAAACTTTTTCTTTTTTTTCATTCTGCATACCTCCCGGTTTCAGTCAGACAGAAACAGTCCAGTATGTAGAACTGTATTTATTGTAACGAATTTATAGTCTCTTTACAATATTTATTTTCAAGTTCTTATAAAATCCCCTGGGATTTTTCTGGTATTCTCACATGATCTGCCTGCTGCAATCTTATTCTGGAAACAATGGCTGAAACGCCGGAAACAATTTCTTGAAATGTAAATACAGTATAGCATTATCTTTAAAAAACGGCAATCCAAAAAACAGCTCCTTCTTGGAGCTGTTTTTTGTACATTATTCCCATTTAAAAATTACGATCCCCACAATGGCAATTCCCATGCCGATCAGTTTTCTCCATTCAAAGGGAGATTTTTCCACTCCGAACAGTCCCAGAAGTTCAATGATATAAGCCACTGCAAGCTGAGCTACCACAATAAGCATGGCTGACCTGGCAGGTCCAAGGGCGGACATGCTCTGGATCACCGTCACGGTAATAAAGGCGCCTATGACGCCTCCCAGGAGCAGATACCGGTGGTTTACCATGGCCAGTTCCCCGATCCTCTCTCTGCCGGTAAATAACCAGGCACCGATACATACCAGAAATGCCGAAAACTGTACCCAGCCGGTAGATACCCATAAGCTGGTCTGTTTTGTCACCTCAGTATTAAACACACCCTGAATGCTCATCAGCGCCCCGGAGACAAGGGCGATTAAAATTCCCCACACATCCTGTTCCTCCTTATGTTCCAAAATACCTTTACAGGAGCTGTTACATGAATTATATATCAGGAATATTAATATTCTCTGTCATAATTCATGCCGCGGCTCCTCTCTCTGATATATTTTCCCATAAAAAGGATTTTCATTCCGGCATTGGGGAACTTCCATCCCTGTCTCAGGCTAAAATCTAAAAGGATTTTTCCAGTTTCTCCACCATCTCATCAATATCTGCCTTAGTAATGATCAGAGGCGGAACAAAACGCAGTACATCTGATCCTGCGGAAAGGACAAAAAGACCGTTTTCAATCGCTTTATTTATGATCTCGCCCACAGGTCTGCCGCTGACCACCAGTCCCTGCATCAGGCCTTTTCCTCTTCTTTCTGTAAGGAAATCATATTTTTCCACCAGTTTGTCCAGTTTTTCTTCCAGATAAGGGGCTGTCTCCTGAACATGCTCCAGGATCTTTTCTTCTTCAAAAAGATCAAAGACTTTGCTCACTGCACAGCAGGCCAGAGGATTTCCGCCGTATGTAGTCCCATGATCTCCCGGGGCCAGAGAATTCCCGGCTGTTTTTTCATTTAACACAAAAGCTCCCACCGGAACGCCGCAGCCCAGGGCTTTGGCACAGGTCATAATATCCGGCATAACCCCATAAGACTGGAATGCAAACATAGTTCCGGTCCTTCCCATACCGCACTGGATCTCATCTAAGATCAGCAGGATATCTTTCTCATCGCAGAGTTTCCTAAGCCCCTGGAGGAATTCCCGGCTGGCGGGATAAATCCCTCCTTCTCCCTGGACAGGTTCCAGGATAATGGCGCAGGTTTTCTCAGTGATCTGGGCTTTCACACTGTCAAGGTCATTAAAATCCGCGAACCGTATCCCTCCGATCAGGGGTTTAAAAGGCTCCTGATAATGAGCATTTCCTGTTACAGACAAAGCCCCCAGGCTTCTTCCATGGAAAGAATGACGCATGGCAATGATCTCATGATCTGTACTCTGGTCCTTCAGCCAGGCATATTTTCTGGCTGCTTTGATGGCTCCTTCAATAGCCTCTGTCCCACTGTTGGTAAAAAAAACTTTGCTGAGTCCGGAAGCTTTGAGAAGTTTTTCTGCCGCTTCCACCATGGGAACATTATAAAACAGATTGGAGGTATGTATCACCTTATCGATCTGATCCTTCAAGGCCTGGTTGTATGCTTTGTTTCCGTAGCCCAGAGCAAAAACCGCGATACCGGCGCCAAAATCCAGATATTCTTTTCCTTCCAGATCATAGAGACGCACGCCTTCTCCCCTGTCCAGAACTACCGGAAAACGGTTATAAGTGTGGAGCACTGCATTTTCGGCTCTTTCCATATATTCCTTACTGCACATCATAATACTGTATTCCATCCTTTCTCAAAATCGCGGTTCCGATACCTTTATCTGTAAAGATTTCCAGAAGAAGGCAGTGTTTGATCCTTCCGTCCAGGATATGGACTCTGGAAACCCCGCCTTCAATGGCATCCACACAATTCTGGAGCTTGGGAATCATGCCGCCCCCTACATTTCCGCTGTCGATAAGATCTCTGGCTTCTTTTACAAAAAGCTTGGAGATCAGTGTAGACGGATCCTGAGGATCTCTGTATACCCCTTCAATATCTGTAAGGAACGCCAGTTTTTCCGCATGCATCTGCTTTGCAATGGCGCAGGCCGCGTCATCAGCATTAATATTATAAGTCTGATAATTTTCATCCATTCCCACGGGGCAGACAATCGGCAGAAAATCTTTTTCCAGAAGATCTGACAGGATCTTGGGATTTACTTCCGTGATATTCCCTACAAATCCGATATCCTGTCCATTGGAATATTTTTTCTCCACTTTCAGAAGATTCCCGTCTTTGCCGCTGACTCCTACAGCCTTTACCCCCAAAGATTCCACCAGAGCCACCAGTTCTTTGTTTACCTTGTTCAAAACCATTTCAGCCAGCTCCATAGTCTCCTCATCTGTCACCCGCAATCCGTTGATGAACTGAGGTTCTTTCCCTACTTTGCTGACCCAGCGGCTAATCTCCTTGCCGCCGCCGTGAACGATGATAGGCTTAAATCCTACCAGTTTCAGAAGTACCACGTCCTGGATCACAGTTCTCTTCAGCTGCTCATCCACCATAGCGCTTCCGCCGTATTTTACCACAATGATCTTTCTGTTGAATCTCTGTATATATGGAAGGGCTTCGATGAGTACCTCAGCCTTGTCCAGATATTTCTGCTTAACCATTTTATTTTCCCCCTTATGAGCGGTAGTCCGCATTTATTTTCACATAATCATAGGTAAGATCACAGCCCCAGGCAGTAGCTGTGGCCTCTCCCATTTTGATATCGGCAATTACAGTGACTTTATCCTCTGAAAGGATCTTTGTAGCTTCCTCCTCACTATAATCTGTTCCCACACCGTCTTTCATGATCTGGATCTTGCCTGCTTTGCTTTCAAAAAACAGATCCACTTTTTCCGGGTCAAACTTTGCCCCTGAATATCCCATTGCGCACAGGATCCTGCCCCAGTTGGCATCGTGACCGAAGATAGCAGCTTTTGTCAGATTTGAGGTGATCACAGACTTGGAAAGGGTCACTGCCTGCTCTTTATCCAGGGCCCCTACCACTTTCACTTCAAAAAGAGCGGTGGCTCCCTCTCCGTCCCCGGCGATTTTCTGGGCCAGAGTCTTATTTATATAATCCAGAGCTTCTTTGAAAAGTTCATAATCCTGATCTTTCTCTTTAATCACAGGATTATCCGCCATTCCATTGGCTAAAAGAAGTACCGTATCGTTAGTAGAAGTGTCACCGTCTACAGAGATCATATTGTAGGAATCCTGTACACTTTCCTTTAATGCTTCCTTTAACAGCGCCTTATCTATCTGTACATCTGTGGTAACAAAAGAAAGCATGGTACACATATTGGGATGGATCATCCCGGAACCTTTGCACATTCCTCCTATAGTTACTTTTTTCCCGGAGATTTCAATTTCTACTGCTGCTTCTTTTCTCACCGTATCTGTAGTCATTATAGCTTCCGCTGCCAAAGCCGCCGCTTCCCTGGTTCCCAGGAGCAGAGGCACCAGATTTTTTACTCCTTCCTCTAAGAC
This sequence comes from Candidatus Blautia stercorigallinarum, assembly GCA_019112785.1. Classification (GTDB taxonomy): domain Bacteria; phylum Bacillota; class Clostridia; order Lachnospirales; family Lachnospiraceae; genus Blautia; species Blautia stercorigallinarum. The sequence continues at coordinate 71,368 of DXIQ01000017.1, forward strand.
CGGCATAGGAAGCTGCTGTCCGATCACTCCCGTAGAAGCCACCAGCACACTTTCCGCGGGAATATTCAGGGCTTTTCCTGCAGCCTCAGCTGTAGCCTGACAATAACCATATCCTTCCTGCCCGGTGCAGGCATTGGCAATGCCGCTGTTGCACACCACAGCCTGGGCGAAGTCTGAATCCGCCACCACTTTCTGATCCCATTTTACCGGTGCCGCCTTTACCACATTGGTTGTAAAAGTTCCTGCACATACACAGGGCCGCTCACTATAGATCATTGCCATGTCCTTTTTTCCGCCCTTTTTGATCCCTGCTGCGATCCCTGCTGCCTGAAATCCTCTGGCGGCAGTCACTCCTGCGTCTATCACCTTTATTTTATCATTCATTTTCCTTATTTCTCCTTTCCACATCAGGGGAACATAGGCACCAGCCTGAGTCCCTCATCCTCTTCTTCTCCAAACATCAGATTCATATTCTGGACTGCCTGTCCGGCAGCGCCTTTTACCAGATTATCAATGGCTCCCATCATAATGATCCGATTGGTCCTTGGATCTATCTTAAAATTAATATCTACATAATTACTGCCTTCTACCCATTTGGTCTGGGGATACATGTCCTTATCCAGCACGCGGACGAATTTTTCCTTTTTATAGTACTGATCGTAAATTTCCTTCACCTCTTCATAGGATACAGGCCTGGTAAGAGAAGCATAAGCGGTAGCCAGTATTCCCCGGTTCATAGGTACCAGATGAGGGGTAAAGCTTAAAGTCAGCTTTCTTCCTGCCGCATACCCCAGCTGTTCCTCGATCTCCGGTGTATGCCGATGATTACCCACACTGTAGGCCTTCATATTTTCGTTGACTTCACAGAAAAGATTGTCCACCTTTGCCCCTCTGCCTGCCCCGGAAGTGCCGGACTTGGCATCAATGATCAGGGTATCCGGATCGATGATCCCTTCTTTTACCAGAGGATAACAGGTCAGGATACTGCAGGTGGTATAACAGCCCGGATTTGCCACCAGTCTTGCTTTCTTCACCGCTTCCCGGTTGATCTCACACAATCCGTATACTGCCTCAGGTATAAACTCCGGAGCTTTGTGGGAGATCTTATACCACTCTTCGTAAACCTTTACATCTTTTATACGAAAGTCCGCGCTAAGATCTATTACTTTTACTTTTGAAAGGATCTCCTCATTGATCATAGAAGCGCACAGCCCCTGAGGGGTTGCGGTAAAGATCACATCTACCTGATCGGCCAGCTGGACCATATTATCATCCAGACATACATCATCCACAAGTTCAAACATATTCTGGTAAACTTCATAATATTTTTTATCAATATAGCTTCTGGAGCCGTACCATTTAATCTCCGTATTTTTATGTCCCAGAAGGATCCGCACCAGCTCCCCTCCTGCATAACCGGTAGCTCCGATGATTCCTGCTTTTATCATATTCCTAACCTCTTTTCCTTTATCTGCTGCCGTCATTTTCTCTCTGGCAGCGGTCTGTGTTCATCATACTCCTGTTCTCCTGCCCATGCAAGAAAAAATTATGCATATTTCTTCCAAAATATTGAATAATTATACATCCTGTTTTATATATATGCAAGATAAAAATTTATATTTTTCTTTTTCATTTTCCATCTCACATATAAAACCTGTAATCTGATCAGTGGAAAATGCCTTAAAATCTATAGCATATATAATGTAGTAAGTCCTGGGATCCTTCACTTACGAACAAGATTTTCACAGGTTTTGACCATAATAGGGGATTTTAATTTTTTTCATTTTTCTATTGCATAATTATAATAATTGTTGTATAGTACCAATAGCAACGAAGAAAAAAATAGATTTTTACATATTTACAGGAGGATCATCTAATGAAAGAAAAAGTTGTTTTAGCTTATTCCGGCGGACTGGACACCACAGCTTTAATCCCGTGGTTAAAAGAGAATTTTGATTATGATGTCATCTGCTGCTGCGTAAACTGCGGTCAGGGTGCCGAGCTGGACGGACTGGATGAAAGAGCAAAAATGTCCGGAGCTTCTAAATTATATATTGAAGATATCGTAGATAAATTCTGCGACGACTATATTATGCCCTGTGTTCAGGCAGGTGCCGTATATGAACATAAATACCTTCTCGGAACCTCTATGGCCCGTCCGGGAATCGCAAAGAAATTAGTAGAGATTGCCAGAAAAGAAGGGGCTGTTGCTATCTGCCACGGCGCTACCGGAAAAGGAAATGACCAGATCCGTTTCGAACTGGGTATCAAAGCCCTGGCACCGGATATTAAGATCATTGCCCCATGGCGTATGACCGATGTATGGACCATGCAGTCCAGAGAAGATGAGATCGCTTACTGCAAGGCTCACGGCATTGATCTTCCATTTGATGCCAGCCATAGCTACAGCCGTGACCGGAATCTGTGGCACATCAGCCATGAGGGACTGGAACTGGAAGATCCATCTAAGGAGCCGAATTACGACGATCTTCTGGTGCTGAGCGTGACACCTCAGAAAGCCCCTGATAAAGAGACGGAGATCACTATGACTTTTGAAGCCGGTGTTCCTAAAACTTTAAATGGAAAAGCTATGAAAGTTTCCGAGATCATCACAGAACTGAACAGATTAGGCGGAGAGAACGGTATTGGTATTATTGATATTGTAGAAAATCGTGTAGTCGGAATGAAATCCAGAGGTGTTTATGAAACTCCCGGCGGAACCATCCTGATGGAAGCTCATGATCAGCTGGAAGAACTGATCTTAGACAGAGACACTATGGAAGCAAAGAAAAAACTGGGCAGTCAGTTCGCACAGGTTGTATATGAAGGAAAATGGTTCACTCCGTTAAGAGAAGCCATCCAGGCTTTTGTGGAATCCACCCAGAAATATGTAACTGGTGAAGTAAAATTAAAACTGTACAAAGGCAATATCATCAAGGCAGGAACTACTTCTCCATACAGCCTGTACAATGAATCTCTGGCTTCTTTCACTACCGGAGATCTTTACGATCATCACGACGCAGACGGATTTATCACACTGTTCGGTCTGCCTCTGAAGGTTCGTGCTATGAAAATGATGGAAGTAAAAAATAATCAGAAATAATCCTGGTTTTGATAAAGAAAAAACGATGAGATCCGCACCCCTCATCGTTTTTTCTTTTTATACTTTTGGATCTTCTTCTATCTGTCCGTAAATATTTGCCGGAACCCTGGCTTTTACATAGATACCCTCAGGGGTATACTCCTCTGAGAGAAGCTGTCCGTATTTTCTGATCAGCTGGATCTTTCCGGCTTCCTGGTAGCTGTAATTTCTTTCCAGATAGATCTGGTTTTCTATAAGGATCTTCTCCATCACCTTTTTGAAATCTTCCAGACCTTCTCCGGTCCGGGCAGAGATCTTCAGCACATAATCCGCCTGAAAATCCCGGAAAATCTCCTCACCGGATATCTTATCCTGCTTATTAAATAAGGTCACTACTTTCTTGTCCTTTACCCCCAGCTCTTTCAGTGTCTCATATACCACATACATCTGCTGATCCATCTGAGGATTAGAGGCATCCACTACATGGATGATCACATCCGCATACTTTGCCTCTTCCAGAGTACTCTTAAAGGCCTCAATAAGATGATGAGGAAGTTTCCGGATAAATCCTACGGTATCCGTAAGGTATATCTTCTGTTTCCCAGGCAGTTCCAGAACTCGGGTAGTAGGATCCAGAGTGGCAAACAGCTTATCCTCTTCCAATACTCCCGCATGAGTCAGAGTATTCAGCAGCGTAGATTTTCCTGCATTGGTATAGCCCACAATGGCTCCGGTGAGAAGATTGTCCTTCTTTCTTCCCTCCCGAAGCAGTTCCCTGTGACGCTTCACCTGTTCCAGCTCCCGCTTCAGCTGGGATATCCTGGTTTTGATCAGTCTCCGGTCCATTTCCAGTTTTTTCTCTCCGGGTCCTCTGGTTCCGATCCCGCCTCCCAATCTGGAAAGAGAGGTACCTAGTCCCGTAAGTCTGGCGGCCCGGTATCGAAGCTGAGCCAGCTCTACCTGGATCTTTCCCTCACTGGTCTTGGCCCGGGCGGCAAAAATATCCAGGATCACCACTGTCCTGTCCATAACCTTGCATTCTAATTCCCTTTCCAGATTATTTATCTGGGATGGAGACAGCTCGTCATCGCAGACGATCCCAGTGGCGTCTAATGCCCGGACTGCCATCTGGATCTCCTCCAGCTTTCCTGTACCCACATAATAGCCGGGATGGATCCCCTCGCGGCTCTGTACTACTCTTCCTACTGTCTGGGCTCCTGCAGTCTCTACCAGTTCTTCCAGCTCATCCAGAGACTCCTGGACATCCTCGTTTTCTCTGGTTGCCACCCCCACCAGGATCACCCGTTCTGTTTCTTCTTTCAATTCATATAATTCCATATAATCTCCTAATATACAGACAAAGCTGCCCGGTAAAGTCCTCTTCTAAATTAAGAGTTCCTTCCCAGGCAGCTCCTTTATCTTGTCTCCAGAAAGTAATTTTCTCTTATGGCATTTTCATCTGCCGGATACAATTCCAGGTATTCACTAAGTTTCTCTCTGGCGCTGTCATAATCTGTCATTTTCTCATATATAATGATCTGATTAAAAAGAAGAGACTGCTGTTCTTCCTGAGCCGCCTGGTCAAGGCCCTCCTGAATATAAGACAATGCAGTCTCATAGTCTTCCTCTGAGGCGGAACAGTAGGCCAAGCCATTGTAAGCCTCTGCTGTCAGATCTTTTTCTTTCAGGCACTGATCATATGTCTCCCTGGCTTTTTCATTCTCACCCATTGCCAGATAAACTTTTCCCAGATATATCCTGGCCATAGCATATCCCTTATCCGCAGAGGTTTCCAATGCTTTCCTGGCATTCTCATAGTCTTCCAGATAATAATAGATCCTTCCTTTGTTGTAGTAGTCCTCTCCATTATCTGCTTCTATCTTCAGTCCCTCCTCCAGATATGCGCTGCCGTCTGCATTCAGGCCGCAGTTCCGGTAGACCATATAAACATCCAGATAATCCTCATAATTTTTTGATCCGGAGATAACTTTAGCGAAATCGCTGTCTGCCCGGTTATATTCCTTTAAATGCAGATATGCGCTGCCTCTCAGAAAATATCCGTCATTCTCTTTGCCGATCTTCAGCAGAGAATCGCAGGTATCGACACAGCTCTGGTAATCTCCCTGATGATACTGGGCATCTGCCAGATACAGATACAGATCTTTCCTCAGGGCTCTGCCCGATTCCCCGGCCAGTCCCAAAGCTGTTTCAAAAGCCTCCTGGGCCTTGTCATATACCCCCTGCTCCGTCCATGCAACCCCGATTCCTCTCCAGGACTCTGCTGTATGGTCATCTTCCTCCACCGCATTCTGGAAACTTTCTATAGCCTGAGTATAATTCTGCTGTTCTAAATTCTCTTTTCCTGTCTCATAAGAGGTGGGGCTGCTGCTGCAGCCCCCAAGCAGGCATAACAGGATACCTGTTATCCCGAGGATTTTTTTCTTCAACTGTACCTCTCCGTTTCTTTAGTCCAGCACCAGATGTTCCGCTTCCATAACATCCACTACCTGCTGCACATATTCTTCACAGATCTGATCCGTAGGCGCTTCCACCATAACACGGATCAGGGGCTCTGTTCCGCTTTCTCTGACCAGGATCCTGCCGTCGCTGCCAAGTGCGGCTTCCACTTTTTCTATGGCTTCTTTCACTTTTGGATTTTCCCTGGCTTCTTTTTTATCATGAACCCTTACATTCTTCAGTACCTGAGGATAAATCTTCACCTCTCTTGTCAGAGTGCTGAGAGGAACTTTCTTTTCGATAATGACCTCCATCAGCTTAAGAGAAGTAAGAATACCGTCTCCGGTTGTTGCATGTTTAGCAAAAATAATGTGTCCGGACTGCTCTCCTCCGATAGAATGGCCGTTTGCCATCATATTTTCGCAGACATACTTATCGCCTACTGCCGTCTGCTCATAAGCGATTCCTTCTCTCTCCAGAGCTTTATAAAGTCCCAGATTGGACATAACTGTTGTAACCACAGTATTGTTATTCAGCTGTCCCTGTTCCTTCATGTATTTACCGCAGACATACATGATCAGGTCTCCGTTTACTTCATTTCCCTGGTCGTCTACTGCGATACATCTGTCCGCATCTCCATCATAGGCAAAGCCTACATCCAGCTGTTTTTCCTTAACAAATTTTTTCAGCTCTTCAATATGTGTGGAGCCGCAGTTGGTATTGATATTGGTCCCATCCGGCTCATTATGGATCACATAAGTTTTGGCTCCCAGTGCGTCAAATACACTTTTTGCAATTGCGGAAGCGCTTCCGTTGGCACAGTCCAGTCCTACCCGTACATTCTTAAAAGCTCTTGTGGGAATCGAAATCAGATATCCGATATAACGGTTTCTTCCCGCTGAAAAGTCCACTGTACGGCCGATATTCTCCCGTTTTGCCAGGGGAAGCTCCGGAATTTCCCCGTCAATATAAGCCTCGATCTGAGCCTCTACAGATGCTTCCATCTTCTGTCCGTTTCCATTAATGATCTTAATACCATTATCATAAAATGGATTATGACTGGCAGAGATCATAATGCCGCAGTCAAAATTTTCTGTCCGGACCACGTAGGAAACACTAGGTGTAGTCGTTACATGGAGAAGAAAAACATCAGCTCCGGAAGCAGTGAGACCTGCCACCAGAGAATACTCAAACATATAGCTGCTTCTTCTGGTGTCCTTTCCGATTACAATCTGGGCCTTGTGATCTTTTCCGAAATACCATCCCAGAAAACGTCCTACTTTAAAAGCATGCTCTACTGTCAGATTTACATTTGCTTCCCCACGGAAGCCGTCTGTTCCAAAATATTTTCCCATAACTGGCTCCTTTACTATATTTCAAATACATTTCAAAGTTCTGTGATCTTCAGTCCTATATCCGCATCTTTTTAATTGGATTCAGGCAAAAAGAGGATTTTTGTATACTCCCTTTTCTTCCAGATCTTTAAAAGACTTCATGACCATTTCCTTATCTTCCTGATAAGTTACACCAAACCAGGTATCATGAGTCTTCAGAACAGAAACCTCTGCTCTGTTTTCTTTGATCATCTGATCTACAACTCCAGGAAGGAGATATTCTTTTTTCAGATCTCCCGACTCCACGCCTTTCAGGAACTCTACGAAGCTTTTTTCCAGCACATCCATAAATTCCGGCTGGAATCCCCACATATTCATAGAAACCAGCGTCTGGGCGTCCAGATAAGTCTTCTCTCCGGTCTCTTCGTCTACCGCAGCCGGTCCATTCTCTGTCTTCTGGATATTGAAGGTCTCTGTAACCCCTAACAATTTCTGATCCGGGCTTAAGGTGCAGACGCCTCTGGTTACTCCCCCGTTATCGCTCAGAGTATTCGCCAGAATGAAGCCTGCCATACAGATATCCATCTTTTCTCCCTCTTCTTTTTCTTCCACTAGATAGTCATGGATCTTGCCAAAAGCTTCTTTTCCATAATAATCATCGGCATTGATCACCAGGAAAGGTTCCTGGACTGCCTCTTTTGCTGCCAAAACAGCTTGCCCGGTTCCCCAGGGCTTTGTTCTGTCTTCCGGGCAGGTAAACCCTTCCGGCAGATCTTTCAGATCCTGGTATACATAAGCTACCTCTGTGATCTTTTCAATCTTATCACCGATAATCTCTTTAAATTCCTTTTCGATGTCTTTGCGAATGATAAAAACTACTTTATTAAATCCCGCCTCTAACGCATCGTGAATGGAATACTCCATAATGATCTCACCAGCAGGGCCTACTTTTGCAAGCTGCTTGATACCTTTTCCAAAACGGCTGCCAAGTCCTGCGGCCATGATGACTAATGCTGTTTTCTTCATCTTTCTTTTTCTCCTATTGTATTTTTCTCGGTGCTACTAATATACTATAAAACACAGGAAAATTCAACAAGGACTATCTGTAGGAGCTGGCAGAATGGGCAATCTTTATAGGCGCGGACTCATTATAATTTTCCACATCATCATAATATCCATATACGTCTAAAAGGTGCAGGATATCCTGTATTTCCACCTCTGCCTTAGGTCCTATCCAGATTTCTTTTATGGCATTATATTTCAGCTTTGAAAAATCCATTTCAATATAGGAAACCAGCCGTTTTTCCCTGACTGTGTATCGTATCCCTGAAAATAAGATATTTTTTCCTACATGCCTTTTTCTTTTACTGAAACTGTCATTAAAAATGATCCGCCATTCTGCTTCTTCTTCAAAGCTGGCATTTTTCAGCACAGGAAACTGAAGCCGGTAATTCTGGTTCAACTCTGCTGCCACCTGGGCCACAGGTTTGGTTTCCATAGCTTTTATACTTTCCCGGGCGATCCTTTCAATGAATTTTTCCTGCTCTTTTTCATCATAGATCACTTTCCGAAAAGAGATATGAGACGGGGCGGCTTCCTTTAAGTCTGCAAAGCTTTCTCTGGAAAACCCCACGGCAATGCCTGCACCGTTATCCGCATATCCTCTCCACTGGCTTAATTGATCTTTATTTTCTGAGAAACATGCAACATAGGATATCATATCCATACTCAGATCCGAATTTATATTATATCCGAAATCCCAGGCTTCCAAAGCTTCTTTATCGTCTTCCAAAAAACCTCTGATCTTCTCATTTATCTTATCTCTGCAGTATACACATTCTAAATAATCATTGGATTTACGTATGTCTGAAAGCCATAAAGTGGAATTCTTAATGATACTCAGAAATGCATCTAGTCCGCAGTAATGATACAGAATCTGATCCATTATCTCTCCTCACCCTTTTTCCTTCCGGTGACACAGATCATCTGGCCCTCTCCATGATATATTTTTATCTCTTCAAAACCTGCTTCTTCCATTAATGACTTCAGCTCTTCCGGACGATATATGCGCAAAAAACCGTCGATCGCCGGCCAGTCACACTGATCAGGATCGCTGCCTTCATTAAGCACGGCAAATATACCGGATGGTTTCAGCACTCTCAGGATCTCAGAAAGGGCTTTCTCAGGATCCGGCCAGAAATATATTGTCTCCACTGCCGTCACCAGATCATAAGTATTTTCCATAAAAGGCAGTTCAGCCGCATCTCCCTGGCAGATATGGCATCTGTTTTCCAGATAATCCCGATTCAGTTCCCGGGACTGAGCCACACTGACCTCTGAATAATCCACGCCGTCAATAACACTGTCCTTGGACAGTTCCAGCATTTCCCGGATAGTGGCTCCGCCGCCGCAGCCTACATCCAGGATCCGCATATGAGGACGCCAGGAAATCTGTGAAAGTCCGAAATCTCTCAGAGGACCATGGCTCTTGTTCATTCTTTTCAGCATTTTTTCTCCGATTTCTCCTTCCGGGCGTGCCGGATTTTCTCTTCTTTCTGTCATATTTCATTCCTGCCTTTCTCTCTCATCCAGTAAAATAATTTCCGACTGGAAATACTGTTCCTGAAAAAATATCTGCTCCTGTATCTGCTCTCTGGTAAAAGACATATCCTCAGGTGCTGCCACCCATTTTTCTTCTACATCATCCGACCGGCGGACTACAGCTATAATCCTGCCTGTAAATCCTTTCACCGGCCGGTCCACACCCAATATATACACATCCTGTTCTTCCCCGTCAGGGGCTGGGATTCCTTCTATATAACCATAATTAACGGGATAATACAGATTCTGGTGTTTCGGATGAAAACTCCCCATTGGACGGTCAACTGTAACTTTTACAATTTTTCCCAACATACTCTTTCCGTCAGTCATAAATCCTCTTCTGCTTTATTTATACCACTGCTATTCTAACATATTCCACTATATAATTTCCAGCTAGACGTATTTAAACGATTCCGGATAATTCAAGCCACAAAATTGCCCTTAGTAAACAAAGACCAACCAGGTCTTAAATACTAAGGGCAATTTACTCTATAATTTATACATAAAAATGTCCGCATTCGCTTTTTTATGTTATTTTTCATAGAAACCTTCTGTACTATATTCTGTCCATTTCAAATACATTTCACGATAATTTTGCTTTATAAATCCTTGTATGATACGAATCTCTCTATCGTTCAAAATACCCCTGTTCTGCAAAACAGTCTCACCATTATCCCTCACAAAAATTTGGCTGATCCTGCCTCTGTTAATTTTCTATCACTTGCATGAACGTGCATACATTCAATCACACAGTGGGATGTAAAATAATACTCCTTTACAATCTGTATTTCTATATCATCCATACTTGTCTCTAAAACTTCGCCATTTTTTGAAAATACAGTTGCTTTATCCGGATGTCTCAGATTCAGAACATGGCATTTCTCTCCACTCTGTGTAAAAGCATATCCATTGATAATCATATCGGCTTCATCTGCCACTTTCCTCACATCTGTCATCTGCCACCCTCACCTTCTTTATTGGAGCTAAAAAAGCCTCTGCGTCAAAGTATAAATTTTCCAAAATTGGAACTAAATCAATATATTCCTCTTCCTCTTTATCGTTATGTACATATTTTGCCATTACGACCAAGTAGCCATGATCCCATTCCTTAACTTTCGTATATCGCTCAAGAGAATATGGTGCTTTAAATCGAATTACATATCGGTCATACTGAAAAACTGTAAATTTTTTTCGTTGCTCAAAATAGCTTCATTGCCTGCTGCCATATATTCATCACCTCTAAAGCAAGTATAACATGATTCTTTTAAACTATTCTACAATCTTAAAAAGATTGAACAATTTGTTTTCCACTGCCGCCTATTCGAAGAACTCTTTATCCTATAGATACCTCCGAAGGACTTATAATTAATAACAGGAGCTGCCTTTTTTACGCAAAGACCGCTCCTGTTGCTCTTAATCTTTTAAAACCTAGTTTTTTAGAACTTGCCAGCCTTAGCAGCTTCCTCTACGGCTACTGCAACGGCTACTGTCATTCCGACCATCGGGTTGTTTCCTGCGCCGATAAGACCCATCATCTCAACGTGTGCAGGTACAGAAGAAGATCCTGCGAACTGAGCATCAGAGTGCATACGTCCCATAGTATCTGTCATACCATAGGAAGCAGGACCTGCTGCCATGTTGTCTGGGTGCAGTGTACGTCCTGTACCGCCGCCGGAAGCAACGGAGAAGTATTTCTTTCCGGCTTCTACGCACTCTTTCTTGTAAGTACCTGCAACCGGATGCTGGAAACGTGTGGGGTTTGTGGAGTTACCTGTGATGGAAACGTCAACGCCTTCCTTCCACATGATAGCAACACCTTCACGAACATCATTTGCACCGTAGCAGTTAACTTTTGCACGAGGACCGTCAGAGTATGCCTTACGGAATACTTCTTTCAGTTCTCCTGTGTAGTAGTCATATTCTGTTTCAACATATGTAAATCCATTGATACGTGCAATGATCTGTGCAGCGTCTTTTCCAAGACCGTTTAAGATAACACGCAGTGGTTTCTGACGGACTTTGTTTGCTTTTTCAGCAATACCGATAGCACCCTCTGCTGCTGCAAAGGATTCATGTCCAGCCAGGAAGCAGAAGCAGTCTGTATCTTCTTCCAGAAGCATCTTTCCTAAGTTACCATGTCCCAGACCTACTTTACGCTGATCTGCTACAGATCCCGGGATACAGAAAGCCTGAAGACCTTCGCCGATTGCTGCTGCTGCGTCTGCGGCTCTTTTGCAGCCTTTCTTGATAGCGATAGCAGCGCCTGTGATATAAGCCCAGCATGCGTTCTCAAAACAGATCGGCTGGATACCTTTAACCATGTCGTATACGTTTAATCCGGCGTCTTTTGTAATTTTCTCAGCTTCTTCAAGGGAAGCGATACCATAGCTATTTAAAACCTGATTGATCTTGTCAATTCTTCTTTCATATGATTCAAATAAAGCCATTATGAAATCCTCCTATATTCATTACCTTTTTGCTGCGTTTGTCACATTATTCTTCTCTTGGGTCAATGATCTTAACAGCGTCAGCAACACGTCCGTACTGGCCCTGTGCTTTTTCCCAAGCTACATTTGGCTCATCACCATTCTTAACGAAATCTGTGAATTTGCCAAGGTTTACAAATTTGTAACCAATGATCTGGTCTTCTTCATCTAATGCGATTCCTGTAACGTAGCCTTCTGCCATTTCCAGGTAACGAGGACCTTTCTTTAATGTTCCGTACATTGTACCAACCTGAGATCTCAGACCTTTACCTAAGTCTTCCAGACCGGCACCGATAGGAAGTCCGTCTTCAGAGAATGCACTCTGGGAACGTCCGTAAACGATCTGCAGGAATAATTCTCTCATAGCTGTGTTGATAGCATCACAAACAAGGTCTGTATTTAAAGCTTCCAGAATAGTTCTTCCTGGCAGGATTTCTGCTGCCATAGCTGCTGAGTGGGTCATACCTGAACATCCCAGTGTTTCCACTAATGCCTCCTGAATGATTCCATCCTTTACATTCAGAGTCAGCTTACATGCACCCTGCTGAGGAGCACACCAGCCTACACCGTGTGTTAAACCGGAAATGTCTTTGATTTCTTTTGCTTTTACCCATTTTGCTTCTTCTGGGATTGGAGCTGCTCCATGGTTTACACCCTGAGCTACTGGACACATTTTTTCTACTTCATGTGAATAAATCATTTTAAAACTCCTTTCAAGTATAAATTACTTAAAGTGCGCCGCATACGACACCTTATTCAAAGACATTTTCTCACAAAGTGACAAAAAAATCCAGACCTATTTTTGTATTTCCATACTTTACATGGATTTTTTATGAGCCTCCCCTGGCAATTCCCGAAAAATAATGCTAAAATAAATACAGCAAAATTTCGCTATAATAAAATATTTTTTAATAAGGAGGTATTTCTATATGAAAACTTATGAAATGATCCATGAGATCAGCGACATGTGCCGTGGAAAAATGGATTCTGATATCTCAGAAATCCAGACTGACGATCTGGATGAATACATGAAGTCCCACATCAGCAGAGCCGCTACCTGCGAAAAGACAAAATTAGAAAGCGGCACTATCGTGTATGATGTTGTGACCAACGGTCTGAAAGAAAGATTCTCTTTCACAGAAATCTGAGCCATTTCCTGAAAGCATGAAAGAGGCGGCCGGAATCTGTTGCATTAATCATATGTCAGGAATATTTATACATTTTATGCGAATTTGTCGAGCATAGCTTTGAGACCTGAGGCTCAAAGGGTTGCAGACTGAGCAATAAAATGTATAAATATTCTCAAATTTGATTAATACGACAGATTCAGCCGCCTCTTTGTATTTTAAAAGAGATATTGTAAAAGTTGGGTTATGCTGGTAAGTCCCAGGCTGTATAGAAAAATAGATCCCGGTTTGCCCAAAATGATGATAAGCGCAAACTTCTTCAGGCTCATCTTAGTCAGTCCTGCAATATAGCACAGAAGATCGTCCGGGGCAACAGGAAAGAAAATCGCCGCTGCAAAAGCTTTGTCAAAAGCAGTTCCCTTATCCAGCCATCCGATATACTTATTATAGTTTTTCTCCCCTATCATATTCTGGACAAAGGGTTTTCCGTATCTTTTAGAAAGAAGGAAGGCCAGTATAGATCCCAGGGAGATCCCCACATAATTATATACAAATCCCCATACCGGCCCGAAGATCAGGACGCCTCCCAGACAGCCGATAGCTCCCGGAAGAATAGGGATCACTACCTGGACACACTGGATCAGTACAAAAAACACCGGCGCCCACAGGCCAAATCTTCCCAGGAAATTTTCCAAAGCTTCTGCGGAAACAAAGATCCCTGTACGGATCCCGTACCAGATAAACAAAGCCATTGCGATCAGCCCTGCTACAGTACATATATTTAAATATATTGCTGTTTTTTGTCTTTCCATAAAATGCCACTCCTGTCTGGAACAATCTCTGTATTTTCGGCTCTCTTTCTTTCCTGTTCTTCCTGAAAAACTCTTTCATAGAAGTTCTTCCACATATCTCCCACATGCTCCCTGCTGTAGAAATGATGTCCTGTAAAGGCCAGATCTGCGCTTTCCCTGTAGAACTGGGGATCTTCTTTCAGCCTTTTCAGGATCTTTACGAATTCTGCCTGATTTCTGCCTTTCTGCACATAATCGAACAAAATCGGCTGATAGATATCCAGGTTTCTTACCAGGATAGGCAGTCTGCAGTTCATGGCTTCCAGTATGGTCATAGGGAACAGTTCCTCATAAGAAGGAAGGAACATCACATCTGCCATGTTATAGATCTGGTTCATCTCTTTTCTGTCTACCAGGCCAAGGAACCGGACATTTTTCGGAAGATGCTCCATTCGTGCTTTGATTTCTTCATATCCTTCAGAAATCTTTCCAAAAGAAAATCCTCCTGCCCATACAAATTCACATTCCGGCATTTTCTCTGCCACATCCAGAAAATCAAAGACTCCTTTTCGCTTCTGAAGCTGTCCTGCACAGAATATAACAAAGGCTTCTGGCCGGAATCCGTATTTTTCTCTTATTTTTTCCTTTTCTTCTTTTTTCAGAGGATAAAAATTCTTTTCCGACACCATATTGGGAATATAAGTGATCTTATCCCCCGGGATCCCATAAGCTTCCAGTTTATCAATAAACACTGGATTTACCGTTACCAGATAGTCCATTCTTTTATAAAAAGAAATCATATACTTATAAAAGATTTTTTTGGCAAACCTTGGAAGGTGAATGCTGTTTTCCACAGTTTCCGGCAGGAAGTGCACATATCCCACCAAAGCTCCCTGTTTCCTTCTTCTGAATGTAGAAAGATAATATTCCGGGTTTATAGAATGATAATGGGTAATGTCGCTGGATCCTTTTGCATTTTCTGATATAAGAGCTCTGTTCTCCATCACCTCTCTGACCAGTTCCACCTGCTCATCATGAGCAGAAAGGACTCCCTGGCCCTTGACCATATCTGCTTTTGACAACATATTGATCCGCTTCATTTTATCAGGCTCCTCTCTTCATGATCCCTTTGGCCCAGGTATGTGCAAAAATTCTCCATCTGCCTCTGGCGCCTTCTGTTTTTTTCTCCCCGTCAACATCCGCATAATGTTCCCGCCGCCGGATCGCCTCTCTATAGATCCGTTCCGCGGCAGTACAGAAATTCCATGTAGAATACAGCTGGGAAATTTCCCGTCCTCTGCGGCCCATTTCCAGTCTCCGATCTTCGTTCTCCAGGATATAGTTTAAATGCATTTTAAAATACTGATAATTTTCATACTGAAAACCGTTGTATCCGTCTGTGATCACCTGATCCAGACACTCATCCTTTCTGCACAGAGCCGGAAGTCCGCAGGCCAGAGCCTCGATATAGGTGATACCCTGGGTCTCACTGCTGGAGGCACATACAAATACATCTCCCAGCTTATAATATCTGCCAACATCCTCAGGAGCGATCATTCCGGTAAAGATCACCTGATCATTAATCTGAAGCTCTCTTGCTAAAGTTTCCAGCTCCTCCCGGTCAGGTCCATCCCCGGCAATGAGGAAAGTAAGTTTTTTGCCAAAGCCTTCTTTTATAAGCCTTGAAAAATATTCCAGTAGTTCCTCCAGATTCTTTTCCTTTGCCAATCTTCCTACACTGACCAGGACCTTGTTTTCCAGAGGGATCCCCAGCTCTTTTTTCATCTCATTTTTCTCCTCCCTGGAAATCTCCTCCTTAAACCTTCCAAGCTCGATCCCAGTAGGCATTACGGCAACCGGTCCTCCCACTCCGTATCTTTTCAGTATATTCTCCACTTTCTGGGTGGGAACAATAACCTGGCTGGCTTTTCCCAGCACCATTCTGGAAAAGCATGCCACCGCTTTTTTCTCTAATTTCGCCCCGGTCTTATACTGAGAAAATCCTCCCGGAAGATAATGGATATAATCTTCATACACCGTATGATAGGTATGTATCAATGGACAATTACATTTTCTTGCGATTTTGGCCGCATAAGAAAATGTCATAAATTCACACTGGGAATGGACTACATCCGGTCTCCACCATATCAGTTCCTGGATCAGAGGTTCTGCATGAGGGATCACGGCCCTTGCATTAGGATAGATCTTCTCCAGATTCAGAGATTTGATATAATAAATTCCTTCCTCCGCATAAGATTCAAAGTTTCTGGACAGGGTCAGAACCCTTACCTCATGGCCTCTCATCTCCAGCTCTTTCTTTAAATTTATTACAGATGTTACTACACCGTTTACTACAGGCTTGTACCAATCCGTTGTCAATAATATCTTCATAAAGGTTCCCCCTTTTCTTTTCCTTGATCTGTCTATTATGGTAAAACATAGACTTAAAGAAAACAGGTTCCCAAACTTAAAGAATTTCTAAAGATTTTAAAAGAAAGAGCCTGGATAATGTAAGAAATCCGTTAAGAATTTCTGACACCGTCCAGGCTTATGTTCTCTGTTTTTCTATAAATATCAGTCTAATTCGATCTCTGCCAGTTCAGCCGGCGGAAGCTGTCTGGAAGAATTCGCCTTGTATTTTTTCAGTTCCGCCGCTGCTTTATTCAAAGGCGCTATGGTTCCCGCGCCTGCCATACAGCCCCCGGGACAGCCCATTCCTTCGATCATACAGCCTTTCAGCTTTCCGGCCTTTGCCTGCATAAGGATCTTCTTACACTCATCCAGACCTTCCGCATGCTCAATATGGACTTCTACCTCCGGATAATACTCATGGAGGCAGGCTTCAATAGCGCTGGAAACGCCTCCTGCCACAGCATATCCACGTCCTGCTGCCGTTGCATTGTGGAAGGAAGAATCTCCCTCGCACTGAGACGGATCGATTCCCTTCGCCTCAAACATTCCGGCCAGCTCCTCAAAGGTGATTACAAAGTCCACATCGCTTCGCACATCGGTTCTGGAAGCCTCCAGTTTTTTAGACGCACAGGGCCCGATGAAAACTACTTTTGCATCCGGATACTGCTTCTTGATAGTCCTGGCAGTAGCCACCATAGGAGTCAGCTCCTGAGAAATATTTCCCTTCATATCCGGGAAGAAATGCTTCGCCATCATGATCCAGGAAGGACAGCAGGATGTGAGAAGGAAAGGAAGCTCCCCTGTGCTGACCTTTTCCGCATAATGATGGGCTTCAGAAGCTGCGCCGATATCTGCTCCAAGAGCCACCTCATACACTTCTTCAAAGCCCATTTCCTGCAGGGCGGCTTTCAGCTTTCTGGGAGTTACGTCAGCTCCGAACTGTCCGATAAAGGAAGGCGCTACCTCAGCTATGATCTGTTTTCCCTCTTTCAGGGCATGTGCCAGCTGGAAGATCTGGGACTTATCGGAAATTGCGCCGAAAGGACAATTTACCATACACATACCGCAGGAAACACATTTTTCATTGTTGATCTTTGCTCTTCCCAGCTCATCGCTTTCAATGGCGTTGACTCCGCAGGCTCTGGCGCAGGGCCGTTCTTTCTTGGCAATAGCGTCATAGGGACATACGGATTTACACTTTCCGCACTTTATACATTTTTCCTGATCAATAATGGATTTTCCTTTCACTATGCTGATGGCGCCTTTGGGGCATACCTCTTTGCAGGGGTGGGCCACACAGCCACGGCACATATTGGATACCTCGTACATCTTAGGCTCGCAGGCATCACAGGCTGAAGGAATTACCTGCATGAGAGGCGGTTCGTAGTATTTCTCGTCAATATTGCTTGCTTCCAGACCTGCGGTAATATGCACCGCCGTGTTCTCAGGACGCAGAGACATACCCATAGCCAGACGCACACGTTCACTGGCAACTGCTCTTTCCCTGTAGATACTTTCTCTGTAGGTAGCACGTTCCTGCACAATATGGTAAGGAATAGCCTCTATATCTGCCACCAGAT
The DNA here is from genome assembly GCA_019112785.1 of Candidatus Blautia stercorigallinarum. Taxonomy (GTDB): domain Bacteria; phylum Bacillota; class Clostridia; order Lachnospirales; family Lachnospiraceae; genus Blautia; species Blautia stercorigallinarum. The sequence continues at coordinate 89,238 of DXIQ01000017.1, forward strand.
TTTCCGGTTCTGATTCAAATCCTACCCTGGCAATTTCTTTGAACACTTTTCTGCGGATTCTTTTTACGTTTGTATCTAGTCCTCTCATACGTTTAACTCTCCCTTTTCTTTTTGCTTGTCAATACTCTCATGTTTGATATGATACTCAGAATTCCCCCGATTTGCAAGAAATTGCAGGTATTTTATTTCATACAAAAGCCGTCTGTGCTATAATTTTTTGTGATCGTACAAAAATTTTACAGGACTTTCCAAAAATTTTACGGAAAGCTCCGGAAAGGATTTCTATGTTTTCTTATAAATCTGTTTACCGGGGAAAAAGCCTTCTTCCCCCTGTGTTTACCGGCAGCACCCTGAAATTATTTGCTCTTATTTTTATGCTCATCGACCATATCGGAGCTGTGATCCTGGAACATGGGGTGATCTATTCCTATAATCGGCAGCTTCCCACTGCCCTTTCTTATCCTGCCAGTCTTTTCTGTTCTCAGATCGATCAGGTACTCAGAGGGATCGGACGGCTGGCTTTTCCGATCTTCTGTTTTCTGCTGGTAGAAGGTTTTTTTCATACCTCCAACAGAAAAAAATATGCCTTCCGCCTTTTTCTCTTTGCCCTGATCTCGGAAATCCCTTTTGACCTTGCTTTCAACAGCAGTATCCTGGAATTTTCCTATCAGAATGTCATGTTTACCCTGCTTTTCGGTCTGCTCACCATATGGGGAATGGAAAGATCCCGTTCGATCCACCCGCTCCTGCCTCTTCTTCCCGCAGCAGCAGGGATCCTTGCAGGGTGGTTTTTCCAGGCAGATTATGACTGGAGAGGCATTGTGTTGATCATCATCCTTTATGTTTTCTATCAGTATCCTCTGGAAAAAACTATCGCAGGATGTCTATGTCTCCTGTGGGAGCCCCTGGCCTGCCTGGCTTTTATCCCGTTGAACATGTATAATCACAAAAAAGGACAGGGCATGAAATATCTTTTCTATCTCTTTTACCCTGTCCATCTGCTGATACTTTTTTGTATCCGTTATGCAATTTTTCAGATTTAGATCTTATCTACCACTTCATTCTGATTTTTATAAATACTGTGGGAGGGAACTACCCCTCTCACAGAAGAAAGAGGATAGATATTGGTGTGGCTTCCCACTACAGTTCCCGGATTCAGCACGGAACCGCAGCCTACCTCTACTTCATCTCCCAGCATAGCCCCGAATTTCTTCAGCCCGGTTTCAATATGGGCTTCTTTTCCTTTCACAACTACCAGCTTTTTATCAGATTTTACATTTGAGGTAATGGAGCCTGCTCCCATATGGGACTTATATCCTAAAATGGAGTCTCCCACATAATTATAGTGAGGCACCTGTACCTTATCAAAAAGGATCACATTTTTCAGCTCTGTGGAATTTCCCACAACTGCTCCCTCTCCTACCAGGGCATTACCCCGGATAAAAGCACAGTGACGTACTTCCGCATCTTTTCCGATAATAGCCGGACCGTTAATATAGGCTGTGGGAGCTACTTTTGCAGATTTTGCGATCCACACATTTTCTCCCTTTTTTTCATACTCTTCTTCGCTTAAGGTATTGCCCAGCTTTACAATAAACTCGCTGATACAGGGAAGCACTTCCCAGGGATAGGTTTTACTCTCTAAAAGCTCCTTTGCCAGAGTCTTGCTTAAATCACTGTAAAGCTCGCTGATCTTTAACTGTTCCATTTTTCTACCTGCTTTCTTCCTTAACTTTTCTCTACTATTCTACTATGGCGCAAAGTTTTTTCCAACTGTTTTTTCCCGTTTTCTTTGGCAGGACGAAAAGTTTTCTTTTTACCGCCGAAAAAACGGATTCTTATTTTTTAGAAGCCGTTTTAGCTTTTTTCGTCCCGGTCCTGGTGTTGGATTTCTTATAATATGCCGCCGCTTTGTCAAAATACTGACGCAGAGCAAGCTGGTTTCTCAATCCCATGACTCCCTGGGTCCGCTTTCGGATAAAATCTTCCAGCTTTACCATATATTCATCAGAGGTAATACTCCCCTCCGCCACATAGGTCAGCCCTTTCTCCCAGCTTGCCGTAAGCTCCGGGTTTAAAAGGGAACGGATAGAGGCATTCACCACATCAAAGATCATTTCTCCCAGAAGAGTAGGAGTGATCACCTGTGTCTTCTTATTCAACGCCAGGTATTTGATAGTGATCAACTTTTTCAGGATTTCCGCTCTGGTGGCGCTGGTTCCGATACCGCTGCTCTTGATCTGGGCTCTCAGTTCCTCATCCTCGATAAGCTGGCCGGCATTTTCCATAGCCAGGATCATAGATCCTGAAGTATATCTTTTGGGAGGAGAAGTCTCTCCTTCTTTTATGTAAAATTCTTTAACAGGAAGAGTGCTTCCCTTTTTCACTCCCTGGATCATCTCCAGAAAAGCTCCATCTTCTACCTGTTCTTCCTCCTGGCCCTTTCCTCCGGTCTCATCCTTCTTATTTTTTCCAAAGGAATATCCCGTAACCTTCAGATATCCCTCGGATACCAGGATCTTAAAGGAAGAAAACAGCCGTTCTTTTTCAATAGAGGATACCAGGCTGATCTTCTGATAAACTGCGGGAGGATAAAAAATACTTAAAAAACGCCTTACGATCACTTCATAGACTTTCTGAGACTGAAGATTCAGTCCTTTCAGTGCTCCTAGTCCCTGACCGGTAGGAATGATGGCATAGTGATCTGTAATCTGTTTATCATTAGTATATCGTGTCTTCCCGATATTCTTATAGCTTCCTGCTTCCAGGATCTCTTCTGCAAATCTACTGGCATGTTCATAGTTTCTCAGACCTCTGATATTCTTGGAAATCTCCTTGGCAACGGCTGTAGATAACACTCTGGCGTCCGTCCTTGGATAAGTAACCAGCTTCTTTTCATACAGTTCCTGAACGATCCTGAGGGTTTCGTCCGGGCTCAGCTTAAAGAACCGGGAACATTCATTCTGCAGCTCCGCCAGGTTAAACAGAAGAGGGGGATTTTTATTTTCCTTCTTCTTCTCGATCTTTTCCGCCACTGCAGTCAGGGGAGGATTTGCGCTGAGGATATCCAGAAGCTGCCGGGCATCTTTCTCTTCCTTAAAGCCGTTTTCTTTATACAGCAGAGGAGATTGGAAATACCGGCTGCCTTCCACCGCCCGCCATTCTCCTTCAAAGCTCCGGCCCCCCAGCTCGAATTTCCCCAGGACCCGGTAAAACGGGGTTTTCACAAATTCACGGATCTCCCGTTCTCTGCGTACCACCATGCCCAGGACACAGGTCATAACACGCCCTACCGATATGGCCTGATATTTTGTGCCCAGATAAGAGGATACTGCATTCCCGTACTTCAGGGAAAGAAGCCTGGAAAAATTAATTCCCATCAGGTAGTCTTCCTTAGCCCGTAGGTAGGCAGAGGCAGAAAGATTGTCATATTCATGGATATCCTTTGCCTCCCGGATGCCTCTGCGTATCTCTTCTTCTGTCTGGGAATCGATCCATACCCGTCTCTGGTCTTTCTCCTCTACATGGGCCATCATAGCCACCAGACGATAGATATATTCTCCTTCTCTTCCGGAGTCCGTACATACATAAATGGTCTCCACGTCTTTCCGGTTCAGAAGGCTGCTGACTATATCATACTGTTTTTTTACGGAGGGGATCACCTCGTACTTAAATTCCCTGGGCAAAAAAGGCAGAGTCTCCAGGCTCCACCTTTTCAGCTTCTCATCATATTTTTCCGGATAGCTCATGGTAATGAGATGCCCCACGCACCAGGTGATCACCGTGTTCTCTGATTCCAGATAACCGTCATGTCTCTGAGTATTGACCTTCAGAGCCTTGGCAAATTCCTGGGCGACACTGGGCTTCTCTGCTATAAATAATGATTTTCCCATATAAGCTCCTTTTCTTTTATGTCTGCCGGCAGCCGGGTCAGATACCTGGCACTGTCCAGGACCGCCAGTCTTTCATCTGCCGCCTATTCGTTCATATTAGCAAGTTTTGCCGTCTGATCTGCCGCGATGAGATTATCAATGATCTCCTGAAGATCGCCGTTTAAAACCGAATCCAGCTTATGAAGGGTCAGCTTGATCCTGTGATCTGTCACACGTCCCTGAGGGAAGTTATACGTCCGGATCTTCTCCGACCGGTCTCCGGTTCCTACCTGGCTTCTTCTTGCCTCTGCTTCTTCATCATGGCGCTTCTGCAGTTCCATGTCATACAGACGGGAACGAAGGATCTTCAATGCCTTATCCTTATTCTTAAGCTGTGATTTCTCATCCTGACAGGAAATCACGATCCCTGTAGGGATATGGGTAAGACGTACCGCAGAGTCGGTGGTATTTACACACTGACCTCCATTTCCGGAAGCACGGAAAACATCAAACTTACAGTCATTGAGATCCAGATGGAAGTCGATTTCTTCAGCTTCCGGCATGATAGCTACTGTAATAGTAGAGGTATGGATCCGGCCGCCGCTTTCTGTTTCCGGCACTCTCTGTACACGATGGACACCGCTTTCATATTTCAGTTTTGAATAGGCTCCCTGTCCGTAGATCATAAAGGTAACTTCCTTGAAGCCGCCGATACCGTTTTCATTTAAGGTAAGAAGCTCTGTCTTCCAGCGCTGGGATTCTGCATATTTCACATACATTCTGTAGATTTCCGCTGCAAACAGGGCAGCCTCGTCACCACCGGCGCCGGCACGGATCTCCACAATAACATTTTTCTCGTCGTTAGGATCCTTTGGCAGAAGCAGGATCTTCAGCTCATGTTCCAGCTCCTCGATCCTTTTCTTAGCCTCGGACAGCTCTTCTTTCAGCATTTCCCGCATTTCTTCATCAGACTCTTCCTCCAGCATGGAAAGACTGTCCTCCACAGTCTGCTTACAGTCTTTATACTCCTTATAGGCTGCCGCAATAGGCTGGAGCTCGCTCTGCTCCTTCATTAATTTCTGAAACCTTGCTGTGTCATTGGCCACAGTAGGCTCATTCAATTCATTTAATATTTCTTCAAGGCGTACTAAAATGTCATCTAATTTATCAAACATATTTTTCCTCCTGATTTTTTCTTCCTGTTACTACTCTGTCCAGACCTGCCAGGTCTTTGAACACATGCACCTGGGTATATCCCTGGGTCTTCATAAGAGAAGATACCGCTTCTCCCTGATCATAACCGATTTCAAAGGCCAGCAGCCCCTCCGGTTTCAGATAGTCTCCTGCCTGGGCGATGATCTTCCGGTAAAAATAAAGACCGTCGTCATGGCCGTCCAGAGCCATATAAGGCTCATAAAGGCGAACCTCCTCCATCAGTCCCTGGATCACATCAGTCCGGATGTAAGGGGGATTGGAGACGATCACATCATATTGCTCCTGGATCTTTTCAAAGAGGTCACTGTGGATCCACCTGGCCTTTATTCCCAGATCTCTCCCGTTTTTCTCAGCTACCGCCAGAGCTTTCTCTGAAAGATCAGCGCCGATGCCGCGGGCTTTGGGCCGGTTTGCCAGGATACTCAGCAAAATACAGCCGCTTCCCGTACACATATCCAGAATCTCCAGTTCCTGATCCCCTGGAAGATTTTCAAGGACCTGTTCCACCAGGATCTCCGTATCCTGCCTGGGCGCCAGCACGTTTTCATCCACATAAAATTTCAGCCCGTAAAAATAGGCTTCATGAGTCAACTGCTGGAGGGGGATGTGCGCTCCTCTTTTTTCGATCAGCTCTATATATTGTTTCTCCTCTTTTTCTCCCGGCTGTTCCTCCTCATGAAGAAAATACCAGGTTCTGGAGATCTGAAACACATATTCCATAAGAAACCAAGCGTCCAGCCGGGGATTCTCTATCCCCTGTTCTTCCAGCCGGCTTTTTCCAAACTCCAGCAATTCTCTGTAATTCTTCATCATCAGGGTTCCTCCGGGATCACTGTATCCGGGAAGTTTTCCCTGAGATATTCTTTCCAGTCAAAAACAGCCTCCACCGCAGCAATAGCTACTTCTGTCATATCCGGCGTGGGCTCCTTAGTTGTCAGCTTCTGCAGGGCCAGGCCCGGCTTAGACAGAAATGCTACAGCCGGGTTATCGCTGTTTCCCGCAAGGCGGATAAACTCATAGGAAATCCCGGCAATAGCCGGTACCAGCAGGATACGGATCACTACCCGCAGCCACATGGTCTTTACCGGAACCACTGCAAAAAATCCAATGAAAAAGATTATACTCACAATAATCACAAAAAACAGAAAGCTGGTTCCGCATCTTTTATGGAACCTGGAACTTTTCATTACATTTTCTACTGTCAGGGGCAGTCCGTGTTCCACGCAGTTAATACATTTATGCTCCGCTCCGTGATACATAAATACCCTTTGTATGTCTTCCATTTTGGAAATAAGAAACATGTAAAGCAGGAACAGCAGGATCCTTACTGCGGCTTCGGCAATGGTCACCAGTGTCTCCGTAGCCCCTACACGGTGGAGAAGGCTGGCCAGAAGATACGGCAGGACCATGAACAGGGCCACAGAAAACACCACGGAAAAGCAGACCGTAAGGGTCATCAGGATCTTATCCTCTTTTTCCTTCTTAGCCTCTTCCTTTTCCCTCTCTTCACCCTGAAGCTCTTTCCGCTTCCGGTAATCTTCTTCCTCTTCAAAAAAAGTGGCGGAATACATAAGACATTTCGTTCCTACCACCAACGAATCTATAAAATTAAATACTCCTCTTATAATGGGAAGACTTAAGATCTTCTTATTCTTTATAATACTCTTATAATCTTCCACTTTGATCTCAATCTCTTTGTCAGGCTTGCGTACAGCCACAGAATAAACATCTCCATGGCGCATCATAATGCCTTCCATTACCGCCTGTCCGCCGATATTCGATGATTTCATTCTTTCCTCCAAACGCAATAAGAGGCTGAAGTCCGAAAACCTCAACCTCTTCATACATCTTATTTATTAATGCCGTATTTTTTATTGAACTTATCAATACGTCCACGGGCCTGTGCAGCTTTCTGCTGTCCTGTATAGAAAGGATGACATTTGGAGCAAACTTCTACGCGCAGCTCAGACTTGGTAGAACCTGTCTTAAATGTATTTCCACAGTTGCATGTCACTGTACATTCCTGATATTTTGGATGGATTCCTTCTTTCATGTTTTTCACCTCTTCTATAAGTTTATAATTTATATGGTTTTATGCGTTTATCAATTTCAAACAGCTTATAAATTGTAGCATATATTTGTTCTAATTGCAAGTCCTAATATAGAAAACTTACAGGATTCTCTGTTTCTTGATCATCTGGACAAATTCTTTATTATCCCTGGTTCTTGCAAACATATTCAGGATGTTCTCAGTAGCTTCGTCAGACTTCATACCATTCAGGGCTTTACGCATGATTTCCACTGCCTCCAGCTCCTCCGGGGTCAGAAGAAGATCTTCTCTTCTGGTACCTGATTTTGCGATATCAATGGCCGGAAATACTCTCTTTTCCTGAAGCTTTCTGTCCAGGATCAGCTCCATATTACCGGTTCCCTTAAATTCTTCATAAACCACATCATCCATTTTGCTTCCTGTATCTACTAAAGCCGTAGCCAGAATGGTCAGGCTTCCCCCTTCCCGCATATTTCTGGCTGCTCCGAAAAATCTCTTTGGCATGTAAAGAGCCGCCGGATCCAGACCTCCGGAAAGCGTACGGCCGCTGGGGGAAACCGTAAGGTTATAAGCTCTGGCCAGTCTTGTAATACTGTCGATAAAGATTGTCACATCTTTCTTATGCTCTACCAGACGTTTCGCCCTTTCAATAGTCATCTCCGATACTCTCTTATGATGTTCCGGAAGCTCATCAAAGGTAGAATAGATGATCTCTACATTCTTTCCTTTGATGGTCTCTTTCATATCCGTTACTTCCTCCGGACGTTCATCGATCAGCAGAATGATCAGATGCATTTCCGGATTATTACGAAGGATCGATTTGGCCGCATCCTTTAAAAGTGTAGTCTTACCGGCCTTTGGCGGGGAAACGATCATACCTCTCTGCCCCTTTCCGATAGGACTGACCAGATCGGTGATCCTCATAGCCATACTTCCGCCTGGGCGCTCCAGATACAGTCTTTCATTAGGAAAGATGGGAGTCATATCCTCGAAATTCATTCTCTGCATCTCATTTGCCTTAAACCCGTTAATGTAAGTCACATACAAAAGGGCAGAAAATTTCTCGTTCTGACTTTTTACCCTGGTATTTCCCTTCAGGATGTCTCCGGTTTTCAAGTTGAATCTCCGGATCTGGGAAGGTGATACATAAACGTCATTGTCTCCCGGGAGATAATTATCACTACGAATAAATCCGTATCCGTCCGGAAGCACTTCCAGAATTCCCGTTACGCTCTGTCCGCTGTCCAGTTCAGACTGCTCCATAGGCGCTCTGGCGCTTCTGCCTTCCTGACTGTCCTCTTTTTTATGCTCTTCCCTTCTATGTTCTTCTTTTCTGATTTCTTCTTTTTTATTTTCTTCTTTTCTATGCTCCTCTTTTTTCCCTTCCGCCTTGGCCTCTTTCTTTTCCGCCAGCTTCTTATCCTTTTCATCTTCCTGGAGCATACGTTCCACTAATTCACTCTTTTTTAATGAAGAGAGCCCTTTCATTCCTCTAGCCCTTGCAATCTCTTTTAATGCCCCTAATGACAGGGATTCATACTTTTCTCTCATTCTAAAATCCTTTCTTAGTATCCATTAATTATCGTACTTTTTACTTACATCATCTGGAATTTATAGTCAGAACTGACATGACATTATTTTTAGAACTTTAATCTTAGGTGGCTCTATCCACACTTTTGCATATTTTACCACATATTGTATGTTTTGGCAAATAGAAAATCACCATGCTCTTCCAGAAGCTGACTTGGCAATTTCCTGGAAAATACTGAAAAGCGGTGCCCCAATGATCGCAGACACCCGGATCAGGCTGGTTTTATAGGACTCTACTATCCCCGACAGGCCGGGATTCAAGGTCATATACAGAACCTGTAACTGAAAAGGCTAACAGTTGTGTTTCCAGATACAAAAAGAGAAATGCTGTAAAATCAACATTTCTCTCTTAATTAATACTCTAAAACAGTAACATTCATACCGGCTATTTGATCGCTGTTAAACGGGTCTTCAATAGTTCCAACTCTGACTTTTGAACCTACGCGATATACATCTCTTGAAGCACTTTTAAGGGAAATATATATTTCTTTGCTGGTATCAGAGGATTTCTCCGCAGAATATATCCTGCTGGAATTCACATTAATATAGTCATTACCCATGTTCGATACAGTCCCCTCTATATAAGAAGAGTATACACCGCCAACTGTCTGATTCATCAGCCTGTTTTCGTACTGGTGAATAACTATAAAGCTACCAATACCAACAATAAATATCGTCAATAAAATTTTTATTATTATGCTATGCTTCTTTAAAGATTTCATATTTCTCCCTATTAATCCGATACATATTCAAAGCGAATCAATATACTGTTTTGCTTCTATCAATCCCATATCTGTAATTTCCCTTGCCTTTTTAATGGCTTCTACTTCTTTTCCACTGTTTTTTAATGAAATCAGATATTCTTTGTCTTCATCTGAGATATGGCATGTTGCTAATTGATTATTTCCAGTATTCTTACATAAAGCGTCTATTTGAATTTGTTGGGATTTCACCTGCTTTTTTAGTTTATTTATTTCTATGTAAAATAAAATCCCAATAATAATTATCAATATATATTCCATAGATTCTATGCCTTTTATTCTCCTAGTATAAATTACCTTTTAATGAATTCTACTTACTCACAGTATCTTTTGTCATTCCAATTCTAACCTCATTAAAATTAGTTCCTGCCAGCCTTGGTAGCGTGAACGAAAACCTCTTGGATTACGTCCAAATTCCATAAAACCCATACTTTTATACAATGCAATTGCATTACTGTTTTCGCTCACAACTTCTAATTCCAATTGAGAATACCCAGCTTCTTTCGCACACTCTATACATGCTGTAATCAATGCCCGGCCTATTCCAATACCACAAAAAGCCTTATCAATCGCAACCCCTAATTCTGCACGATGTTTGACCTTGTTTTCTCCTATACTATCTACATTTGCAGTTCCAACAATATGCCCGTCAACAATAGCACAAAGATAAACTTGCCTATCCGCACACTCTCTATCGGTCAAAAATTGCCTTTCAAATGCCGTATCAAAAGATGTTTCATCTTTGTATGATGCTAAAAAATCTGTTTGGTCATGAGTTAAAAGAAAAATATTTAAGACTTCCTGTGCATCTTCACCAGTAGCGTTTCTAATTAAACATTTCTTGTTATTCTTTAGAAATACATTTTTTGTATACTTCATTATTTATCTCCTTCGCAAATACTGAAAGAGAGGGGCTTTGAAAACTTCATCAAGTCTGCAGTGTTCAAAAGGTTTTCAAACATTTTCCCCTTACAAACTGATAGGTGTCGAGATTTTTGTTCAGTTTCACAAATAAAACTACATTTTACCTATTATTCTACAAGGTACATATAAATAGAAGAAATAATATAAGAGTAAAACGTCTTAAATAATATTATTGTCTTTCAATATAGCTTCTATCATCTCGTTTTTTTTATCCTTATACGAAATTTCAATCTATAAATATCTTTCCCTTTTGAATTAAATATTCTTCTACTCTTCACGGACAATCTTCAGCAAATTATATTCAATACTTCTTTTCCTTGTAAGTGAGTAAAATTGAGTTTATTCCCTCCAATTTTTCATTTTCCTATCCATTGCTCACAGTATAATCCTATTTTTTAGATTATGCAATTAAAAAAGATACGCAGATTTTTTATCTCTGCATACCTTATATGTTCAAATTTTTTGAATCAAAAAAATAAGAGAAACGCTGTTAAACTCAACGTTTCTCTCACTTTTACCTACTGCCGCAGACCGGAATCGAACCGGTACGGGAGTATAAGTCCCGCAGGATTTTAAGTCCTGTGCGTCTGCCAGTTCCGCCACTGCGGCATTCTTAAAATGTTTTTGAACATTTTAAACGACCCAGAAGAGACTCGAACTCTCGACCTCCGCCGTGACAGGGCGGCGCTCTAACCAACTGAGCCACTGGGCCATAATTTATAAATATATTTATTATATTGTGTTAATGTAAAACATTAACGAGTGGACCTTCGGGGACTCGAACCCAGGACCGACCGGTTATGAGCCGGTTGCTCTAACCAACTGAGCTAAAGGTCCATGAAGCCGATGATCGGACTCGAACCGATAACCTGCTGATTACAAAT
>DXIQ01000109.1 GCA_019112785.1 Candidatus Blautia stercorigallinarum
TCGGACCTCTATACGGTAAGGATGAAAGAAACACAGCTGGAGCTGACAGCAGTGCTGCTGAACATCAACCGGAATCATAACCGGGAACTGATGGAAGCATGCAGGGATCTGAAAGATTATGCGGAATACGTGGACAGGGTACGGAAATATGCCAGAGAACTGCCTTTGTCAGAGGCGGTGGAATGTGCCATTACAGAGTGTATCCGGGAAGGGATCCTGAAAGAGTTTCTGGAGAAGAACCGGGCGGAAGTGAAGAAGATGAGTATATACGAATACGACCAGAAAAAACATATCCGGATGGAGAGACAGGATGCCTGGGAGGAAGGAGTGCAGGCAGGAAGAAGGGAAGGAATAAAAGAAGGGGAACGTCCAGCTCAGAGAACAGATCAAGAAAAAGCTTGATAAGGGAAAGAGCATTTCCCGGATAGCAGAGGAGCTGGAAGAAACAGAGGAGCGGATCCGGGAGCTGATCCGGGAATAAATCAAAAAGTGTCATGATATATAAACAGTACAACAGCACATAACAGGAGAACTATATTAAGACCGGGAGCCGAAAAATCCCTTACCGGAAGAAAATACAGTTCAGCAGGGATCTGCTGGAAGAAAAGCAGCAGAGTATTTTTCAGACTGCTGTAAGACATTATTATCAGCAGGCGTGCCAGGTTGCAGAAGAGATGAAAATGGCAGAGCAGTACAGGATGAAAGCGAACAGGACGGTCCGGGAGAAGGAAGAGCCTTTATAGATAAAAGCAGAGTATATCAGATTTATAGTAACCAGGGAGTCAACTATTTGCAATAGTTGACTCCCTGAAAAATTACTGACATTTACTGAAACATCTCTCCCAGAGTCCTTACCAGCACTCCGGTAGCGCCTTTTGCCATATACGGCTTGCCGTCGGAGAAGTCGCTGCTTCCGGCAATGTCCAGATGGATCCATTCAACGCCTTCGTTTACAAATTCCTCAAGGAAAGCGGCTGCCAGAGAGCTTCCTGCGCCTACGCCTCCAAGGACACAGTTATTCATATCGGCTACATTACTTTCCATTACAAGTTTATGGAAATCTTCATCAATGGGCAGCTGCCAGAGCTTTTCCTGAGTTTTCTCGGAATATTTTTCTAGTTCCTTAAGGAAAGCCTGGGAGTTTGTGAAGGCTCCGGTATAATTTTTACCAAGGGCTGCCACACAGGCGCCTGTAAGGGTGGCCATGTCGATGATCTTTTTAGCCCCGAGTTTCTGGGCCCAGGTAATGGCATCACATAACACCAGACGGCCTTCGGCATCTGTATTGGTGATCTCGATAGTCTTTCCGGACAGGGAAGTGAGAACATCATTGCAGGTATAGCCGTTAGGACCGATCTTGTTTTCTGTAGCGCCGATCACAGCCATAACATTTACTTTTGCTTTGTTTCTGGCGATCAGTTCCAGGGCGCAGAGTACGTTGGCGGCGCCGCACATGTCAAATTTCATTCCGTCCATATGAGTGCCGGTCTTCAGGTTGTAGCCGCCGGCATCAAAGGTCAGACCTTTTCCCACCAGAGCGGTGTAATCCTCCCCGGGAGCTCCCTCATATTTCACGGCGATCAGACGGGCACCGTGGGAAGAGCCTCTGTTGACGCCCAGGATGGCTCCGGCTCCTATTTCTTCCAGTTCTTTATTGGTAAGGATCTCACATTCCAGACCCAGTTCTTTTGCCATGCTGGCGGCTTCTTCTGCCAGGGCTTCGGGTGTCATGATATTGCTGGGGGTATTTCCCAGATCTCTGGCATGGTTGACACAGGCGGCTGCTGTCTGGGCAGCCTGGCACACTGTGTCGATGTCTGCGGAAGAGATCAGGGAGATCTCCGGTTTCTTTTCCGGCTGGCTTCCGACTTTGGTGAAGTCGTACTGGCTGAAACCTGCGGCAAAAGCTGCCTCAGTGGCAGCACTTTCGATAGAGAAACCTTCTCTGGCTGCGGGATCGATAAAGATACACAGGTCTTTTTTAGCTGAGCGGATAGCTGCGCCTATGGTCTCCCGGAATTTTTTCGGGGTCATCTCCTCTGCTTTGCCAAGTCCCAGAAGAAGGAGTTTTTTTGGAGCCAGGATGTGATACAGTTTTCCGGCTTCCAGATCCAGGTCTTCTGTGCCGGTGAGATATCCGGAGAACTCCCGGGGAATGGATGCGCCTTCATAGAGAGGAAGAAGTACAGGAGCATCTATAGTAGATAATTCGCTGATCTGATAAGTTTTCATGATAATCTGTCCTTTCTGTTATTAATTTTCTCATTTCGTACACTGAGGGTAGCATATTCCGGAAAGAAAGTCAATTTGGGCGCAGAGACAGAAACATAATCGGAATTTCATAATGACAGATTTTGAAATACATGGTAGAATATACTCGTTTAAAAACTGGATATAGGAAGGGAGAAGTTCTCCCTGTCTGAGGCCTTTTCTGGAGGAGAAAAGCCAGAAAGGCTGTGAGTATTTCATTAATGGAGAGAATATTATGTGTGGAATTGTAGGATATGTAGGAGAAGAGCAGGCAGCCCCGATCTTGCTTGGCGGCCTGTCTAAGCTGGAGTACAGAGGATATGATTCTGCTGGGATCGCAGTGAGAAATGATGAGACCGGTAAGACGGAGATCGTAAAAGCCAAAGGGCGTCTGAAGATCCTGGTGGAGAAGACGGACGGAGGAATGGCCGTACCGGGAACCTGCGGTATCGGACATACCAGGTGGGCGACTCACGGAGAACCTTCTGAAAGCAACGCCCATCCTCACTGTTCAGACGACAGGTCTGTGGTCCTGGTACACAACGGGATCATTGAAAATTATCAGGAACTGAAGGAAAAGCTGTTGAAATCCGGATATAGCTTTTACTCCCAGACGGACACAGAGATTGCGGTAAAATTGATCGATTATTATTATAAGAAGACAGGCACTCCTCTGGAGGCTATGTCCAGAGCTATGCTCCGTATCCGGGGTTCTTACGCTTTTGGCGTAATGTTCAAGGATTATCCGGGAAAGATCTTTGCCGCCCGCAAGGACAGCCCGCTGATCGTAGGCCAGAGCGACACAGGCGCCCTGATCGCTTCAGATGTTCCGGCTATCCTGGATAAGACAAGAAATGTATATTATATCGGGAATATGGAGATCGCTGAATTATCAGAAAGCGAGATCCATTTTTACAACATCGACAGAGAAGAGATACAGAAAGATCTGGTTTCTATTAAATGGGATGCAGAATCTGCGGAAAAAGGCGGCTATGAGCATTTCATGCTGAAAGAGATCCATGAGCAGCCAAAGGCAGTGAAAGATACCATCGGCGCTTACGTAAAAGAGGGAAGCATTGATTTCTCCCAGGCAGGCCTGGAGGATGAAACTCTGGCAGAAGTTCGGAGGATCTATATCGTAGCCTGTGGTTCCGCTTATCATGTGGGAGTGGTTGGCAAATATGTGATCGAAGGTCTGGCAAAGATCCCGGTAGAAGTGGATCTGGCTTCTGAGTTCCGTTACAGAAATCCGATCCTGGAAGAAAATTCTCTGGTGATCGTAGTTTCCCAGTCAGGGGAGACTGCAGACAGTCTGGCAGCTCTTCGTCTGGCAAAGGAGAGAGGAGTGCCGGTGATCGGGATCGTAAATGTGGTAGGATCCAGTATTGCCAGAGAAAGTGACTATATTTTGTATACTTATGCGGGGCCGGAGATTTCCGTGGCTACTACCAAGGCTTACAGCACCCAGCTGATCGCTGTATATCTCCTGGCTATCCAGGCGGCAAAGGTCAAGGGTGTTATTGACGAAGAAAGATATGCAGCTTTGCTGAAGGAGATGGAAACGCTTCCGGATAAGATCCAGAAGACTCTGGATGACAAGGAGCGGATCCAGTGGTTTGCCAGCAAATATGCTAATGCAAAGGATATTTTCTTTATCGGAAGAGGTATCGACTATGCCATCAGTCTGGAAGGCAGTCTGAAGATGAAGGAGATCAGCTATATTCATTCCGAGGCCTATGCCGCGGGAGAATTAAAGCATGGAACCATCAGTCTGATCGAGGACGGAACTCTGGTTGTAGGCGTGGCTACCCAGAAAGCCCTGTTCGAGAAGACAGTGAGCAACATGGTAGAGGTAAAGAGCCGTGGAGCTTACCTTATGGGCCTGACCCTGTATGGAAATTATAATATTGAGGACACAGCGGATTTCTCCGTATATGTACCAAAGACAGACCAGTACTTTACTACCAGCCTGGCCATCGTACCCCTGCAGCTGATGGGATATTATGTCAGCGTGGCAAAGGGTCTGGATGTGGATAAACCAAGGAATCTGGCAAAATCTGTGACTGTGGAATAAAAATAAAGGAAAAAAGTAAGTAAAAGAAAGAGAAGACAACTACGACAATGATAGGGTCAGGTTGTCTTCTTTTTTTTAAAGCTTATTTTCAAAAATTAGTTTTTTGTATGTTGAAGGTGTGCATCCTGTTACTTTTTTAAATACCTTGAAAAAATGTGAGATATATTCATAACCCACCAGAAAAGAAATTTCCTGATAGGAAAGGTTGGTGTCTCTGATAAATTCGCAGGCTTTTTCTATTTTTGCTTTATCAATATATTGATGAGGAGATAATCCGCAATTGTTTTTAAAAATGCGATAAACCTGAGAAGTGCTTAAATTCTGGTCATCGGCGATATCCTGTACCTGAATAGGCAGACGGATATTATTTTTTATATATTGCACACAGGCATAAAAGTGATTATGTGTTGAAAACAGGTCCACAGAACGACGGTACTGGCTGGAGAGTGTACCTAAAATATGATAGACATAGGAAAGAAGCATTTCTCCTGTTCTGGTTGGCTTTTGGACTAGAGAAAAGAGGCTTTCCATATCTTTGGCTATTGTGTCATCCTGATCATAATGAAAAGTCAGATTTGCATTGTTGATTTTTGCTCTTTCTAAAAAGGCAGAAGCATTTTTTCCATAGAATCCTACCCAATAGACAGTCCAGGGGGTCTCAGAGTCGGCTATATAAATAACAGAGGTATCCGGGGGAACAACATATCCGTCAAAAGCGGAGAGATGGTAAGTCTTTCCGTTTACTGTGTAGATCCCGGAACCGGCAATAATATAGTGGAGAATATAATATTCTCTGCGGTCGTATCCATGGGTATAGTTAGGCTTGTTATGAGAAAATCCAATATTTTTTATAATAATATCAAGATCATCAGGAAATTCTCTGACGTCCAGATAGTAATCAAATGAATTCTTCATTACATTGACCTCCTTTTCCAGTAGTATAAGAGATAATGAAAGGATATGCAAGAAATATATAATTGAATGAACAGTTTATTGATTATATATGTAGAATGGTTTTGGTATAATATTACTTATAAAAAAGGAAAAAATAAAGATATACATGTGCATGTTATATAAAAAAACAAGGAAAAGGAGAAAATGATAAGATGACAGATATGAAAAAATATAATAAATCCAGATGGATCGCATTGGCTGCAGCCGGAATTTTGGTAGTGGGCAGTATGAGCGGATGCGGAGGGAGTAAAGGTGAGACAGACAATAACGGAAAGGTTAGTTTAACTTTTGCTATATGGGACAAATTACAGCAGGATGGCATGCAGCAGATGGTAGATGCTTTTGAAAAAGAGAATCCTGATATTAATGTCAAGATTGAACTTACACCCTATGAACAGTATTGGACAAAAATGCAGGCTTCCGGGACCGGAGGATCTATGCCCGATGTCCTGTGGATGCATCCGGAACAGGTATATGATTATGCCAGAGGCGGAAAGATTATGGATCTGTCAGAGAGGATTGAAGACAGCGAAATCGCAGATCTTTCTAAGTTCCCGGAAAATGTTGTAAAAAGTTTAAATGTAGATGGAGGACAATATGCAATTCCGAAAGACTACAGCACCTTTGGCCTCTGGTACAATAAAGATATTTTTGATGCTAATAATATGGACTATCCCGATGATACCTGGGACTGGGAAAAGCTGAAAGAAGCAGCAGCGGAGCTGACGGATACAGAAAACGGCATATATGGACTGCTGGTTCAGTACAATACAAATGATGCGGCTTATCATTATATATGGCAGAATGAAGGAGATATTATTAATGCAGATGAAACAAAGTCCATGTTCGATGACCCGAACACTATTGAGGCGATAGAATATATGGTGGATTTCATCAATAAAGGATATTCACCTACTATGGAGGATTATGCAAATACAACTGCGGACCAGTACTTTGAGTCTGGAAAAGCTGCAATGCATATCGCAGGTTCTTGGATGTGCAGTGAATTTATGGAAGTTGATGGTCTTAATTGTGATGTGGCGCCTTTGGCTAAAGGAAAACAGAGAGCGGACCTGTGCGGTGGAATGGGTTACAGTATAGCTGCAAACACAGAACATCCTGAAGAGGCCTGGAAATTCGTGGAATATTTATCAGGCGAGGAGGCAAATAAGATTGAATCTGAGTCAGGAGCTGCCATATCAGCCTATGAAGGAACACAGGATGCGTGGGTCAACCGCTTCCCGGATATCAATGCGCAGGTTTTTGTAGATGCATCTCAGTATGGATTTTCATCTAATTATTGCTCTACCAGAAGAGAGTGGATTGATATTGAGAAAGATTATATGACACAGATTTTCTCAGGACAATTGCCAGTAGAGGAAGGATGCAAGACTTTGGCGGCAGAGATAGACAAGGTTTTGGCCGAATAAAGCGGGACAGGTGAAGAAAATGAAAAAACACAATAGAAAACAATGGATCTGGGCATATACTTTCCTTGCCCCCAGTGTGATATTGATATGTATTTTAAATATATGGCCGATCATCCAGACAATCTGGTTCAGCTTAAATGAGGTGAAGGGGTTTCAGACTCCGGAGTGGGTAGGTCTGCAAAATTATATCCGTGTGTTTCAAAATGGTGAATTTGGAAAGGCAATGCTAAATACAGTGATCTATACATTAGTGACGGTGCCGGTGGGCGTTGTCTTATCTCTGATCACGGCAGTATTTTTAAACTCGGATATCAAGTGCAAAGGCTTCTTCAGAGTCTGTTATTTCCTTCCGGTGATCTCTGCTCCGGCGGCTGTGGCTATGGTTTGGAGATGGCTTTATAATTCAGAGTTTGGGGTAATTAATTATGCGCTGTCTAAACTTGGAATTCAGGGCCCAAACTGGATAGGGAGTAACAGCACGGTTCTTTTAGCAGTTATGATCGTGGGTATATGGGCTATGGTAGGTTACAATATGGTGATCTTGTTGGCCGGGCTTCAAGATATCCCGAGGATTTATTATGAAGCTGCAGAGATTGATGGCGCAACAGGCATTGACAAATTTTTCAGGATCACAGTTCCATTAGTTTCCCCGACACTGTTTTTCGTGGTCTTAACAACTATGATCAGTTCTCTTCAGATTTTTGATCATATTTATATGATGGTGGATTCTACAAATCCTGCATTAAAATCTGCAGAATCTATAGTGTATTTATTTTATAAATATACATTTCTCCAGTATGATAAAGGATATGGCTCCACTATTGCAACTGTGCTTTTGATTTTTGTACTTCTACTGACAGTCATACAAATGCAGGTCCAGAAAAAATGGGTACATTATCAATAATGGGAGGCAGAGCATGAAAAGTAAGAAACGTGTAGGAAAAGTTATTATTTATATACTGTTGGCTGTTGGAACTATAGTCATGGTTTTTCCATTTATCTGGAGTGTTTTGACATCTTTTAAGTCTTTATCGGAGTCCTTGCAGGTGCCTCCATCAATATTGCCGCAGAAATGGGAGCTTACAAATTATGCAGATGTCTGGGAGGCGCTGCCTTTCGTCGATTTCTTTCTGAATACAGCAGTGATGATCCTTGCCCGTATAGTCATCGCGGTATTTTTAAGTGCAATGGCGGCTTATGCCTTTGCCCGTATGGAGTTCCCTTTGAAGAATGTTTTGTTTCTTGTGGTTTTACTGCCTATGATGGTTCCGGCGCAGATTTTTATTTTACCTCAATATCTTATTGTCTCCGGATTGGGTTGGGCAAATACGATTAAGGCCCTGGTAATTCCGGGGATGGCAAGTACTTTTGGAATCTTTTTGCTCCGGCAGTTTTTCATGGGGATTCCCAATGAACTGGAAGAAGCCGCAGTTCTGGATGGGTGTAATACCGGACAGATTTTTTTCCTGATTATGCTGCCATTATCAAAATCAGGACTGATATCTGTGGCAATTTTCACAGCATTGTTTGCATATAAAGACTTACTTTGGCCTCTTATTGTAAATACTTCCGTTGAAAAAATGCCTTTATCCGCTGGACTGGCTATGCTTCAGGGACAATATACCACCAATTATCCCCAGTTAATGGCCGGGGCGGTGATCGCGGTGATACCTATGGCAATTTTATTTTTGATTTTTCAGAAACAATTTGTGGAAGGAATTGCCACTACAGGATCAAAAAACTGAAATATTGATGAAGGAGCTAGGAAATGTTTCACGGAAAAATGAAGGCGGTAACTTTCAGTTATGATGACGGAGTAACTCAGGATATCCGGCTTATAAAATTATTTGACAAATATAATTTACGGTGTACTTTTAATATTAATTCCCAACTGGCCGGTAAAAGCGGAAGTTTGATACGGAAAGGAAAGAAGGTTGATCATAATAAAATAAATTTATCTGATATCAAAGAAATCTATAAAGGTCATGAAATAGCGGTACATACCCTTACCCATCCTAATCTTACATTATTGAAAGATGAGGAAATTATATGGCAGGTAGAAGAAGATAAAAAAAATCTGGAGAGGGCCAGCGGGAAAAAAATATATGGTATGGCCTATCCGGGCGGGGGCATTAACTGGAACCGCCATGTGGCCCAGGTCATTCAGGCGCATACCTCTATACAATATGCCCGTACGACAGATATTACAGATGGATTTGGCAGACAGAAAAATCTGTTTGCTTTCCGTCCCAATGCGTATCATGTGATGAATATGGAGAGACTCTTTTCTGTGGGAGAAAAATTTTTGAGGGAAGAGGAGTCTGAGGAAAAAATTTTATACATATGGGGACATAGCTACGAATTTGATATCGCAGATACATGGGATGAATTTGAGAGATTTCTGGAGCTTATCAGCGGGCATGAAAATATTTTTTACGGAACTAACAGAGAAGTACTTCTGGACTGCCATTAGGAAAAATATGCATTTTCCGTCTTGATTTTTTTATAAAAAAGCATAGAATATGTGTACAACATCACAAAAACAGCTGCTTATATAGCAGCAGGATACACCACGAGAGACAACGGGCCCTGAGGGGGCGGGAGGTACATTTTCTATGACAAATGATATGACGACCGGAAGTCCGATAAAGCTGATCATCAAGTTTATGATCCCCATGTGTCTGGGGAATATTTTCCAGCAGTTTTATAATATTGCGGATTCCATTGTGGCAGGTCAGTTTCTGGGAGTAAATGCCCTGGCTGCCATCGGGAGCACAGGCTCCCTGATCTTTTTTGTGACAGGATGGCTCAACGGTCTGACCAGCGGTTTTTCCATTTGGGTAGCCCAGTGGTTCGGAGCGAAACGGCTGGTCAGGATGCGGCATTTTATTGCCATGTCCATTTATGTATGTCTGTTTTTTGTAGTGATCATGACAGCGGGGCTGTTGATCTTAAACGAGCCCATCCTGCGGCTGATGAACTCTCCGGAGGAACTGATGGGAGATATCAGTAAGTACATGGCGATCATTTATGCAGGACTTTTTGTTACCTGTGCCTATAATGCCCTGTCGGCGGTGCTCCGGGCTTTGGGGGACAGCCGTTCTCCTTTGTATTTCCTGATCATCTCAGCAGTGCTGAACGTATTTATGGATATCGGGTTTATTGTGTTTTTCCATATGGGTGTGGAAGGCTGCGCCTACGCCACAGTGATCGCCCAGGGAATTTCGGCGCTACTGTGCCTGGTTTACATAATCAAAAAGTTTGATGTGTTGAAACTGAAGAAAAGAGACTTTAAATTTTCCTTCTTTGTGATTCGGAAGCTGTTGTCTCTGGGCGTTCCCATGGGACTCCAGTTTTCCATTACGGCTATCGGAACCATTATCGTCCAGGGGGCTATTAACGTTTATGGGCCGGTTTCTATGGCGGGATTTTCCGCAGCCAGCAAGATCCAGAATATTATCTGTACGGTATTTGTTTCTTTTGGGGCTACTATAGCTACCTTTGTGGGGCAGAACCGGGGAGCAGGAAAGATGGACCGTGTGCGGAAAGGGGTATATCTGACCCAGGCTATGATCCTGGTGTGCAGCTTCGTGATCATGGCGGTGATCTATTTCCTGGGAAAATATATGGTGCTGATCTTCGTAGATCCCTCAGAGACGGATGTGATCGATGCGGCCCAGATTTATTTCAATACGGTGGCCTGGTGCTACCCCTTCCTGGGAAGCATTTATCTTTACAGAAACGCCCTTCAGGGGCTGGGCTACGGTCTGGTGCCTATGCTGGGAGGGGTTTTTGAACTGATCGCCAGATGGGGAATCGTGGCCCTGGTGGCAGGAAACGCCGGTTTCGGAGCAGTGTGTATGTCCGACCCGGCAGCCTGGATCGCTGCGCTGATACCGCTGATCCCGTATTATTTCTGGACTATGAGGAAAGAGAGGAAGAAAGAGGCCGCATAAATGAAGGAGCTGCCCCATGAAACATCTTTAAGAATATTTATGGGGCAGCTTTTGTATTTATGCCATATAGAGGAGCTGTAAGACCTTCTAATTCAGCTTCTTCCCGGCATCTTCCGGATTTTCAAAAGGTCCCACACAGGGGTGGAGACTTCTGTGGTTTCCGAAATAGTCTTCGTTGAAGGTGATAGGTGAACCATCGGGATTCTCAAAATATTCTTCCGGCTCAAAGGCCATTCCAAGCGTTTCGGTGCTGATGGTACCTACTGTGATCTCAGGCAGGATTTCATAGAGGTTGGTGTTCAGCTTCCATTCCCCGTCTTTTTCTTCCAGGGAAAGGGTAACTTGATGAGTGCTGTCTACCACGCAGTTCTTTTCTTTCTTCCATGGTTTTGCGCCGTTTAAGTATACATTTCCCTCTGCCCATACAGGAAGATGGATGTAATACCGGTCGCTGTCCGGACTGCCCATGCCGCAGTAGCCATCAAATTCTTTTACCCATTCTTCGTAGAGCTGATATCCCTTGTCAAACATCCAGGTTCCCACGTCTAAGTTTCCGTCATCCCAGCCGTTCTTTCCCTCTCCCTGGAGATAGTCGTAGATCTTTATCATTCCCGGCCGTTTTGGCATCTGAATAAAAATATTGTTATAGAAACGGTCATCTCCGTGAAGGAAGGTCATAAAGCCTGCCACTTCTGTTCTGTGGGGAACATGGTACGGAGTGTATCTTGGAGAAGATAAAGTAAGGGCTCCGTTATCTGTGCCTTTTCCTACAGCGGTAAGGGCTCCGGCGATCAGGTTGTGGACAAAGGCTACGCCCTGAGTGGCCAGCTTCACGCTGCGGTCGGAAAGAAGCAGGTTGTTGTCTACCAGGGTGGGGCCATGGGATACTTCAATGAAAATATCCTCTCCCATACCGGGATCGCCGGGATCTATGTAGTCATCGGGAAGTGGCAGACAGTTGTCATGGAAAAGGTTCTGGGTCACACGGGTGCCCTGGGCCTGCCAGTCCAGCCACAGGCCTCTGGTGCAGTGGTGGATGTGATTTCTCCGGTAAATAACGTCAATGGCAGCATGCATTTTGATCCCGCCGATTTCTGCTCCGGCCAGATTCTGCTTGTTATTGATATGGTGGATATGGTTATCCTCGATGAGAGAGAATACTCCGCCTAAATGTCCTACAATGCCGGTCTGGCCGCAGTCGTGGATATTACATCTCCGGATAATGTGAGAGCCGATATTCTCTTTGGTCCATCCTTCTCTCTGAGCCTGGCAGATGCAGTCACGCTCTGTCTGGGTTCCGTCCTTAAATTTCCAGGTAAGCCATTTGTTGTCATTGTTTGGCTGTCTGTATTTTCCAAGGGAAATGCCGGAGCATTTGGAGTGAGATACTTCGCAGTCTTCGATGATCCAGCCCTTGGACCAGTGAGGGCCGATCATACCTTCCTGATAGGCGGTGGGAGGGGCCCACTGGGTAGCGGCCTTGGTAACTGTAAAGCCGGACAAAGTGATGTAGCCTACCCCTTCCTTGTCTGGATAGAAGCAGTTTCTCCGCACGTTGATCTCTACATTTTCCTTATTTGGATCTGCCCCCTGGAAGTTGGCATAGATCACAGTCTCATTTTTCTCTTCATCTTGTTCCGTATACCAGGTATAAACAGAAAAATCAGGATCCCAGGAAGTCCGGGATCTGACAGGATTTAAAACCTTGTCCAGCTCTGTAACCTCATATAGGGATTTGTCATTGAGATACACTTCTCCGGTGTGAGCGATAAAAGTAGCAATAAACCAGTCACCACTTACCAGTGTGGTATAGGGATTGTAATTGCCGAAAAGGCCGTTGGGGATCCTGGCAACCCATACATTACCGCCATCTTCCTGTCCTTCATAAGGCTCCCAGCATTTCACTTCTTCTGCTCCGGTGATCACAGCCTTTAAAGGCTCTACGGAAGTGTAGGTGATCCTGGCGTCTTGGGCTCCGGCATTTATGGGATTTACATATTCCCGGTAAACGCCCGGATATACCAGAACTTCATCTCCGGCCTTAGCCAGATTGGCAGCTTCCTGGATATGTCTGAAAGGATATTCTCTGCTTCCGTTTCCGCTTCTGGAGACGGAGGCGTCAACGTAGTATTTCATGTTCAAAACCTCCCGATTCGTTAGTTCTTAATTGCATTATAGAAAGAAGGGAATTGGGAGACAATAGAGAAAAGAGGGATTTTTCTTGAAAAATCCTTCGGAATTTTCTGATAAAAATGCAGCCATGGCAGATGAACGGATTTTATACATTCTGCCTGATGGCTGCATTTTTTAATTATTATTCATATCACAATAGTTCTTAGAACTTAAAGGTATCCTTAAACCCTGCCCATTTCTGATCTTTTTCGCTTAAGTTCAGAGGCGTCCCATCCTTTAAGCAATATCCTTGGGCGGAAGCAGTACCTTTATATTCTCCGGTAACTTCCGGCCATTTAATACCGATCTCCGGATCGTTCCAGGCCATGCCGCCTTCGTCTCCGGGATGGTAGAAGTCTGTGCATTTGTAGCAGAACTCTGCTACATCGCTGAGTACCAGGAATCCGTGGGCAAAGCCTTCGGGAATGTAAAATTGTTTTTTGTTTTCCTCGGAAAGCTCTACGCCGAACCATTTGCCGTAGGTCTCGCTGTGTGTCCGAAGATCTACAGCTACATCAAAGACTTTTCCTTTGATGACCCGGACCAGTTTGCCCTGGGGGAACTGCTTCTGATAGTGGAGGCCTCTTAATACGCCCTTTGTGGAGCAGGACTGATTGTCCTGGACAAAGTTCATGGTAAGGCCTGCCTCTTCCATGTCTTTCTGATTATAAGTTTCCATAAAATAGCCTCTTTCATCGCCATGAACAGTAGGCTCTATGATGCAAAGCCCTTCGATCGGGCACTTGGTTACTTTGATCTGTCCCATGAAGATCCTCCCTTAATAATATAAGTTCTGTTTTAAGCATGTTTAAAATTCTATTTCAGCCAGGTAGCGTTTTACCGCATCCTGCCAGGTTGGAAGAAGATGAAAGCCATTCGCAGTAAGTTTGCTCTTGTCCAGACGGCTGTTGAAAGGCCGTTTGGCTTTGGAAACGCCATACTCTTCTGTGGTCACAGGTGTTACGGTTACTTTTTCGTATTCTTTGTGGCCTGCTTCTATGGCCTGCCGGAAGATTTCTTTGGTGAAATCATACCAGCTGATATAGCCTCCTTCGTTGGTGGCATGGTAGTAGCCGTATTTCTCTGTTTCGATCATATCTACCAGGAGCACGGCCAGATCCAGGGTATAGGTAGGGGTGCCGATCTGGTCGCTGACTACCCGGAGCTGATCGTGGGTCTTTCCAAGATTCAGCATGGTCTTGATAAAATTCTTGCCGTTTTTGCCGAATACCCAGGCGATACGGACAATGAAGTATTTCTCCAGATTTTCGGAAACGGCCAGCTCACCTTCCAGCTTGGTTTCTCCGTATACGTTCAGAGGTTTGTAATCTTTGCAGTCCGGCTCCCAGGGTTTGGTGCCCTGTCCGTCGAAGACATAGTCAGTGCTGATGTAGACCATTTTGCACCCCAGATCTTTGCAGACAAGGGCAATATTTCTGGTGCCTTCGGCATTGACTTTCCGGACAGTTTCTTTTTTGTCTTCCTCCTCTGCCAGATCTACGGCAGTCCATGCGGCGCAGTGTACTACAACGTCAGGATTGACTTCTTTCAGGACTTTTTCTACAGATGCTTTGTCCGTAATGTCCATGGGAACGTAAGGCATAGTTACAACGGCGGTGCCGTCGGGGATACCGCTGTAGGTATCTTTGATATCTGATCCAATGCCTTCATAGCCCCTCTTTGCAAGTTCGTTCATTACGTCATGGCCTAACTGGCCGGCAACACCTGTAACTAATACTTTCATGCGCATATCCTCCTATCTGTTTCCATACATTTTTTCGTAATAATTCTGATATTCTCCGGAGATAATGGTTTCCCACCATTCTCTGTTGTCCAGGTACCACTGAATAGTCTTCTTGATCCCGTCTGCAAATTTGGTTTCCGGCAGCCAGCCCAGCTCGTTGTGGATCTTGGTGGGATCGATGGCATAGCGCATATCGTGGCCCTTCCGGTCTGTAACGTAAGTGATCAGGCTTTCCGGTTTGCCCAGTTCCTTGCAGATCAGTTTTACAATATCGATGTTTCTCATTTCGTTGTGGCCGCCGATGTTGTAGACTTCTCCTACCCGTCCTTTGTGGATGATCAGGTCGATGGCCTTGCAGTGGTCTTCCACATACAGCCAGTCTCTCACATTTTCACCTTTTCCGTATACAGGAAGAGGTTTGTCATTTAAAGCATTGGCGATCATCAGAGGGATCAGCTTCTCCGGGAAATGGTAAGGTCCGTAGTTGTTGGAGCAGCGGCTGATGGTCACAGGCAGGCCGTAGGTGCGGTGGTAAGCCAGTACAAGCAGGTCGGCGCTGGCCTTGGACGCGCTGTAAGGACTGCTGGTGTGGATCGGTGTCTCCTCTGTGAAGAACAGGTCCGGACGGTCTAAAGGCAGATCTCCGTAAACTTCGTCTGTGGATACCTGATGATAACGCTGGATGCCGTATTTCCTGCAGGCGTCCATAAGAACTGCAGTTCCTTTGATGTTGGTGTCCAGGAATACTTCCGGATTTTCAATGGAACGGTCTACATGGCTTTCTGCGGCAAAGTTTACCACCATGTCCGGGTGCTCTTCTTCAAATAATTTATATACAGCTTCCCGGTCGGTAATGCTTTCCTTTACAAAACGGAAATTCGGGTTGTCCATAACCGGTGCAAGAGTAGAAAGGTTTCCTGCATAAGTCAGACAGTCCAGACAGATGATCCGGTAATCCGGATACTTGTCCAGCATATGGAAAATAAAGTTGCTTCCGATAAATCCGGCTCCGCCGGTAACGATAATAGTCATAATGGTTCTCCTTTTATAATGATATTTTTAATAAAGCGGATTTATGATAAAAAACGCCATCCGGAAAACTGTTCCAGGCAGAATTCCGGGAAATCAGTGAAGGCTGTCCAGATATTTGCCGTCCAGAACGTCTTTTAAGTACTGGCCGTACTGGTTTTTCTTCAGGACCTCATATACTTTCATTACATCATCTTTGGTGATCCAGCCGTTTAAGTAGGCGATCTCTTCCAGGCAGGCGATCTTTCTGTGCTGGTGGTCTTCCATAGTCTTTACGAAGTTGGTGGCTTCTACCAGACTTTCATGGGTACCTGTATCCAGCCAGGTAAAGCCCTGTCCCAGAAGTTCTACATTTAACTGTCCGGCTTCCAGATAGATCCGGTTCAGATCTGTGATCTCCAGCTCCCCTCTGGGGCTTGGTTTCAAGTTCTTTGCATAATCTACTACTTTATTGTCGTAGAAATACAGACCGGTAACACAGTAGTTGCTCTTGGGATGTTCCGGTTTTTCCTCAATAGAAACCGCTTTTCCGTTGGCGTCGAATTCCACGATACCGAAACGTTCGGGATCATCTACATAATAGCCGAATACAGTAGCTCCCTGGCCGTTTTCCGCATTTTCCACAGCGGCTTTCAGTCTTTTCTTCAGACCGTGGCCTGCAAAAATGTTGTCTCCCAGTACCATGGCTACACAGTCATCTCCGATAAAGTCTGCGCCGATGATAAAGGCCTGGGCAAGTCCGTCCGGACTTGGCTGCACTTCATAGGAGAGATGAACGCCAAACTGATGGCCGTCTCCTAAAAGAGCCTCAAACCGGGGAGTATCCTGAGGTGTGGAAATGATCAGGATATCCCTGATCCCTGCGTTCATGAGAACTGACAGGGGATAATAGATCATAGGTTTGTCATAAATGGGCAGCAGCTGCTTGGAAGTTACCATAGTCAGCGGATAAAGGCGGGTTCCCGAACCGCCGGCAAGAATAATACCTTTCATGAATAAATCTCCTTTGTGTATTTGTTATTCTTTTAGTATTCTTTAGTTTTCCATAAGATGTCGAAATATAAACTGCTATGTAAAATATATTATATAAGGTGACGTAACGTCACCTTCAACCCCTATTTACCAATTTTAAGAAATTTTTTATAACTATCCAGCCACAAGGATTCATTTGGATGGAAATATGCCTGTATCACTGCTGGCCTGATGGCCCGTATACTTGAAGCGGAGCATTTTACTTATTGCACGCAAAGAACCCGGCGTTCTTGGTAATATAAAAGCCATCTGCTGTTTTCTTAGACACAAAGGACCGGAATTCTTTATATCTGTCCAGAATGTACTGATTCTGATTACCGTGGCAGGAGAGGATGTAGGCAATGAGAGGTTCCGCCTGGGTCACCAGAAGGCTGTCCTCATATCTGTGCCATTCTACTTTGGAAAAATAGGGGCCAAGAAGTGAAGGCCCGTTCTCTCTGCCGAATTTTTCGTAGAGTTTGTCTGCAGACAGGATGATCCGGCTGTCAAAGTCCTGGACCAGACGGCTGATCTCGGCCATATGGTCTGCGCCGTAAGCGCTGCAGAAGAAAACGCCTTCAGGTTTTAATACTCT
>DXIQ01000110.1 GCA_019112785.1 Candidatus Blautia stercorigallinarum
TTTCCCGATTGCACAGGTCAAAAATACTCAGCGTAGCCCGCTACGCCTGCGTTTTTTGACCTGCACACTCGAATAAGCATTCTGCGCACTTGATCCAGTTATTTAGCGAACGCTGTACTAGCAAAACTCTGCGGGAGTATGCAGAGTTTGTGGAGCGGGTGAGAAAGTATGCAAAGACTATGGCCTTAGAGGAGGCTGTAGAGAGGGCAGTGACAGAATGTATCGCCGAAGGGATCCTCAGAGATTTTCTGGAGAAAAACAGGGCGGAGGTGATCAAAGTGTGTTTGTATGAATACAATCAGGAAGAGCATATGAAGTTTGTGAGAGAAGAGGGAATAGAAAAAGGAAATCTGACCGCTATCCGAAACCTCATGAAAAATATGAACTGGAGTGTTGTCGAGGCCATGAAAGCTATTGGAATTCCGGAAGAAAAATGGCAGGAGTATGAGAAGAAACTTAATGAGAGCCAGGAATAAAGTCTGACAGGTTATAGAAAGGCAGATCCGGTATGCAGAATCGTATGATATATCGGATCTGCTTTTGCTATGCAGGTCAGAACTCCTCTGCGAATTTCCATTCCGGCCTGTCAACCCCCTGTCCATACAAACCAGCCTGGACTTTTATAGTACATTGCCCGGGCCTTTATTCTGTGGTAAGATAGGAAAGACGATTTTTAACCTGGCACAAGGAGGCAGAGATGAAGGAAAAGATTTTAGTGGTGGATGACGAGAAGGAAATTACAGATTTGGTGGCTCTGTATCTGGAAAATGAAGGATTTCAGGTTTATAAATTCTATGATTCCCGGGAAGCCCTAGAATGTGCCCGGAGGGAGGAAATGGATCTGGCGGTCCTGGATATCATGATGCCGGAGGTAGATGGCTTGGAACTGTGCAGGATTATCCGGCAGAAGTACACCTATCCCATTATCATGCTTACAGCCAAGGGAACGGAAATTGACAAGATCAACGGCCTGACTCTGGGAGCTGATGATTATGTGACAAAACCCTTTCTTCCCCTGGAACTGGTGGCCCGGGTGAAAGCACAGCTTAGAAGATACAAGCAGTATGACGGAAGCCGGGAGAAACAGGAAGAAGTGTTTTTCCATAAAGGGCTGGTCCTGAATCTTAAGACCCATGAGTGTACTCTGAATGAAAGGCCTTTGGCCCTTACCCCCACAGAATTTACGATTTTAGCAGTGCTCTGCAAGAAAAAGGGAAGTGTGGTCAGCGCGGAGAAACTTTTTCATGAAGTATGGAAAGATGAATACTACCAGAAAAGTAATAACACCATTTCTGTTCATATCCGCCGCTTAAGGGAGAAAATGGGAGATTCTTTTGAAAAGCCCAAGTACATTAAGACAGTCTGGGGGTGCGGATATAAAATTGAAGGATAGAACAAAAGGAATCTTAAAACTTCTGCTGATCCTCCTCATAACAGCTGGAGTATGCTGCCTGGTGTATTTTCTGGTGGACTATATTCTGAACGGAAGCTTTGTAGACTGGTTTGAAAGCCGGTTTCTTTATATACAGTCTGCATACAGCGTGGAATATGGGGGAGAATATGTACAGACAGTGATCAACTGGTATAGATTGAAAGCTTTTCTTATCATATTCTTTGCTGTTGCGGTATTTGTTCTTGTACTGGCAGTAACTGCTATTCTTTATTTTTACGGCAAAAGGAAGACCAGGGAAAATGTGGAAGAGCTGGAGAAAAAGATCCAGCGATATATGGCGAAGGATCTGGATATGGAAGAGGTGTTTCCGGCACCCTACACAGAAGTAGGAGCCCGTATGCTGCAGATCAAGACCGGTATGATCCGGAAGGAGGAGTCTCTGAAGCAGGAGGCTCAGAGGAAAAATGATCTGATCACATACCTTGCCCATGATCTGAAAACCCCGCTGACTTCTGTCCTGGGGTATCTGTCCCTTCTTGACGAGGCCCCGGATATGCCGGAGGCCCAGAAGGAAAAGTATACCCACATTGCCCTGGAAAAGGCACAGAGGCTGGAGGGGCTGATCGAGGAATTTTTTGAGATCACCCAGTATAATCTCCAAAATATTTTCCTGGAAAAAGAGAAACTGGATCTGTCCTATATGCTTATGCAGATGACAGAGGAATTTTATCCTGTACTGGCAGCTCATGGAAATGAGGTAAAACTGGAAGCAGAGGAAGATCTCCATTTGTACGCCGATCCGGACAGGCTGGCCAGAGTCTTCAACAATATCCTGAAAAACGCAGTGGCTTACAGCTATCCAAATACGCCCATTACTATACGGGCCTCCCGGAATAAGGATAAGATTCTTCTTTCCTTTGAAAATCATGGAAAAAATATACCTCAAGAAAAACTGGACAGTATCTTTGAAAAGTTTTTCCGTCTGGACAGTTCCAGAAGGTCCAATACCGGGGGAGCTGGACTGGGCCTTGCCATTGCAAAGGAGATCGTAGAGCTTCATGGAGGAAGTATATCTGCCAGGAGCCAGGATGAGAAAGTGACTTTTACTGTGGAACTGCCGGTAAAATAGTGCCTTTTTCTTATCTTCATTTTTTCTTAGGAATTTAGCAAGAAAATATTAAAACATTCCCGTTCTTTATCTGTTATTTTTAAAACATTCGGAATCTTACTTAAGGTATATATGGTTCTGAATGGAAAATACGGATAAAGGACGGGATTTTTATGGGCAGAAGAAAAAGAAGAAAGCACCTGTTAGGAAAGCTTGTTTTTTTGATCGGAGGGGCATATGCGCTTATTCTTGCAGCAACGGTGATACATAGCATAGGAGGACCGGAAGGTCTGATAGAAAGTGTGGAAGAAAATATGGATCCAGACCAGGATCTGGTGGATCTGTCTTCTCTGTACAGTGAAAGCGCAGTGCTTCTGGATCTGGATACTGGAGAGATCGCGGCTCAGAAGAAAAGCCAGGAGAGGATTTATCCGGCTTCTCTGACCAAAATGATGACCGTGCTTCTGGTATTGGAAAATGGGGAAGATTTAAATAAACAGGTAAGGCTGTCAGAAGACATCTTTCCGGAACTTTATGAGGAGGGCGCTTCTATGGCAGGATTTCTTCCCGGAGAGCATGCTACTGTAAGAGACCTGCTTTACGGGGCTATGCTTCCCTCAGGGGGAGAATGCTGCAAAGCACTGGCAGAGGAAGTGGCCGGATCGGAAGAAAAATTTGCGGATCTCATGAATAAGAAGGCAGAAGAGCTGGGCATGAAGCATACGCACTTTGTAAATTCTACAGGCCTGCAGGATAAAAAGCATTACACCACTGCAAAAGATCTGGCCAGGCTTTTGGAGTATGCCTGGGACAATGGAGATTTCCGGGCGATTTTTACCAAAAAGTCTTACACTGTGCCTCCTACAGACGGCCATCCGGAGGGCTTTACCTTCTATAGTCTGATGTTTCAGGAAATGGAGACGGCGGGGATTACCAGCGATCATATTTTAGGGGGCAAGACCGGCTATACCTCTGAAGCAGGTCTGTGTCTGGCCAGTGTGGGAACTGTCGGGGATAAGACATACGCTCTTGTCACGGCCAAGGCAGACGGCAGCCATGATACCCAGCCCTATCATATCTTAGATGCCGTTTCCGTGTTTCAGAAACTGAATGGGGAGTAAAAAAGTCAGAGAACAGCATTGCCTGTTCTGCGGCCCCGTGTTACAATACAGGCAAAGCATTATATTTCTTAAGTTCTTATCTATGGGACATAATGTTCCGTCTATATTTCTTGAAAACTTTTCTGAGAAATCTCAATGCTTTAAAAATTCCATGAAACTGGCAGAGAGGTTTCTCAGGGTATTTACAGAGGAGAGACCTTCTGTCTAATACAATGAATAAGGAGGTCTGTCTATGGCACAAGACAAAGAAGTAACTGCAAACCGCACCTATAAATCCTCGGTATTTACTATGGTATTTCAGGAAAAGAAGGAACTGCTGGAATTATATAATGCAGTCAGCGGCAAACATTATGAGGATCCGGAGAAGCTGGAGATCAATACCCTGGACAATGCCATCTATATGTCCATCAAGAATGATTTATCCTTTATCATTGATTCCAGGCTGTCTCTGTATGAACACCAGTCTACCTATAATCCAAATCTGCCCCTGCGCTGTCTGTTTTATGTGGCGGATATTTATTCCAAAATAGCTTTGCATAAAGATATTTACGGGAGCACGCCTCTTTCTATACCAGATCCGCAGTTTGTGATCTTCTACAATGGAGAGCAGGAAGTGCCGGAACGGGAGATCATGCGGCTTTCCAGTCTTTATACGGTGAAAGAAGAGCGGCCAAAATTGGAACTGGAAGCGGTTATGCTCAATATCCGTCCGGGGCATAATCAGAGGCTCATGGAAGCCAGCAGGACTTTGCGGGAGTATGCAGAGTTTGTGGAGCGGGTCAGAAAGTATGCAAAGACCATGGTCTTGGAGGAGGCTGTAGAGAGAGCAGTGACAGAATGTATTAACGAAGAGATCCTCAGAGATTTTCTGGAGAAAAACAGGGCGGAGGTGATCAAGGTGTGTCTGTATGAGTATAATCAGGAAGAACACATGAAATTTGTGAGAGAAGAAGGTTTCAGACAGGGACATGAGCAAGGAATAGAACAAGGAATAGAGCAAGGGCAGAAAGAAGGACAGGAATTTGCTTGCCTGACGAATATCCGAAACCTCATGAAAAATATGGATTGGAGTGCTGCAGAGGCTATGAAAGCTATTGGAATTCCGGAAGAAAAATGGCAAGGGTATGAAAAGAAACTGAATGAGAGTCAGAAATAATCCTCAGAGATTTTCTGGAGAAAAACAGAGCGGAGGTGATCAATGTGTGTCTGTATGAGTATAATCAGGAAGAACACATGAAATTTGTGAGAGAAGAAGGTTTCCGACAGGGACATGAGCAGGGCACAAAATCTACCCAGTTAGAAAATATTAAGAATCTTATGAAAAACACTGGCTGGAATGCAAAAGAATCCATGAAGGCCCTTGGGATTCCGGAAGAAGAGCAGGAAAAGTACCAAAATAAACTGCAGGAATCCAAGCAGTGACTTTGTAAAAAACAGCAGAAAGACAATGAATCAACTAAGGAGAATCCTATGAATGGAAAAAAACTTTATATAATCTATGCAGCAGAACTTTTGCTTTATCTGCTGTTTCATTTTATTCAGATTCAGAAGGGACTTTTTGGGCAAGTGTTTTTTACAGGAATCCTGGCAGCTCTTTTTCTATGGGCGGTTGTCTTTCTGTTGCTTTTTCTGGTAAGAAAGATCCGAAAAAAGGAGAGGTGGAAGTGGTGGGAAATCCTTTTTCTGCTTCTTCAAGGTGCATATTCCATATGGCTGGGATATGAGTTTCTGATAGGAATTTTATTCTTTTGACGATATCTGACTTTTCGTGGACTATGGCTTTAGGCCACCGGCTTAGTCGGTGGCCTTGTTCTGTGAAGATCATTCCCCATAAGGAATCTTTAAAAGAAAAGTACAGCCTCCCCCGGGAGTGTCTTTCAGGATCAGATCTCCTTTGTGGAGTTTTGCCAGTTCTTTTCCTACAGGAAGGCCCAGGCCGAAGTGGCCTTTCTGGTTCCGGGATCTGTCCTGCTGATAGAACCGGTCGAAGACCGCCTCTTTTTCTGGATCGGGAATGCCTTTTCCATGGTCTGCTACCAAGAAGCAGAGATACTTTTTCTCAAGGAAGATTTCCAGGTCTATGGATTTTCCCTGGCCGGTGTAGGACATGGCGTTGTCCATAAGGACCGAGAGGATCTGGATGATCCGGTTTTTATCGCAGCGGATCTTGGGCAGCTCAATGTCCGGCAGCTTCAGGTTCAGGGGAATCTGATTCTGTCTGCACAGGGGCTGATAAATCTCATAGACATCCAGTAAAATGGTATCTCCGTCGCAGAGATCCAGAGTAAGATTCCATTTTTTTGAATCGGCAGAGGCCAGGATCAGCAGATCACGGATCAAAGTGCCCATACGGGAGCACTCTTTTTCAATATTTTCTACCATGGCAGGAATATCCTCAGGAGAGGTTTTTATAGCTGAGGCGCTGGCCTGGATCACGGCCAGGGGAGAGCGGAGCTCATGGGAAGCGGCGGCGATAAATTCTGCCTGTTTTTCTTTATTTTCCTTTAGGGGGACCAGAGTCTTGCCTACAAATTTCCAGCTTACCAGTCCCAGAAGGAGAAATCCCAGGATCCCTGCCCCGGCAAAGAACAGGCCCTGAAAAAGGGTCTGTCTTTCTGCCTGGGTAATATCCTGAAGGACAAGAAGGGTTTTTTCCCCGTTTTCCGTGGCTGACTGAAGGGCCATGCCGCAGTAATAATCCCCGGAATTCCCTGTAAGGTAGAAAAGAGGGGTCTGCCGGGCGCTTCCGGGAGAAAGGCTGGTGCCGGACAGGCCCTCCAGGGAGGCCTGTTCCAGAGCGCTTTGGATCAGTGTTTCCCGGTCAGTAGCCGGATCCCAGACCCCGGGAAAGAAGATGGGATCTCCGTTTTCTTCTATGTGTATGATCAGATGGTTATCCGTTTCCATCTGGGAAAGCCAGTGATCGGAGAAAAAGGACAGGGACTGGAACTGGTTGGAAAGATTCAGAAACAGACTGGAAAACAGAGCCTGGTTCCTGGATTCTACAGCTCCCTTCATATAAAAGAAGCAGACCAGAAGGATACCGGCCAGAATGATCCCGCAGGTCATAGAATAGAAGAAGGTCAGTTTTTTCTGAAGTTTCCGGAACATTTATGTTTCCTCCTCTGTTTCCAGTTTGTAGCCCACCCCGTGGACGGTAGTGATCTTTGCTTTCGTCTTTAAGGTGCGGAGACGCCTTCGGAGAAAATAAATATAATTGTCCAGATTCCCTTCCTCCACTTCGGTATCCGCTCCCCATACATAGGAGAGAAGGACAGCTCTTTTCAGACACTGTTCAGGATTTTTCAGGAAATATTCCATAAGTCCGGCCTCTTTTTTAGAAAGAGACAGGGTGTTTTTTCCGCAGGAAAGTTCCAGCTTCTGAGGATCAAAAGCCAGATCCTTCCAGATCAGTTTGCCTGGAGCCTGGAGCTGCCGGGGCCTTCGGGTAAGAGCCCGGATACGGGCCAGAAGTTCTTCCGGAGCAAAAGGCTTGGTGATATAGTCGTCTGCACCTTCGTCCAGTCCATGGATCTTATCGTCCAGGGAATCCATGGCAGTGGCCAGGATCACCGGGGTCTGGATCCCTCTTTTCCTTATGGTATTCAGCAGAGTCAGTCCGTCCAGCTCCGGAAGCATACGGTCCAGGATCATCAGATCATAGACA
The DNA here is from genome assembly GCA_019112785.1 of Candidatus Blautia stercorigallinarum. Classification (GTDB taxonomy): domain Bacteria; phylum Bacillota; class Clostridia; order Lachnospirales; family Lachnospiraceae; genus Blautia; species Blautia stercorigallinarum. The sequence continues at coordinate 7,290 of DXIQ01000110.1, forward strand.
TTCTGAAGGGCATAGAAAAGCCCGTCTGTTCCATTATTGCAGATATCTGTGTCATAGCCCTGGTCCTTAAAGTGGATCAGCAGGGCCTGGCATAAATCTTTATCGTCTTCTACCAGTAATATTCTCATAAAAATCTACCTTTTCCTATATAATATGGAGCATAGCAAAACATATATCAGGAATATTTATACATTTTATGCGAATTTGTCGAGCACAGCTTTGAGACCAAAGGCTCAAAGCAGCGCAGACTGAGCAATAAAATGTATAAATATTCTCGATTTTGTTTCATGTGACAATTCCATTTTATCACAGAATTCTCTAAAAATTCTCGAAAAATAACTTTCCGTTTTTCAAGATTTTTAGAGAATTCCCTGTTATGATGATAGACAGAAACGAGAAAGGAGAGACAATCATGAATCTGAAGAAAGGAATCTGTTTTCTTCTGGCAGGGGTCCTTGGAACAGGAACGATCCTGGGCGGCTGCAGCCGGAAAGACACCACAGAAGATGCCGTCAGCGCCAAAGGCGGTTATATAGAGGAAGAAATGGAAGCTCCCTGGCAGGAGGGAGAATATTATATGGGCAGCTTTTTTAACCAGGAGGGAAATCTGGAAGTCTATACAGGAGGTAATTCCGACAGCGGAACAGCACAGGTTTTCTCCTATACCTATACCGGAGGAGGAAACTGGGACCGGCAGGAAGAATCCTGGGTGGAGTCTCTTCGGGGTACAGATAGCACTGCTTATACCCTGATACAGGGAGAGGATCAGAACCTTTATCTGATGACAGTAAAAAATTCCCAGGAAGATAGCCAGTCTGAAGAGACTGAGTCTTCAGAATCTGAAGAAGTAGACATTGATGATCTGATCCAAGAATGGCACCTTTACCGGTATGCCGGGGAGGGAGAAGCCCAGGAGCTTTATCCCGAATGTCTGTCTGAAGAAGGACAGAGAGAGGCAGGGGGATTCTTTCCCTACTACTTCGGCGTAAATCAGGAAGGAGATCCGGCTTTCATGGGCATGGGATCAGAAATAGCCATCTATGACAAAGACACAGGAAAAGAACAGTATACCTTTCCCTCCTATATGATCATGAACAGCTCAGACAGTATGGCAGATATCAGCGGCAATACCCTGGCGGTCCTGGGAAATGAGGATCAGGATCTGGTCCTTTATGACACCCAGACAGGAGAAGAGACAGGGACTATCGACTTTGGAGATCAGGACCGGGGACAGCTCTGCGCCGCCGGAGAGGGAACCTATTACCTGGCAAATCCCAAAGGAATCTTTGTATATAAGGAAGACGGCAGCATTGTGGAACAGATATATGACGCTGGCAGAGGGGTTATGGGAGAGACGGCAAGCAGCCTGATCTTCAATCATTTCCTGGCAGGGGAAAATGAAGACTTCTATGCCTTGTATACAGATTATGAGACGCAGGAGCTGAGTATCTGTTATTACTATTATAACGGTTCAGTTACCAGCGAAGTGGAGAATGAACTGTCTGTTTACAGCCTGTATGAAAGCAGGATGATAGAGGACGCTGTGCGGAAATACGAGCGGGAGCACCCGGAGACAGAGGTGACTTATGAATATGCGGTGGAAAGCGACGGCTCAGGCAATCCGGAAGACGCTATTGATACCCTGAATACCCAGCTCCTGAACAAAGAAGGTCCGGACCTGCTCCTTTTAGATGACCTGCCGGTGGATTCCTACATAGAAAGAGGAGTTCTGGAAGACCTGACGGATTACGTGGAAGGACTGGTGTCAGATGGAACTATTCTGGAAAACGTGGTGAAAGGCACAGCCGTTGACGGGAAAAACTATGAGCTGCCGGCGGCCTTTTCTCTTCCGGTATATTATGGAACCCAGGAGACTATAAAGCGTCTGGATACCCTGGAGAGCATTTCACAATATATGGAGAAAAACCCAAAGGGAAAGGTACTGGGAGCCGCTTCTCTTCAGCAGGTAGCTTATCTCCTCTTTGCAGCCAATTATCAGGATATACAGAAAGATGGAGTTTTCTCTCAGGACGCTTTAGTCCAGATTCTGGAAACAGCAAAGGCCATCTGGGACGCCAATCCTTCGGATGCCATGGAAGAAGCCTGGAACACAGGGTTCAGCAGCCAGGTTATGTCGGGAAAAGGGCTGTCTGCTTTTGCCTCTATCGGTATGGACGAACTCTATGATGATACCGGTATTACCGGGGTGGAGGATGTGACCGGTATCAGCAGTATGGCGATGATGTTTGATATTCTTGTGAAACATCCGGAGATGACTGTAGAAAATGTAAATAATATGTACACTCCGGCAAACCGTATGGGGATCAACAGTTCTTCCAGTCAAAAGGAGCTGGCCAAAGATTTTATGGAGACGGTCCTGTCTGATGAGATCCAGGTGGGAGATTATCTGGAGGGACTTCCGATAAGGGTGGAAAGCCTGGAGAAGATTCCTCAGATTTCGGACGCCTCGGATATGACCATCGGAAGCAGCTATGACGGAGGACCCTCCAGAGAATATGGCATGCCCTCGGCGGATCAGGTACAGCAGATCGTGGATATGGCCAAACAGGCAGATACCCCTCTTTTAATAGACAGGACGGTGCGCAATACCTTCCTGGAATGTGTGGAGAATTATGCAGGAGGCGATGTCAGTGCCCAGGAAGCAGCACAGGATATGTCAGATAAAATGGATCTGTACCTGGCGGAATAAGAACCGGGAAAAGAAGATCCGACCGGGAACCGGGAGAGGATATAGAAGGAATCCAGCCGGCAGGAAAAAATTCCTGCCCTGGATCCTTCTGGCCCCCAGTCTGCTGGGGGTAGGGATTTTTACTCTGATCCCTTTTTTAGATGTATTCCGGCGGTCTTTTCAGAAAGCGGTGGGAACCGGATTCGTAGGTCTGGAGAATTACCGGACAGTCATAGATAATCAGGCTTTCCGGCTGGCGGCAGGGAACACAGGAAAATTCCTTCTGATCTGTCTTCCTCTGCTTTTGGGACTTTCCCTTTTCTTTGCCCTTCTCCTTGAAAGACTGGGGAGAAAGGGAAATCTTTTAAAAAGCGGTTTTCTCCTTCCTATGGCAGTGCCGGCGGCTTCTGTGGTGCTTTTCTGGCAGCTTTTTTTTGACCGGAAAGGGATCCTGAACCATATCCTGGAAAATTTCCATATACAGGGGCCGGATTACATGAACAGTTCTGCAGCTTTCGGAGTGCTGGTGGCGGTTTATATCTGGAAAAACCTGGGCTATGATATGATCCTGTGGCTTTCCGGCCTTCTGGGGATACCAGACAGCCTTTATGAAGCGGCCAGGATAGACGGAGCGGGAGAGTTCCAGTGCTTCTGGTACATTACCAGGCCCTTGCTGGTCCAGACGGCTTTTCTCACAGGAACTCTGTCGTTGGTGAATGCTTTCAAGGTATTCCGGGAGGCCTGGATGATCGCCGGGAATTATCCTCATGACAGCATTTATATGCTGCAGAATCTTTTTAACAACTGGTTTTTGAAATTAGATATGCAGAAGATGACTGCGGGAGCGGTGATGCTGGCGGCTGTGCTGGGAATCTTTTTGATCCTTTGCCAGAAGGCAGAAGAAAGGTGGAAACAGTGATATGCGAAAAAAGAAAATACTGACCTGGATCTTTCTTACAGGAGCGGTCCTGGTATTTTTATTTCCTATTCTGCTTCTTATGGCAAATTCTCTTATGGGCCAGGAGGAGCTGACTGCCAGTTATGGCAGCGTTCTTTATGGAAATAAAGGGAATCTGGAGTGGAAGCTGTTTCCTCTGTACCCCACCCTGAGAGCTTATATTCAGCTTTTGCTGGACAGTCCGGACTTTTTCGTCATGTTCTGGAATTCTGTAAGACAGGTATTTCCTATCCTTTTCGGACAGCTTCTTTTGGGGATCCCAGCGGCCTGGGCTTTGGGGCGGTATTCTTTTCGGGGACGGCGGGCGCTGGTCTATCTGTATATGATCCTGATGATCCTGCCTTTTCAGGTGACCATGGTGTCCAGCTACGGAGTCCTTTCTTTTTTCCATATGCTGGATACCCATTGGGCAGTGATTTTTCCAGGAGTTTTCTCCGCTCTTCCCGTTTTCCTTATGACTAAGTTTTTTCAGGGAATACCGGATTCTCTTCTGGAGGCGGCAAAGGTAGACGGGGCCGGAGAACTGGGGGCGTTCTTCTATGTGGGATTGCCTCTGGGACTTCCGGGGATCATTTCTTCCCTGATCTTAAATTTCCTGGAATATTGGAATGCTATTGAGCCCCCGATGACTTTTTTAAAAACAAAGAGCAAGTTCCCCGTTTCCCTGTATCTGAGTAATATCCCTCTGAATGATGTAGGGACGTCTTTTGCAGCTTCCGTGCTGATCATGGCCCCGTCCCTGTTTCTTTTCGCCTGGGGACAGAGTTACCTGGAACAGGGGATCATTGCCTCAGGATTAAAGGAGTAAGAGCATATGAAACTGGAAGATAAAAAAAGAATGGCGGCGAAAGCCTTTGCTGTATTTTTCTTATTTATGGCTGCTGCGGGAGGCCTGTCAAGAGCTGCCGCGGCTATGACGGTTCCTCTGGCGGACACCAGGACTTATCAGGAGGGAAGACTGAACTTGGATCTGACGGGAACCGCGGTGGCAGAGGCAAAGGAGGAAACACTGGTGTCTCTGGATAAGGAGCAGCGGATCTTAAGCGCGGCAAAAACAGGTACTCAGGTAAAGGCCGGAGATGTACTGGTACAGTATGATACCCAGTATCTCCAGAAAGCGGTAGAAGAAAAACAGGCAGAGGTAAAAAAACTGGAGCTGTCCCTGGAACAGGCCAGGATCCAGGGCGAACCCCAGGAAAGAGTGGCTGCTTCTAATGGGGCGGCCAGGGATCTGGATCTGGCGGATCAGGGACTGGCTCAGGCCCAGAGTGATTATGACCAGGCTGCAAATGAGAGCCAGAATGCCCAGAACCAGGCTCAGAGCGACTATGACGCCGGCGTGGCCCAGGCAGACCAGGACAGGAGCAATGCCTACAGCCAGGCCCAGGCTCTGGAAGAGCAGGCCCAGGAGCTGGAGACTTGGGGCTCTCAGCTGGAAAGTCAGGGGGACAGTGAAGGGGCAGGCGCCCAGTATACACAGGCAGAGGATTTAAGGCAGCAGGCCCAGGCTCTTCGCCAGGAGGCGGATCAGGCTTATGAGGCGGCTCTCTCCCAGGTCCAGGCAGAGTATGACGCTGCAGTCTCCCAGGCCCAGGATTCTCTGTCCCAGGCTGAGGAGGCCCTTAAAGCCCAGGCCCAGGCCCAGGCTCAGGCTCAGAATGCCTATACCTCCGCCCAGGAAGAAGACGCCGCTGCCGCTGCCAACGATCAGAAATCCCAGGCGGCCAGCAGCTATGATCAGCAGTCTATTCAGGTGGATCTGAATCAGGAAAAGAAGGAGCTGTCCCAGATGGAAAAGATCCAGCAGGCCAAGGGGCAGGTTACCGCTCCGGCAGATGGAGTAGTAACAGATAGGAATGTCCAGACAGGAGGGATTACTGATGACAGCAGTTATCTTATTCTGGGGACAGGAGGCCTCCAGATCAAAGGAAGTCTAAAGCTTCAGGATCTGGAAAAGGTAGAGCCGGAAGACACTGTGGAGATTACTGTTTCCGGTCAGGGGAAAAAGCTCCAGGGAAAGGTTACCCGTACAGGAGCGGAAGGAACCGGGGAGACTGCCCAGGGAACAGGAGCCTTGGGACAGGGAGCAGGTACGGCCCAGGACACAGATGCCGGAGGATATTTTTATGCGGATATAGAAGACGCTTCTGTTACCTGGGGTACTCAGGTATCTTATTCCATCGAGAAGCAGAGCGGTTCTTCTTATGAAATGCTGATCCCTTTAAGCGCTGTGCGCCAGGATGCAGAGGGCACTTATTGTCTCATTGCACAAGCCGGGGATACAGTTCTGGGAACCGAATACCGGGCTGTTCGGGTGAACATTACCGTAGAGGACAAGGACAGCACCCAGGCGGCGGTAACCGGAAATCTGGGACGGGATGACCTGGTGATCTCCGGCAGCACCAAAGATATCACAGAAGGGGATAAGGTGAGGCTTAAGGAATGAGAAAGAACAGATTTGCAGCGTTTTTCCTGTGGACATTTCTGGCTCTGGCATGCTGGGGGATGGCTCTGGGAGGATTCCTGGCAAACCGTCAGGGAAACCGGGAATTTACCGCTTATTATGACAGTACAGTTCTTACCGGAAAAGAGATGGATATTTTTACCCGGGACCAGGAAGAGGAGGATATCCCTGTGACGGCAGCCTGGAAAGAGGAGGAAAAGGAAAGCTTTACCGGAAGTCTTGACAGGTCCTGTCAGGGAACTTTCCTGGAAGTCAGAGGAGAGATGGAGGTTCTTTTCCCCCGGCAGCTTATACGGGGAAATTTTCCCTGGAGTGGAGATGACCAGGGGTGTGTGATCTCCCGGGGACTGAGCCAGGAGCTTTTTGGCACAGATTTCGGGGTGGGCAATGGGATCCAGGCTCAGGGAGAGACCTATACAGTCCGGGGGATCCTGGAAGGAAAGGATAATCTTCTGGCGGTGTGGGCAAAAGAGGAAGAGGGGCTGGAGAATTTCCGTCTCTCCTATGATACAGATCTGGTTCCGGTTTCCCAGGCAGAGGAGTTTCTTTATCAGATGACAGGAGCAGAGCCGGAGAGGATATTTGAGGGAAATCTTTATGGCGCATTATCCAGATTTTCTCTCTTCCTTCCGGTCCTGATCCTGGGAGCCCTGGCAGGTATCCGAAGTCTTCAGACCGGCCGGAAACAGGGGGATATCAGGAAGAAACTGTGCTGGTATGTTCTGGCAGGTCTTTTGTGCCTTCTTTTCCTTTGGGGACTGGAAAACAGTATCCGGCTTTCTCCTGACTATTTTCCCTCTATGTGGTCGGATCTTTCTTTTTATCCCCAGCTTCTGGAAGAAAAGATCCAGATTTTTCAGGAGCTTACTGCTAAAAAGCTCTGTCAGGCAGACAGCCGTATACTGACGGGGACCTGGAGGATCCTTCTTTTGTCTGGGGCCAGCCTGTTTCTGGAACTTCTGGCGGTGGGAGCATTTCCTGAAAAGGAAGTCTGGCATTTCTATTCTCCTCTGCATAGTATAAAAGAAAAAAGGATTGGAAAGATTTGAACAGACAGTTTTTAAAAGCTGCAGTAGCCGGCGGGGATACCCGTCAGGTCTATCTGGCAGAGGCTCTGGGAGAGAATGGCTTTCTGGTAAAGACTTATGGCCTTCCAAAAGATCCAGGGCACAGCCAGGTGAAGAAGGCTTCCTCTCTTAGGGAGGCCCTGGAAGATGCAGATCTTATCGCCGCTCCCGTCCCTTTTCTGAAACAGGGAAAGATCCAGGGGCAGGAGTTTTCTATAGATTTAACAGAGAAAAATTTTCTAAAATATCTGAAAAAGGGCAGTCTCTTCTGCGCCGGGGGAATCCCGGAGGACTTTCTTAAGAAAGCCGGAGAAAAGGGAATACAGTGTTTTGACTATCTGAAAGATCCCTTTACGGCTATGGAAAATACCATTGCCACCGCAGAAGGGGCCATTGCCCAGGCCATTTTAAGAAGCCCAGAAAATCTAAGAGGCAGTATCTGCCTGGTGATCGGGTATGGAAAATGCGGCAGGACTCTGGCAGGTTATCTCCAGAATATGTTCTGCCGGACCATGGTCTGGGAAAAAGACAGGGAAAAGGCTGCCCAGGCAAAAGCCGCAGGACTAAAGATCCTGGAGGAGAGAGAACTTCCCCGGGCTCTGAGGCTGCCGGCTTTTCTTTTTCAGACCGCGCCCTGTGTGGTCCTGAAAAAGGATTTATTGAAATATATAAGGAAGGATACATGTATCATAGACATCGCCTCTCTTCCGGGAGGACTGGATTATCCGGCTGCCAAAGACCTGGGGCTTTCTCCTTTACACTTGCCGGGCATACCGGGAAAGTATGCGCCTAAGGCTTCAGGGGAGATCCTGGCTTCGGCCGCTATTCGGAAGTTATCAGAATCTATGCAGCAGGAGGGCTTGCCATGGAATTAAAAGGAAAGAAGATCGGAGTGGCCCTTACCGGGTCTTTTTGCACGTATAAAAAAGTTTTTCAGGAACTGGAGAAACTGGCAGAGGAAGGCGCCCAGATACAGACGATTTTTTCAGATGCCGCCCAGAGCATTGACAGCCGTTTCGGAAAGGCAGAGGATTTTGTAAAGGAAGCCCAGCGGATCACCGGGAGAAAGCCTATGCTTACTATTTCAGAGGCAGAGCCTATTGGTCCCGGAAGTCTTCTGGATCTGCTGATCCTTTTCCCCTGTACAGGAAATACCATTGCAAAGCTGGCCAACGGCATTACAGATACCCCCGCCCTTATGGCGGCTAAAGCCCATCTGAGAAATGAAAAACCACTTCTTTTATCCATTTCAACAAATGACGCCTTAGGCATGAACATGAAGAACATTGGCCTTTTATTAAATGCAAAGCACATCTACTTTATCCCTTTTGGTCAGGATAATCCCCAGAAAAAGCCAAATTCTATGATCGCTCATACAGAACTTCTGATCCCTGCGGCCAAAGCGGCTCTTGCGGGAAAACAGTACCAGCCGCTGATCCTGGGGGCATAAACAGGAGGAAAAAAAGGAGCGGCATAAGAGATCTGTGATGGAATGAAAACAATAAAATCTGCAGAATAAAAGGAGGGCCTATGTGCGGGATCGGAGGATTTTCCAGCAGCCGGGCTGCTTATACAGAAGAACCGGGAAGATGGCGGGAAATACTGGAGAGCATGAACCGGGTACAGAAGAAAAGAGGACCAGATGAAGAAGGGATTTTTCTGGAGAAAAAATGCGGTCTGGCCCATGTAAGGCTCTCCATTATCGATCTGGAACGTGGGAGACAGCCCATGACGAGAAGGGCAGGGGGAAAAATCTGCACTATTGCTTATAACGGAGAAATCTATAATATGAAAGCCCTTCAAAAAGACCTGAAAAGACAGGGGGTCCTTTTTACCACCGACAGTGATACGGAGGTGATCCTCCAGGGATACCTTACAGAGGGAGAAAGTTTTATAAAAAAACTTAACGGGATCTTCGCTATTGCCATCTGGGATCAGAAGGAAGAGGCACTGTATCTTTTCCGGGACAGGGCGGGAGTAAAGCCTTTATTTTACACCATCCAGGGGGATACCCTGATATTTTCTTCGGAGATCAAAGGCCTGTTCCAGTATCCGGGGGTGGAAGCTGTGGCAGACAGGGATAGCCTCTGCGAAATCTTTGCTCTGGGACCGGCAAAGTCCTATGGGAAAGGCGTATTCCGGAATATACTGGAAGTTGAAGGGGGAAGCCGTCTTCTCTGGAAAGATGGAAGGCTGAGGAAGGAACAATACTGGCAGCTGCAAAGCCGGCCTCATGAAGACAGCTTTGAAGAAACTGTGGGAAAAACCTCCTGGCTGGTGGAGGATGCGGTAAAGCTTCAGATGCTTTCGGATATTCCCATCTGTACCTTTCTCTCCGGAGGGGTGGACAGTTCCCTGGTCACAGCTATCTGTGCCAGGGAGCTGAAGAAACAGGGGAAGGTACTCCATACTTTCTCCTTTGATTTTCAGGGAAATGACAGATATTTTAAGGCCAATTCCTTTCAGCCTTCCCAGGACCGGCCCTGGGTGGAGAAAATGGTGGAATACTCCGGCACCAGTCATCATTTCCTTACCTGTGGAAACCAGGAGATGATCGAATGTCTGTATAAAGCCGTAGACGCCCGGGATCTGCCCTGCATGGCCGATGTAGAATCTTCCATGCTCTATTTCTGCTCTCTGGTGGCAGAGCATAATAAAGTGACCCTTACAGGAGAATGCGCAGATGAGATTTTCGGCGGCTATCCCTGGTTTCATAAGAAAGAAGCCTTTGATACTCCTGCTTTTCCCTGGTCCCCGGATATGAAGGTGCGGCAGACTCTACTGTCAGAAGAGTTGATCCAGATCCTTCCTATGGAGGAGTACGCCCGGGCTGCTTACGAAAAGACCATCCGGGAGACTCCGGTCCTGGATGGGGAAAGTCCGGAAGAAAAAAGAAGACGGGAAATTTCCTATCTGAACCTAAAATGGTTTATGGCTACCCTTCTGGACCGGATGGACCGGACGGCCATGTATTCCGGCCTGGAAGCCAGGGTTCCCTTTGCTGATCACCGGATCATAGAATATGTGTGGAATGTGCCCTGGTCCATGAAATGCAGAGATGGAGTGGTGAAAGCCCTTCTTAGAAAAAGCGGAGAAGGAAAACTTCCAAAGGAAGTCCTCTGGAGGAGAAAAAGCCCTTACCCCAAAACCTATCATCCCGATTATGAGGCTATGCTGGGAGCAAGACTTCTGGAAGTCCTGGCAGATCCGGGGGCGCCTATAAGACAGCTGGTAGATAAGAAAAAGGCAGAAAAGTTTGTGGAAAGTCCCTCAGATTATGGAAGACCCTGGTACGGACAGCTGATGGCAGGTCCTCAGATGCTGGCCTATATGCTCCAGGTCAATTACTGGCTGGAAAAATATCAGGTCCGGATCCTGCTGTGAGTTGTTGTCTCGGAAGATCCATGCTAAAATGTAGAAAAAGGAAGCCGGTCTTTTTTATGGAAAGAAGGCCGCCAATAAATACGGGAAAGGAGAAAGCTATGGGAATCACGGTGGAAGATCACAGGGCAGTATATTATAACGAGGATCAGGAGATGAAAGGAGAAGTGACTTTTCCCTCTATTGATCAGGATACAGTAGACATTGACCATACTTTTGTGGACCCTTCTTTAAGAGGGATGGGTATGGCAGGAAAGCTTATGGAAGCCGCAGCGGGAGAGATCCGCAGACAGGGAAAGAAGGCAGTCCTTACCTGTTCTTACGCAGTGAAATGGTTTGAAAGCCATAAGGAATATCAGGATATCCTGAAGTAAAAAACAGCGTAAACGTACGGAGGATCAAATTTACAGAGAAGGCTTGGAAAAGAACGGGAGAGAAATCATGAATCAGAAATTTTTACAGCAGCTTACGGATTTTATTTTTGTGGAAGACCTGCCGGAGAAAGCAGATATTATCTTTATACCCGGCAGCGGTTTTCCCCAGCTTGGAGAGGAGGCGGCAGGGCTTTATCACAGGGATTATGCCCCCTGTATCCTGCCTTCCGGCCGGTACAGTATCTTGACCGGGCATTTCGGCGGGGTCCAGGAAAAGGCGGAGCTTTATGCCGGAGAGTATGAGACAGAGTGGGAGTTCTTAAAGGAAGTCCTGGTAAAGAACCAGGTGCCACAGAGCGCCATTCTCAGAGAAGACCAGGCTACTTATACTTACGAGAATGCCATTTATTCCAGGAAAGTTACTGACAGCCTGGGAATGGAGATCCAAAGAGCTATCCTCTGCTGCAAACCTTATCATGCCAGAAGAAGTCTTCTTTATTACCAGCTTCTCTACCCGGACACCAGATTCCTGGTATGTCCGGTAAAAGAAAGCGATGTGACTAGAGAAAACTGGTTTCTCACAGAAAAAGGCACCAAGATTGTTCTGGGAGAGATTGAACGGATCGGCGTTCAGTTCCATGAGATCATGAGAGAGATGAGGGAAGCCGATGGCGCTGAAAACTCTCCAGAATGATCGTTCTGGCCCGGGAGGCTTCTTTTGGGGAAAGATTTTCCATGCCCTTTAAGGGATAGGAAAGGTTCAGTTCTTCATACTTCTTTTCTCCCATATTGTGATAGGGGAGGACTTCCAGCCCTTTTATGTTTGGATGTGCTGCCATGATCCTTCCCACTTCTTCCAGCTCCCGGGGAGAATCGGTGAAGCCTTTGACAATCACATGGCGGATGATCACCGGCACCTTTTCCTCGGTAGTAAGATCCAGAAAATCCAGCACCGGGGTCTGAGGCTGACCGGTGAGTTTTTTATGCTCCCGGGGGAAGGCATGTTTGATATCCAGAAGGATCAGCCGGGTAGCTTTCAGAAGCCTTTTGTATTCTTCTTTCCGGTTTTCCCGGAAAAGAATGCCGGAGGTATCCAGGCAGGTATGGATATGTCTGGCACCGGCCTGTTCAAAGAGTTCTGTAAGAAAGGCAAGCTGCATAAGAGGCTCTCCACCGGTTGCAGTAATGCCTCCTTTCTGATAAAAATTTTTGTTTTTCTTATAAATTTCCAGGATTTCCTCCACTGTCACAGGGGTTCCCCCTTTTGGGGTCCAGGTATCCGGATTGTGGCAGTACAGACAGCGCATGGGACAGCCCTGGAAAAACACCGTCAGGCGTATCCCAGGGCCGTCAACTGTACCAAAACTCTCTATGGAGTGGATATATCCCTGTTCTTTACATTCCTTCATGGAAGGTCCGGGAGATAACCTCATCCTGCTGTTCTTTTGTCAGCTTATGGAAATTTACCGCGTATCCGGATACACGTACCGTAAGCTGTGGATATTTTTCCGGATGCTTCTGAGCGTCCAGAAGGGTTTCTTTTGTGAAGACATTTACATTTAAGTGATGTCCTCCTTTTTCTGCATATCCGTCCAGCAGATCTACCAGGTTGTCAATCTGTGCGTCACTGATTTTCATTGTTTTTGTCCTCCTGTTTGATTTCATATTTATCATGTTTTTTGTTTTTATAAGCCTGCCTCTGGCCGGCCTGTCCTATTGCGCCTCCAACTCTGAGCCGGGTTCGCAGCAGGCACAGTCTCTGTTCAGCTCAAAGGTAATGTCGTCAAAGAAAATGGCGTCTTCCTTGCCCAGCGCCCCGGGAATAATAGAGAAGGTATTGGAAATACCGTCCTGGGCGTCTTTAAAGGGCAGCTTGGAAACAGAGCTTAAAGAAGCTACAGCCCCGTGGCTGTCTCTGTGGTGCATAGGGTTAGCTCCCGGCGCAAAGGCTTCCCCTGCCTTTCTTCCATCAGGAGTGGAACCAGTGGCTTTTCCGTATACTACATTGGAAGTAATAGTCAGGATGGAAGTGGTAGGGATACCGCCCCGGTAGGTGTGGTTGCCTTTTATATAGGACATAAATTCATGGACGATATCGTAGGCAATGCTATCAGCGCGGTCGTCATCATTGCCGTATTTTGGAAAGTCTCCTTCCACTTCGTAGTCTACGACAATACCGTTTTCGTCCCGGATGGTCTTTACTTTTGCGTATTTGATGGCGGAAAGAGAATCTGCCACTACGGAGAGGCCTGCGATTCCTGTAGCGAACCAGCGGGTGACTTTTTTGTCGTGAAGAGCCATCTGGATCCTTTCATAGCAGTATTTGTCATGCATATAATGGATGATATTCAGGGTATTTACATAGACCTGCGCCAGCCATTTCATCATATCCCGGAACCGGTCCATAACCTCTTCATAGTCCAGATACTCAGAGGTAACAGGGCGGAATTTGGGCCCTACCTGTTTCTTGGAAATTTCATCCACCCCTCCGTTGATCGCGTAAAGCAGGCATTTGGCCAGATTTGCCCTGGCGCCGAAAAACTGCATTTCCTTTCCGATCCTCATGGAAGATACACAGCAGGCAATGGCGTAGTCGTCGCCGTGGGTCACCCGCATAAGATCATCATTTTCATACTGGATAGAAGAGGAAGCGATGGAGGTTTTTGCGCAGAAACGTTTGAAATTCCTGGGCAGTCTTGTAGACCACAGCACAGTCAGGTTAGGTTCCGGCGCCGTTCCCAGATTTTCCAGGGTGTGGAGATAGCGGTAGGACATTTTGGTCACCATATGCCGCCCGTCGATCCCCATGCCGCCGATGGATTCTGTAACCCAGGTAGGATCTCCGGAAAACAGAGCATTGTATTCAGGGGTCCTGGCAAATTTTACCAGACGCAGTTTCATGATAAAATGATCTACAAACTCCTGGATCTCTTCTTCTGTGAAAGTTCCATTCGCAAGATCCCTCTGGGCATAGATATCCAGGAAAGTAGAGGTTCTGCCCAGAGACATGGCGGCGCCGTTCTGTTCTTTGATAGCAGCCAGATAACCAAAATACAGCCACTGGATAGCTTCCCGGACATTGGCTGCGGGCCGGGAAATATCGAAGCCGTAAATATGTCCCAGTTCTTTTAATTCCTTTAATGCTTTGATCTGTTCGGAAAGTTCCTCCCTTTCTCTGGTAACATCGGAATACATGATGGTCCTGGTAGTGTCTTTCTGCTGCTGCTTATCCCGGATCAGACGGTCTACACCGTAGAGAGCCACTCTCCGGTAATCTCCGATGATCCTTCCCCGTCCGTAGGCGTCGGGAAGACCGGTGATGATATGGCTGGAGCGGCAGGCACGCATTTCAGGGGTATAAGCGTCGAAAACTCCCTCATTGTGAGTCTTCCTGTGCTTTGTAAAGAGTTCCACGATTTGAGGATCCACATGATAGCCGTGATCTTCGCAGGCTTTTACTGCCATACGGATGCCGCCGTAGGGCTGGAGAGAGCGTTTGAAAGGTTTATCTGTCTGAAAACCTACAATGGTTTCTTTATCTTTGTCCAGGTAGCCCGGGCCGTGGGACGTAATGGTAGATATGATCCTGGTATCCATATCCAGAACGCCGCCTTTGGCCTGTTCTTCCTTTGTCAGTTCCATAACCTGGTCCCACAGGTCTTTTGTTCTTTGGGTAGGCCCCTGAAGAAAGTCTTCATTTCCGTCATAGGGGGTATAGTTCTTCTGGATAAAGTCCCGAACATTGATTTCCTTTTCCCAGATACCGCTGTGAAAAGATTCCCATTCTTTGAACATATTGTAGATTGCCTCCTATTGTATAAAATTTCCAGATTTAGTAGTTAGCTCTAAATAACTAAATCTATATGTGGATTTTATAATACCATACAAAAAAAAGTCAAGAATCTGACATGTACATAATCAGAAACATATTGTTTAGTATAAAACAAAAAGGAATATCTATACCTGGAATGTGGCATAGATATTCCTTTTGGAAATATGCAATAATGTTGGAGGCGAAAGAGGATCCTCTTATTTGGAAGGGGCTTCTTCTTTTGATGCTTCTTCAGGAAGCTGATAGTCCTCAGGAAGTCCCTCTGATTCTGATGTTTCTTCTTTCGGTTCATATTTTACAAAGACCTTCCGGAAGATAATGGAATTACAGTAGGCTACTGTAGCAAATCCCAGCAGGATCCACAGCATACTTCCATATACCAGAGTAGTGGTGGTAAGGAAGGTCACTACAGCCAGAACTGCAGGACAGATGATCATAACAAGAGTCCATGGCAGGTTCAGTATAGAGATCAGCAGGGAATTTTTAAAAATATTCTTGATATCGTTCCGGAATCTGGCTATATATGGAAAGATATAAGTAAATACCATAAGGTAAATTACTGCGATGGCTCCGATCAGCACCTGAAAAATGCTTTTCATATTGCCGGGGAGAAGGACTGCCGCACGGTAATCCATGAAAAGGAAAAGTCCCAGGACTGCAATGATCAGCCAGATAATGGTTGACTGTTTGAAGTTCTCCTTAAATCCTTTGAAGAAACCTCTTACGATATAGGATTCCTCTCCCTTGACCATTTTCAGGGTAACAGAAAACAGTGCCGTGATAGAGGCTCCTGCTGTAAATATGGGAATACAGCAGACAATAGTCAACAGGTTCAAAATGATCAGGTCGCAGACCCTGGACAGGAACCGCATAATGGGGCTGTCCATACTAAAAAAACTGCTCATAATAATTTCATGTCCTTTCCTAATTTGTTGCTTCTTTTTCTTCTGTTTCTTCCTTAGGGGGCAGGTAAATATGAACCTGTTCAATACGGGTCCTGTCTACCTGATCCACTACAAGGCGTACGCCGGATTCTGTTGTAACGGACTCGCCTTTTTCCGGAAACCGGTCTAACTGTTCGATGATATAACCGCCGATAGAGTCGTAGTCCTGGGATTCGATGTCCAGATGAAGAAGTTCATCCAGATCATCCAGACGGGTGGAACCAAGAGCAATGTATTCTCTGCCCGGCTGGATCTCTTTTACTTCCTCTTCTTCCTGATCCTCATATTCGTCATGGATATCGCCTACGATTTCTTCTACCAGATTTTCCAGGGTGATGATACCGGAGGTGGCTCCATATTCATCCAGGACGATGGCAAAAGAAACCGAGTGTTCTTTCATATCCATGAGGAGCTCGGAAGTCTTTTTGTATTCGTAGGTAAAATAAGGTTCCCGAAGGATCTTTTCAAGAGAAAAATTGTCTTTATCGCAGAGTAGAAGATCTTTGATATTGGCGATCCCTACGATATTATCTGTGCTGTCACGGTATACCGGAAAACGGGTATGTTTTTCTTCCCGGAACAGCTGGATAAGATCTTCATAGGTGCTGTTGATATCGGCAAAGGTAACGTCTATCCTGGGTACCATGACATCCTCTGCTTTAGAGTCGTCAAAATCAAACACATTATAGATCATCTGCCGTTCTTCAGTCTTTATCACACCTTCTTCATGTCCCACATTTACCAGGGTGCGCAGTTCCATCTCTGTGATAGTGTTGCCTTTGGGTTTGGAATCCGCTCCAAGAAGCATGAGGACGGCTCCTGAGATATGGTTCATCAGGAAGATCACCGGTGTCATGACCGTCATCAGAGCCCGGACCGGTTTTGCGTAAGCAAGAGCCAGGCGCTCCTGATGGATAGAAGCCAGGGTCTTAGGGGTGATCTCTCCAAAGATCAGGACCAGCAAAGTGATGATACCGGTACTGATACCTACTGCCGCGCTGCCAAACAGGCGCATGGTCAGGGTGGTAGCAAGGGAAGAGGCGGAAAGATTTACAATGTTATTTCCGATCAGAATGGTACTCAGCAGTTTGCCGGGATCCTCTACAACCTTCAGCAGGGTTTCTGCCCTGCGGTCCCCCTCCTGGGCCAGGGTCTGTATACGTATCTTGTTGACGGTGGTCATGGAAGTTTCTGCTGATGAAAAAAATGCTGAAAGACAGATCAGAATGATCAGGATCAGAAACTGTATGGCGTCACTGGAATCCAATACTATTCAACTCCTTTGATTGTGATAATGTTATCTCTATAATATACATGATTTTGACAGGGATTGCAACAAAACTGGTTGAAAAAAGTTGTTTTTAGGGGGTGTCGAAAAATGGAAAACTGTGATATACTTATGCAGAGTTAGGATAATGAAAAAAATATAAGATAAATTCAACTTTTGGCAATTTCAGGAAAGGGAATGTTATTCAAAATGAATAGAAATAAAAAAGGTTTACATAAAGTGACCGCCAATGTTCTGAGTCTTACCCTGGCCTCGGTTATGGCAGCGGGGGCGGCAGGAGAGGCGGTATCCTCCGTGCAGGTCTATGCCGCGGAGGCTTCTCAGACAGAAAGTGTAAAGGCGGGGACATCGGTTTATTTAAACGGAACCCTGTCAGCGGACAGTAAGGGTGACGGCACTACGAAAGAAAAGGCCGTATCTTCTATAGATACTGCACTGAAGCTGGCCGGCAGCCAGGGAACGATCCTGGTATGCGGTCCGGTTACTATCAGCAGTGAAAGGACGCTGTCCATTCCTTCCGGAGTGCAGATCAAGAGAGAGCCCAGTTATACAGGCGCTATCATAAAGATCACAGGCAAAGGAAAGCTGACCCTGTCAGGCAGCAGCCTTCAGGCGGCAGATGTGGATACTTCAGCAGCAGAACTTGGCACAGGGGCTCTGGTCCAGGAAACCAAGACAGAGATGAAAAAAGAGGGCCAGGTAACCATGGCTTCTCAGGTAACGGTGGCTTCTCCCGAGGCCTGGAGTTCCTTTGATTTTGGAGGAGCCGGTTTTACAGGAGAAGGAACCTTTTCCTGGGCTTCTCAGACAGCACCTGCGGAATATCAGTCTTCCGTTCAGGTAGTCTTTACTCCGAAAGACACGCAGAACTATGATTATTCCAAAGTCCAGGGCTGGGACAGCGGCAGAAATGCTGTGGTGAGAAATGTGGAGGTTACCATAGAATCTCTGAAACCTGCAGATCCGGTTGTGACCACAGAAGAAGAAACCTCCCAGCAGCCTGTTGAAGAATCTCAGCAGACAGAAATTCTGGAAGAGACAGAACCGGAAACACAGAAACCGGAAACCCCGGAGCAGTCAAAACCGGAAACACAGAAACCGGAAACCCCGGAACAGACAGCGCCGGAGAAGACAGAGACAGAAGAGAAGGATACGCAGGATTCTCATACAGATGGAAACGGCGCTCAGACAGGAGAAGAGAACACAGCAGGCCAGGTGACCATACCGGAAGAAGTAAAATTAACCGCTCCGGAGGAGATAGAGAAATTTGATTTCGCAAAAGCCGGTTTTGCAGGAGAAGGAACCTTTTCCTGGGAGAAAGAGTTTACTCCGGATACTTATGAAACTGAGGTTAAAGTGATCTTTACTCCGTCTGACAAAGAGAAAAAAGATTATTCTCAGGTAGAAGGCTGGAACGCCGAAAAGGGCCAGGTGATCCGCACAGTAAAGGTTCTGGTAGAATCTCTGAAAGAAGGGGCTTCTTGGACCACTCAGGAGAAAGAAGAGAATACAGATCAGAATGATCAGAAGCCGGACCAGGATGCTGAGGACGCACAGACAACTTCTCCTTCCAAAGAAGAGGAGAATGGCGATAAGGAACAGACAGATACAGATAAAGAGACAGAAACAGAGAAAGATACGGATATAGATAAGGAAACAGAGAAAGAAACAGATACAGATTCGGAAGAGACTCCGGAGGAGAAGGATCCTGTGAAAGAAGAGCAGGAATCCCAGAGCTCTGAAGAGACTGCTGTGGAGGTGCCTGAGACAGAGGTGACAACGGAAGAGGACTTTGTACAGGCCCAGCCGGGCAAGACCGGAGAAGTGGCCCAGGAAATCCCTCAGGCTGTCCCGGTGGGAAGCCTGATCGATGCCAATACAGGTATCAGGGTAGAAGGAGACTTCCTTCCTTATTATGTGGACCTTCAGGTCAGCTATAATGAGGATCTGGATCAGCTTCCCGATGCAGGGATCGGTCAGATCCTGTCTGCCTATGAGATCAAACTCTGGGATCTGAAGGAAGATGAGGAGTATATGATTCCGGAAGGAAAGAAAGTCCGGGTTATGATCCCTCTTCCGGAAAATGCGGGAAGTTTCTCCAGTCTTTCTGTTGCCCATTATCTGGGAAACAGCGAATATGAGTATTATACCCTTCCTACAGAAGAGTATCCGGGAACGTTGGCAGTAATAAATATAGAAGGAATCGATTATCTGACTTTTGAAACCTCCTCTTTCAGCCCCTTTAATGTAGGGGGAAGCCAGCTTGTAGGCCCGGGAACACAGACCTCACAGAGCAGTTCCTCATCCAATAAGAATACAGGAAACAGCTCTTCCAAAGGAAATACTTCAGCAGCTTCTACAGGAACTTCCGGAAATTCTAAGACCAGCGGTTCCGGCGGGGCTTCCGGTCAGAGTGTGATCCAGCCTTCCCAGAATTCCGGTACCAGTACCAATACGGGAAGTACAGGAAGTCAGACCAGCAGCGCGGCAAAGAAGAGTGAATCTTCCAAGCTGATCCGGGTGGTCAGAACCGGAGACAATTCGCCGATCGTTCCATATGCGGCAGCAGGAGCAGCGGCAGTGATCCTCGGTGCAGCAGCTGTTATAACCGGAAAGAGAAAGAAGAAAAAATCATAAAACCAGCAGTCATGAAAAAAAGAACCCTCCCATATATTTACATAAGGGAGGGTTTTTTTATGGAACAGATCATGGCGAAAGCTTCAAGACCTATGCAGATGATGAAAGCCCTGCTCCTTTCCTATGTGGTTACAGGAATCTTGCTTTTGGGGCTGGCCTTCCTGTTGTATAAACTGGGACTGGGAGAGAGCCAGGTAAATCTGGGGATCATGATAACCTACATATTATCCTGCCTGGCAGGGGGATTTTACATGGGCAGGAAGGGAAAGACCCGCCGTTTCCTGTGGGGAATGGGCCTGGGACTGGGATATGCCGCTTTCCTTTGGGCGGTAACTTATCTTACAGAACGCTCCGGAGGAGATCTGAAAGAAACCATACTTATGTTTTTTATCTGCATCTTAGGAGGGGCTCTGGGGGGAATGCTGTCATAAGAAGAGAAAAAGAAATACTTGCCTGGCAGAAAGAGCTATGCTATAATACCGCATAGATGTTAAAAGACTTAAGGAGGAAAGATATCATGGAACATATTAAAACACTGAATACAAAGAGTTTACAGAATACAGTAAAAAAAGGCGGATGCGGTGAATGTCAGACATCCTGCCAGTCAGCCTGCAAGACATCCTGCACAGTAGGAAATCAGAGTTGCGAGAATAAATAAGAAAAAAACGGCATATAAGGAGTGGGGCTGTTGCGTGAGACAGGAATATCTGTTTCATGCAGCAGCCCTATACTTTAGTGCATAAGAGAAAGGGGAAGCACGGTGATTCATCGTTATAAAAATAATGGCTATAACATTGTGCTGGATGTAAACAGCGGTTCTGTACATGTGGTGGATGAGCTGGTATATGAGATCATCGGACTTTTAGATGAAG
>DXIQ01000111.1 GCA_019112785.1 Candidatus Blautia stercorigallinarum
TGAATGTAAAAGAATTTTCAGTTCATGTGTTTCACTGTTCAGTTATCAAGGTTCCTGTCTTGCGACAGCCATATTAGATTACCACATCTTTTCTGGCTTGTCAAGAACTTTTTTCATTTTCTTGAAAATTTATTTTTTCAAGATTTTCTGTTCTTTTCGACAGCTTATTAAGTTTATCAGAAAGCAAATGCTTTGTCAAGAACTTTTTTAAGCTATCAAACGGAGAAAGAGGGATTTGAACCCTCGCGCCGCTACTAACGACCTACTCCCTTTCCAGGGGAGCCCCTTCAGCCTCTTGGGTATTTCTCCATAGCCTGAATAAATATCATATTATAATATCGGAGGTCTTGAATCGAATCTCATTCTCCGAAACGGAGAGAGTGGGATTCGAACCCACGCGCCCTTGCGGACAAACGGTTTTCAAGACCGCCTCGTTATGACCACTTCGATATCTCTCCATTGTACCGCTCGGTCAGCGACAAGTGGTATTCTATCATTCAATGACCGATATGTCAATAGGTTTTTTTATTTTTTTTCAACTTCTTCCACTTTTCCCGAAGATCCTGCATTTTCCAGGATCTTTTCAGCGACCAGAAGATCTTCCGGCGTGGTTATCTTTATATTTTCATAGCTGCCTTCTATCAAAGGGATCCTTATATTTCCATAGGCTTCTGCCACCATTGCATCGTCTGTAACAGCTTCCATACTTCCCTGCCTGGCTTTTTCATATGCCTTACGTATCAGATCATAAGAAAAAACCTGTGGAGTCTGTACGGTCCATACCAGACTTCTTTTAGGCGTCTGGGCGATCAGCTGGTTTTCATCAGCAATTTTCACAGTATCTTTTGAAGGCATTCCAACTACGCAGCCCCCATATTTCTTTACCGCCTCTTCTGCCCTTACAAGGATCTCTTCTGTGACAAAAGGCCTGGCTCCATCGTGGATATACACATAATCACAGTTTTCACAGGCCATCAGACCTTCAAAAACCGAGTCATACCTTTCCTTTCCTCCCGGAATGATCTTCTTCACCTTTGAAAAACCATAGTTTTCAACGATCTCCTGTCTGCAGTATTCTATACTTTCCGCGCTGGTGACCAAAATAATCTCTTGTATTTCCGGACTATTCTGAAAGCAGGCCAGACTGTAGTAAAGTACAGGCTTGCCTTTCAGAGAAAGGAACTGTTTCTGCACCTTACTGTGCATTCGTTTTCCCTGTCCTGCTGCCAGAACGATAGCTATAGATTTCATGATCTATCTCTCCCCTAATTTCAGATTCGGCACAGCGTTCAGATCCCAGCCGTGGCGGACTCCTTTTTTGTACTCATAGTAAGCCGCAGCTCCGATCATAGCCGCGTTGTCTGTGCAAAGAATAGGGGATGGATGATAAAACCTGATCTGATTTTCCTGACAGGCTTTTTCCATCGCTGCTCTCAGTCCGCTGTTGGAAGCCACTCCTCCTGCAATCGCCAGCTTATCTATATGATAATCTCTGGCCGCTGCCATGGCATGCTCCACCAGTACCTCTACTACACACCGCTGGAAGGAAGCAGCCACATCTGCCGCCACGATCTCCTCCCCCTGCATCCGGCATTTATTCAGATAATTGAGTACTGCTGATTTCACGCCGCTGAAGCTGAAGTCATAGGGAGAATCATCGATCTTGGCTTTAGGGAAATCCATAGCATAAGGATTGCCCTCTTTTGACAGCTTATCGATCTTGGGGCCTCCCGGATATCCAAGTCCAATGGCCCTTGCGACTTTATCAAAGGCCTCTCCTGCCGCATCATCCCTGGTCCTTCCAAGGATTTCAAACTCCCCATAATCTTTTACAATAACCAGATGGGTATGTCCTCCGGATACTACCAGACAGAGAAATGGAGGTTCCAGATCCGGGTTTTCCACATAATTAGCCGCGATATGCCCCTCAATATGATGAACTCCTACCAGAGGGATATTTTTTGCAAAACTGATAGCCTTTGCTTCAGCTACCCCTACCAGGAGAGCTCCCACCAGTCCCGGTCCGTAAGTTACCCCAATGGCATCCAGATCATCCAGAGTAACATTTGCCTCATGCAAGGCTTCCTCAATAACCTGATTGATCTTCTCAATATGTTTTCTGGAAGCAATCTCCGGCACGACTCCGCCATAAAGCTTATGCAGGTCGATCTGAGATGAAATAATATTTGATAAAACTGTCCTGCCGTTTTTTACCACTGCTGCAGCGGTTTCATCACAGGAGCTTTCGATCGCAAGGATCAAAATATCTTCTTTTTCCATTTTCTGTCTCCTCTACTCTTCCTCAAACTGCAGTTCCACGGACTGGCGGTCCCTGGCTGCAACGGTATTCGGGAAAATTTTCTGTGCCTCCGGCAAAGCTTCCTCCGGCCGGACCAGAGACGGACTGTAATGGGTCAGCCACATCTCCTTTACCTGGGCCTCTCTGGCCAAAGCAGCCGCTTCTTTAAAGGTCATATGTTTATATGCCCTGGCTTTGTCTTCTTTATCCTGTTCTCCGTACATCCCTTCACAGATAAAAAGATCCGCGCCCTTTGCGTGTTCCGCTATGGATCTGACCGGTCTGGTATCTGTGGTATAGGTAAGTTTTATACCTTTTCGGGCAGGGCCTAAGACCATTTCGGGAGTGTAAACTTTATCTCCTTCAGTAACAGTCTCTCCTTTCTGGAGAGGATTCCAGTACTTCAGAGGAATCTCCTGCTCTTTGGCTCTTGCAGGATCAAATTTCCCCTGTCGCCTGATCTCCAGAGTATATCCGTAACAGGTAACATTGTGATTTACTTTAAATGCCGTAATATGATATCCGTAAAACTCAAAGGTTTCTTCCGGTTTTGTAAGTTCTATACACTGTATCTCAAAAGGAAGCTCCGGAGCGATCACTCTGAGAG
The DNA here is from genome assembly GCA_019112785.1 of Candidatus Blautia stercorigallinarum. Lineage (GTDB taxonomy): Bacteria > Bacillota > Clostridia > Lachnospirales > Lachnospiraceae > Blautia > Blautia stercorigallinarum. The sequence goes on from DXIQ01000111.1 coordinate 2,907, forward strand.
CAGAAACTACACGAACCAGCCCTTTGGGGCCGATCAAAGTCAGCGGCTGAGTCCGTTCCGCATTTCCCATAGTCAGAAGGAGACCCGGAAGGCCGCTGATATGATCTGCATGAAAATGAGTAAAGCAGATCACGTCAATAGGTTTAAAGCTCCACCCCTTCTCTTTTACCGCTACCTGGGTGCCTTCCCCGCAGTCTATCATAAGATTGCTGCCATTATAGCGGGTCATTAAAGATGTAAGCTTTCTTCTTGGAAGAGGCATCATGCCCCCGGTTCCTAAAAGACATACGTCCAGCATAGTGTGTTCCTCGTTTCTTCCTAAATATCGTATAAATCATAGCACAGATTTTTCTGTGCTACAATAATTCCTTTTCTGTGATTTTCTCAGGAGGTATCTTGAAACCTGCTGTCAGCCTGTCATAACAAGCCTCACAGAGGTCAAAGCTATGGCTCTCTCCGTCTTTTTCTGAAAAATATCCCCACTGCACCTGGCCATGGAAGACCCCTTCCATAACCATGCCTTTTTCTATGCGGATCTTTCTGCCGCAGCAGTTGCAGAGGATCTCCTGTACCTGGCGTTCTTTCTGATTTTCGTATTTTCTCATACTTTTCCTCCTCAGTATCGAAAACAGTATTGAAAATTTACCGGTCTACCTGCCCTATTATACAGAACTCTCCTCATAAATCCCAGTGGGAATCAAATACAGAGTTAGAAATGGCTGGCAACTTTCTTCTCCATGAGAATGCCGTCCTCTCTGGGATTTTCATAAAAATTTTTCCGGATTCCCTGTACCGAAAATCCGCAGTTTTCATAAAGATGGATGGCAGGGGCATTACTCCGGCGCACTTCAAGAAAGAAGGAGGCCACCCCCGCCCTTTTTCCTTCTTCTTCCAGCATTTCCAGAAGCCTGCGGCCGATATGTCTTCCCTGACACTCCCTCTTTACAGAGACCTGGGTGATCTCTCCCTCATCCAGAACTGTCCACATTCCGATATAGCCGACCACCTGTTCTCCTTCCAGAGCTGTCAGATAAATGTTCTCTTTTTTCTCCAGGGCCTGCAGAAAGCTTTCTTCTGTCCATGGAAGAGAAAAATTTTCTTTTTCTATAGCCGCTGCCTGAGAAACATCCTGTGCCTGCATTCGTCTGATCTCAATTTTCTCCATGCTTCGCCAGCCTTTTCGCCCTTTCTCTTTCCGCCTGGGACACTCTGAGATATTCCGGCTGGTGCTCTCCTGCGGTCTGGATCTTCCCCGCCTTATAATAAACAGCGCCAAGAGCCGCCACAGCGCCTGCTCTCTGACGATTCAGATGAGCGGGTGCAAATGACCAGGGAACCTGGCATTTCTCAGCGATCATCTCCCGGAAAACCGGTACTCCGTCTCCCAGAAAGATCACTTTCTTTCCCAGATCCCCTAACTCTTTAAGTAATTCTTCCATGGGAAGAGCTGCCTGTTCCTTTACAGTGATCAGGCAGTGGTCTTTAAAGGCATAAATTCCTGTATATACCTGTTTTCTCCTGGCATCCATAATGGGGCAGATCAGTATATCTTCAGGGGTATCATACAGATTGTAAGCCAGGGCTTCCAATGTAGGTACCGCAATAAGAGGTTTGTTAAGAGCCAGTCCCAGCCCCTTGGCGGTGGCGGAACCGATCCGAAGTCCGGTAAAGGAACCGGGTCCTGCCGCGACGGCAATGGCATCCAGAGTCTCTAAGTCCAGATCTACTGCCTTTTTTATCTCATCCAGCATAGGCAGGAGCGTCTGGGAATGCGTTTTTTTATAATTCATGGTATACTCGGCCACAAGGGTCTCGTCCTGGAGCAGCGCCACAGAGGCTACTAATCCGGAACTGTCCAGCGCCAATATTTTCATAATTTATATTTCCTCCAATCCCTCTATAGTGATCTTTCTATAATCAAAATCTTTGGCAGGATTTTTTTCTATGGTAACAGAGATCACATTTTCCGGCAAAATCTCTTTGATCAGCTGGGCCCACTCAATAAGGCAGATCCCTTCTCCGAAAAAATAGTCGTCATATCCGATCTCTTCCATTTCCTCAATATCTCCGATCCGATATACATCAAAGTGATAAAAAGGAAGTCTCCCCCCTTCATATTCCTGAAGGATCGTAAACGTAGGGCTGTTTACCGGTTCCCGGATTCCCAGCCCGCTGGCAACCCCCTGGGTAAACACAGTTTTCCCTACTCCCAGGTCTCCGTTTAATGTATAAATCTGTCCGGGCAGAGCCTTTTCACCGATTTTTTCCCCTAATTGAAATGTCTCTTTGGCATTTTTCGTTTCTATTATCATAAATCTATCCTCGCTTCACCAACACAGTATAGCACACAAAATTCCGGCTTGCACCTTTTATTTTTTTCTTCTATAATACAATGAAACCAGTGGCAAAAGATCTGAAATCCCATAGCAGATCATCTGCTGAAGGATTTATGACCTTGAGACCCGCTGAAATATGAATCATCAACAAATAAAAAAGGAGACTGAAAATATGGCAAATCCTATTGTAACCATCACAATGGCAAACGGAGATGTAATGAAAGCCGAATTATATCCGGAAGTTGCTCCTAACACTGTAAACAATTTTATCAGCCTTGTCAAAAACGGCTTCTATGACGGCCTGATCTTTCACAGAGTCATCCGTGGCTTTATGATCCAGGGCGGCTGTCCTCAGGGTACCGGCATGGGAGGTCCGGGATATTCCATCAAAGGTGAGTTTTCCCAGAATGGCTTTAAAAATGATCTTGCCCATACCCCGGGAGTTCTCTCTATGGCAAGAGCTATGCACCCTGACTCTGCCGGAAGCCAGTTCTTTATCATGCATGAAGCTGCGCCTCATCTGGACGGAGCCTATGCTGCTTTTGGCAAAGTGATCGAAGGTATGGACATTGTAAATAAGATCGCCGAGACTCCAACCGATTACAGTGACCGTCCTATGGAAGAACAGAGGATCCAGTCCATGACTGTGGAGACCTTTGGGGAAGAGTATCCGGAACCTGAGAAATGTTAAGCTGCGGACAGCTCAATCTTCAAAAAGAAGCTGTTCTCCCTTAGAAACTGCATAGTAAAGTTCTTTTATTTCTGTGATGGAGGCCCTCCCGCTGGTGGCTTCTGTCACAGCTTTTTTTATCTGTTCCCTGTCTTTGGCCGGCACCAGTATCTGCAGTTTCACATTTTCTGTATACTGGCTGTCCAATATAGGTACCTCCTTCTGAGCAAAAAGATACTGGAGTTTCCCTACTCCATTATAATCGGTACCGATCTCAACCAGTACTCCATGATGCTTTTCAATGACTCTGCTGGCTGAAAGGCCCTCCTGGACTGCCTTTGAATAAGCCCGTACCAATCCCCCGGTTCCAAGAAGGGTGCCGCCAAAATATCTGGTGACTACCACGGCAGTATTATATAACTCTTCACCAAGAAGAACATCCAGCATAGGTTTCCCCGCGGTTCCTCCCGGCTCTCCGTCGTCGCTGCACCGCATGATCTCCCGCCGCTCGCCGATCACATAGGCAAAGCAGTTATGGGTGGCGTTCCAGTATTTTTTCCGCATTTCTTCAATAAAAGCCAACGCCTCTTCTTCCGTCTTTACAGGTCTTACTGTGGCAATAAATCTGGATTTTTTCTCTATGATCTCTCCCTGCCCGCCCTCATAAACAGTTCTGTATTCTTCCAGCATAAAATCCCTCGCTTCTGATAAATTTCAAAAATGATCTTCCTGGTAAAACCAGCTTTTCATCTGATATATGTTGCATTTTAGCATATTTCTCCGTGAAGAGGGAATATTTATGATGAAAAAATCAACACCACCCGTCTAACGGGTGGTTTGCTCTGAGGCTATAAGCCTCTGTTACCGGCCAGCGCCTAAAGACGCTGGCTTTCACTTTGTTCAAGCCACTATTGCCCTTGACTCGTCGCTGCCCTTCA
>DXIQ01000002.1 GCA_019112785.1 Candidatus Blautia stercorigallinarum
GATCTTATGCAGACTGCTACGGATTTCAAGTTTAATGTGTTTTCCCTCCTGTCTTCCCTGATCTATTCCAGAGCGGTCTGCCCCTGTTCAAAAGCGAAAACTTTTGACGAAGTACTTCCGAAGTTGTATGAGCCTGTCAGATTTTCCCTGAACCAGCTGTATGCAGGATTAGAGTATCTCGGCTCCGAATATGAAAAGATCATCGAGATCTATAACCATCAGATCAACAGGAAATATCCTTTCGATACTTCTCATACGTATTTCGACTGTACAAACTTTTACTTTGAGATCGACAGAGAGGATGATTTCCGCCGGAAGGGGCCTTCCAAAGAGAATAGAAAAGATCCGATTGTCGGGATGGGGCTCCTGCTTGATGCCCATCAGATCCCAATCGGAATGAAACTCTATCCCGGCAGCGAAAGTGAAAAGCCTGTGATCCGTAAGGTGATCGATGACCTGAAAAGCCGGAACAACATTTCCGGGAAAACCATCCAGGTGGCAGACAAAGGATTGAACTGTTCGGAAAATATCCTCCATGCAGTAAAATCAGGAGACGGATATCTTTTCTCCAAGTCTGTGAAACAGCTTCCGGAAACAGAACAGGTCTGGGTCTTATTGGAAAATGATTACCGGGATGTCAAAAACGAAAAGGGGGATCTTCTTTATCGTATCAAAGAGTGTGTCGATGATTTCCCATATAAATATACGGACGAACAGGGGCGGGAAAAGATTGTACGGTTACAGGAAAAACGAGTAGCCGTCTATAATCCTCAGCTCGCCAAAAAACAAAAAAATGAAATCAGCAGGCAGATCGAAAAAGCAAAAATCCTCCGGGCAGGCCAGGCAAAAAGATCCGAATACGGGGACAGCGCAAAATTTGTGACCTTTCAGGCCGTTGATGAAAAAGGGAAGAAATCAAAAGATAAAGTAACGGTGCTTATGAATGAAAAAGCGATCGAAAAAGCGCAGGCACTGGCTGGTTATAATCTTTTTGTTACATCAGAGATCCATATGTCAGACTCAGAAGTATACCATACATACCATAACTTATGGCGGATTGAAGAATCCTTCCGGATCATGAAGTCACAGTTGGACGCAAGGCCAGTGTATCTCCAGAAGGAAGATACTATCACAGGCCATTTTCTGATCTGCTATCTTGCTGTCCTTTTGACCCGCCTGCTGCAGTTTAAAGTCTTAGGAGACCGGTATTGTTCCGAAGACATCTTGAACTTTTTTAAACAGTTCCGGGCAGCCCGGATCTCTGAAAGGAAGTACATAAATCTAACAAGGAACTCAGCATTTATCCGAAAATTTGCGCAGAAGACAGGGCTTCCTCTCACCTCTTATTTTCTCTCGGAATCACAAATAAAAAAGATGTTAAGTCACAGGTTTTAATCTGTGGCTTAACACCATTTTTTACCATTTAACTCTGAAAGTCAGGTATCATACTTAAATATAAGTATCAATAGAGGAATCTTCTGAAAATCAGCGGTTTCTTCCGCCTTATATCCGGAATATTTTCCAGAAAAGGAAAATGAGAAAAAGAAAAAATAAAAAATCTTGTTCTAAAAATCCAGACTCCGGAATAAACATGATATAGACAAGATACCAGAAAGAGGAAGGGGAAGAAATCATGGCAGATAAAATAATTGAAAACAATCAGGTGTCTATAATAGGGAAGGTAGCGTCCAGCTTTACCTTCAGTCACCAGGTATTCGGAGAAGGATTTTACCTGGTGGATGTTCTTGTGAAAAGGCTCAGCGACTCGGAGGACAGGATCCCTCTGATGGTTTCCGAACGTCTGGTAGACGTGAGCCAGGATTATGAGGGAGAATACATCATGGTACAGGGACAGTTCCGTTCCTATAACCGTCACGAAGAAAAGAAAAACAGGCTGGTACTCTCTGTATTTGTAAGAGAGCTTTCTTTTGTGGAGGAGGCAGACGAATCCATAAAGACCAATCAGATCTTTCTGGACGGCTATATCTGTAAGCCGCCGGTCTATCGGAAAACGCCTTTGGGAAGAGAGATCGCTGATCTGCTCCTGGCAGTGAACCGGCCTTATGGAAAATCTGACTACATACCCTGTATATGCTGGGGAAGGAATGCCCGGTACGCTTCCGCCTTTGAAGTGGGCGGTCATGTGCTTTTGTGGGGCAGGATCCAGAGCAGGGAATATATTAAGAAGCTGGGAGAAAATGAAACCGAAAAACGGACGGCTTATGAAGTGTCAGTAAGTAAACTGGAGTATGCGGATTAGGCCGCATACCCCACTGTCAGGGAGTTTTTGACGTTGTTTTATTGCAATATTTTTGCAGGTGTAGTAATATATACACAACTCTTAATCAAATTAAACCGAAAAGGCAGTCTGTAAGAGGTGTATTATTATGGAAGAAAAAGGATTGACACAGATTTACTGCGGTCCAGGGAAGGGCAAGACAAGCGTGGCTATCGGGCAGGCAGTAAGAGCTGTCGGCTATGGAAAGAGAGCCATTGTGATCCAGTTTTTGAAGGGAAAGGCAACGACACAGCTGGATTATCTCTCTGTCCTGGAACCGGATATCCGTCTGTTCAGATTTGAGAAGAAAGATAAATATTATGAGGATCTGACAGAGGAGGAGAAGCAGGAAGAAAATCTGAATATCCGGAATGGATTGAATTTTGCCAGAAAAGTGCTGATTACAGAGGAATGTGAGATGCTGATTCTGGACGAGATCCTCAGTGCTCTGGAACTTGGGATCGTTTCAGAAGATGAAGTAAAAGGATTGATTGAGGCAAAGGACGATGAAACAGAGCTGATCCTTACGGGAACAATGATCACAGAGGGGCTGAAGGAAGCAGCGGACCGGGTGGTCTCTCTGGAAATCGTCAAATAGCTTTAGAGCCAGGTTACAAAGAACATATGAGAACAGCAGAAGGAGGAAGAGGTATGGCTATTTTTAAAGGTGCAGGTGTAGCGATTGTCACACCGATGAAGGAAAACGGAGATGTAAATTTCGAGAAGCTGGGGGAAATCCTGGAAGAGCAGATCGCAGCGGGAACAGATGCGGTGATCATCTGCGGAACTACCGGAGAATCATCTACTCTCTCTCATGAGGAGCATATGGAGACCATCCGGTATACCATTGATAAGGTAAATAAAAGGATTCCAGTGGTGGCAGGTACAGGCTCCAACTGCACAGAAACTGCCATTATGATGTCCCAGGAAGCAGAGCGTATGGGAGCGGACGGTCTTCTCCTTGTCAGTCCATACTATAATAAGGCTACACAGAAAGGTCTGATCGCTCACTATACCGCTATTGCAAATTCTGTAAAGTTGCCGATCATTCTGTATAATATTGCAGGACGTACAGGGATCAATATCGAGCCTAAGACACTTCTGTACCTGGCGGAAAATGTGGAGAATATCGTAGCTGTAAAAGAAGCCTCCGGAAATATTTCCCAGATCGCAGACGTTGCGGCTATGTGCAAAGGAAAACTGGATATCTACTCCGGTAATGACGACCAGATCACACCGATCATGGCCCTGGGCGGTATTGGCGTGATCTCCGTACTGTCCAATATTGCTCCAAAATATACTCATGACCTTGCCATGAGCTACCTGAACGGAGATGTGCAGAAGAGCTGTGAAATGCAGTTAAAGGCTCTGCCTCTGGTACGGGCACTGTTCTGCGAAGTGAATCCTATTCCGGTAAAGGCAGCCATGAATCTCATGGGCAAGGAAGTAGGTCCTCTGCGTATGCCTCTTACAGAGATGGAAGAGGAGCATAAGGAGACCTTAAAGAAGGCAATGATCGATTTTGGACTGGAACTTGCATAAGTATAAGCAGAGAAAGACACAGAAGAAAAGAGGAAGAAAATGGTCAGAATTATTATGAACGGCTGCAACGGCCATATGGGACAGGTGATCGCCGGACTGGCGGCACAGGATCCTGAAGTGGAGATGGTGGCCGGAATTGATCTGGAAGACAAAGGTTTATATGCATGTCCGGTATTTACAGACATTGAAAAATGTGATGTACCGGCAGATGTTATGATTGATTTTTCATCAGCAAAGGCTACAGACGGGGTGCTGGAATACTGCAGGAGCAGGAAGCTTCCCCTGGTGCTGTGCACCACAGGCCTGTCTGAAGAACAGATCCGCAAAGTAGAGGAAACTGCGAAAGAGACAGCGGTTCTTCGTTCTGCTAATATGTCTCTGGGAATCAATACCCTGTTGAAGCTGATCCAGGAAGCTGCAAAAGTCCTGGCCGCAGCGGGATTTGATATGGAGATCGTAGAGCGCCATCATAATCTGAAAGTAGACGCTCCCAGCGGAACAGCTCTGGCTCTGGCAGACAGTCTTAATGAGGCTATGGACAACCAGTACCATTATGTATATGACAGAAGCCAGAAGAGAGAAAAGAGAGATCCGAAGGAAATCGGTATTTCTGCAGTAAGGGGAGGAACCATTGTGGGAGATCATGAAGTGATCTTTGCCGGTCCTGATGAAGTTATTGAATTTAAGCATACGGCTTATTCCAAGACGGTGTTTGCAAAGGGCGCCGTAGAGGCGGCCAAGTTCCTGAAAGGAAAAGGCGCCGGACTGTACAATATGAGCCATGTGATCAACGCTGAAAAGTAAAAAAGAAAAAGGAAGAAGCAGTCTCATTAATCAAAATCTAGAATATTTAATGTGGCTGCTTCTTCTTTTTGTATAAAAAAGGATGGGAATGTGCATATTAACAGCAGACTAAAAAGAAAAGGAGAAATCGATATGAAAGCAAAAGATATAAAAAAATTTGCTCTTTGTCTGCTGGCGGCAGTAATTCTTGCCGGAGGCACAGCATGCGGAAACGACAAGAATATGACCAATGACAATGGGACCACTTCTGAAAATTCAGCAGATGATAAGGGTGTGGCAGGAGATGCCGGCGAAGCGCTGAAGGATGGTGCGGAAGATCTGGGAGATGATGTGAGAGACGGCATGGAAGATGCAGAAGATTCCATAAGAGATAATGCTGAGAACGCTATAGAAAACCGATAGGCCGGGAAAGATTCTTTGAGAAACGGAGAATATGGACAGCACTATGAAATCAGAGAAAATAACAAAAACTGTCTGTATTCTCCATACAATTTTTGGACTATGATTCTATACATAGAAATCCCTTAAAATTTTCTAAAAACAGTTGAACTGGAAATATGATATTGGTATAATAATGTTACATTACAAGAAAAGCTCTTGTAAAATACACGTAAAGGGGTTGGACATAATGAAGTTTGTAATTAGCGGAAAGAACATTGATGTTACAGAGGGCCTGAAAAAAGCAGTAGAGGATAAACTTGGAAAGCTGGAAAGATACTTCACGTCTGACACAGAGGTTATTGTCACACTGAGTGTGGAAAAGGAGCGGCAGAAGATCGAGGTGACCATTCCTGTAAAAGGAAATATTATAAGATCCGAGCAGGTCAGCAGCGATATGTATGTCTCCATCGACCTGGTAGAGGAGATCATTGAAAGACAGCTGAGAAAGTACAAAAATAAGATTATTGATAAAAAACAGAGCGGTACAGGTTTCCAGCCTGAATTTGTAGAGCAGGATTATGAAGACGACGGTAATGAGATCAAGATCATCCGTACCAAGAAATTCGGTTTCAAGCCGATGTATCCGGAAGATGCCTGTGTACAGATGGAGCTGCTGGGACATAACTTTTTCGTATTCTTAAATGCAGAAACAGAAGAAGTCAATGTGGTCTATAAGAGAAAAGGAAACACTTACGGGCTGATCGAGCCGGATTTCGGCTGATCCCTGAATTGCCCGGGAACACAGGGCAGGAAGAAAAGTATTAGAAAAGGAGTTGTTACATTCGTTAATGCAACAACTCCTTTTTAGGTCTTTCGAAAGCTGAACCGAAATCGGAACTATAGTGAGAGAATCTTTAAAAACGGCTTTATGTAAAAATTATTCAAAAAGCTCTAAAAATACTTCTTTCTTTTCTGTAAAAGGAAGGGTAGAATATCAATTAGTAAAAATACATCGGGGAAAAAGGAGGAAAATTTATGAGAAACGTGATCAACCTGAACCAGGACTGGAAATTTATCCAGCAGGACGCAGGACTTCCGGAAAGCCTGCCTGCAGACTGGCAGACTGTGCAGCTGCCCCATTCCTGGAATGCCATTGACGGACAGGATGAAAATGGTTCCTATGACAGAGGAAAATACTGGTATGCCAAGACTTTTGAGACGCCAAAACAGCCTCTGCCGGGAGGAAAGGTATTTGTGGAGATCCTGGCGGCAGGACAGCAGGCCACCGTATATGTAAACGGTACAGAAGTGACTTATCATGAAGGGGGGTATTCTACCTTCCGGGCAGATATTACTTCTCTGTGCAAAGAAGAGGGAGAAAATCTTCTGGTAGTTGCCTGCAGCAATGAATACAAAGACAGTGTATATCCTCAGTCAGCAGACTTTACCTTTTATGGCGGACTTTACAGAGGAGTGAACCTGATCAGTGTGTCGGAAGCACATTTTGATCTGGAATATTATGGAGGTCCGGGTATCCAGGTGACACCGAAGCCATGTGACTGCGGAGGCGCAACTTTCGAAATCGTTACCTATGTTAAAAATACAGATGAAAACTTTACCGTGCTGTATTCTGTTTTAGATGCAGAGGGAAAAGAAGTTGCCAGCGGCTGCCGTCCTGCTGACAGCACCGGCATTACGCTTTATGTACCGGACGCAAAGAAATGGGATATTGACAGTCCGTATCTGTACACAGTAAAAGCTGCTCTTCAGAGAAGAAATGAGACCTATGACGAGATTTCCACAAGAGCAGGTGTCCGCAGCTTCTCCTGTGATCCGCAGAAAGGATTTATCATCAATGGAAAAGAAACTCCTCTCCGGGGAGTAAGCCGTCATCAGGATATGCTCTATAAAGGAAACGCTCTTACAAAAGAAGACCATTACAGAGATGCGGAGCTGATCAAAGAGCTGGGAGCCAATACCATCCGTCTGGCTCATTATCAGCACAATCAGTATTTCTATGACGCCTGCGATGAATTGGGCTTTATCGTATGGGCAGAGATTCCTTTCATCAGTGTATTCAATAAAGATCCGGAAGCTCATCAGAACTGTATCAGCCAGTTAAAAGAGCTGATCATCCAGAACTATAACCATCCGTCTATCTGTTTCTGGGGAATTTCCAATGAGATCCTTATCGGCGGTATTTCCGAGAAACTGGTGGAAAATCATAAAGAGCTGAATGCCCTGGCAAAAGAACTGGATCCAACCCGTCTCACGACCATTGCCCATGTGTCTATGACTCCTGTGGAAAGCCCAATGCATCATATTACCGATGTGGAAAGCTACAACCATTACTTCGGATGGTACGGCGGAAAGATGGAAGACAACGGCCCATGGCTGGATAATTTCCACAAGGTTCATCCGGATATCTGTCTGGGACTTTCCGAGTACGGCTGCGAAGGTATTATTACTTACCACGGCCCAAACCCTGCCTGCAAGGATTACAGCGAAGAATATCAGGCGCTGTACCACGAGCATATGGCTAAAGTTCTGGACGAGCGTCCCTGGATCTGGTCAAGCCACGTATGGAATATGTTCGACTTCGGCTGTGCAGCCAGAAATGAAGGCGGCGTAGCAGGACGTAACAATAAAGGTCTGATGACTATTGACAGAAAGACCAAGAAAGACAGCTACTATATTTATAAAGCATACTGGAATAAAGAGCCTATGGTTCATCTCTGCGGAAAACGTTACGCACAGAGAGCCGGGGAGACTACTCAGATCCGGGTTTACTCCAATCTTCCTACAGTGACCTTGTACCTCAACGGAGAAAAAGTAGGAGAGCAGACAGCAGAGAAGGTATTTGTATTTGAAGTGGCTCTTGCAGATGGATTCAATACGATTGTAGCAGAAGCCGGAGATCTGAAAGATACCATGACTCTGGAAAAAGTAGAAAAAGAACCTTCCATTTATGTACTTCCGGAAGTAAATGAGAGAGCCGAGGGCGTTGCCAACTGGTTCAAGACTGTAGGAGATATGGATCTGAAGGCTCCTATGGAATTCCCGGAGGGAATGTACAGTATCAAAGATACTATGGAAGAACTGGCAGCAAATCCGGAAGCAATGGAGATCGCTGCAAAGGCATTTAAGCTGACAATGAATATGACTGTAAAACCGGGAGAAGGCATGTGGGATATGATGAAAGCCATGACTCTGGAAAAAGTAGGAGAAATGGCAGGTTCCCTTGTACCTGAAGGATTTATGGAAAGTATCAATGCACAGCTGATCAAGATCAAAAAGAACTAAATCAAAGCAGATGTTAATGAGCCTGCTCTCGGTCAGGATGATTTTCAGGAATATCTCAACATTATTTCTATAGGAGGTTGAGATATTCCTGATTTTTTTGTCAGGGGCGGGAATTCTTTGTTCTTGTGTTCATACAGGGAAAGTGTTACAATAAACGTTGACAGTTTAAAATTGGGATAGTTTTATAGGAGTGCAATCCATGAATGTAATTGAAAAAGTGTTTGGAACCCACAGCGAGAGAGAATTAAAAAGGATCAGATCCACTGTGGATAAGATCGAGTCTCTCCGGCCTCAGATGCAGGCTTTAAGCGATGATGAGCTTAGAGGAAAGACCAGAGAATATAAAAACCGTCTTCAGGAAGGAGAAACCCTGGATGATCTTCTGCCGGAAGCATTTGCCACTGTCCGGGAAGCTGCGAAGCGTGTCCTTGGCATGGAACATTACCGGGTACAGCTGATCGGCGGTATCATTCTTCACCAGGGCCGTATCGCTGAGATGAAGACCGGTGAAGGAAAGACTCTGGTGTCTACTCTTCCTGCCTATCTGAATGCCCTGGAAGGAAAGGGCGTGCACATTGTAACCGTCAATGATTACCTGGCACACCGTGACGCGGAATGGATGGGAAAGGTCCATGAGTTCCTGGGACTTACTGTAGGTGTGGTCCTCAACTCTATGAAAAATGATGAGAGAAGAGCCCAGTATGCCTGTGACATCACCTATGTGACCAACAATGAACTGGGATTTGACTATCTTCGTGACAACATGGTGATCTACAAGGAACAGCTGGTACAGAGAGATCTGCACTATGCCATCATCGATGAGGTGGACTCTGTGCTTATCGATGAAGCCCGTACCCCGTTGATCATTTCCGGACAGAGCGGCAAGTCTACCAGACTTTACGAAGTCTGCGATATCCTTGCCAGACAGCTGGAAAGAGGCGAGGCCAGCGGCGAGGTCACGAAGATGACCGCTATTATGGGCGAGGAGATCACCGAGACCGGAGACTTTATCGTCAATGAGAAGGACAAGATCGTAAACCTGACAGAGCAGGGAGTTCATAAGGTGGAGGAATTCTTCCATATTGACAACCTGGCGGATCCGGAAAATCTGGAGATCCAGCACAATATCAACTTGGCCCTCAGAGCCCACTATCTTATGTTCCGGGATCAGGACTATGTGGTAAAAGATGATGAAGTTCTGATCGTAGATGAGTTCACAGGGCGTATCATGCCAGGCCGCCGGTATTCTGATGGTCTGCATCAGGCGATCGAGGCTAAGGAACATGTAAAAGTGCGCCGGGAGAGCAAGACTCTGGCAACGATTACTTTCCAGAACTTCTTCAATAAATATAAAAAGAAGGCCGGTATGACCGGTACAGCTCTTACAGAAGAGAAAGAATTCCGGGATATTTACGGCATGGACGTTATCGAGATCCCCACCAACAAACCCATTGCCCGTGTGGATCTGGAAGATGCGGTTTATATGACCAAAAAAGAAAAATTCCGGGCTGTAGTGGAGGCGGTTAAAGAAGCCCATGCAAAACAGCAGCCGGTCCTGGTAGGTACTATCACCATTGAAACTTCTGAACTTTTAAGCCGTATGCTGAAAAGAGAGGGAATCCCTCATCAGGTGCTGAACGCCAAGTTCCACGAGAAAGAGGCGGAGATCGTAGCCCATGCCGGTGAAGCAGGGAATGTGACCATTGCCACCAACATGGCCGGCCGTGGTACAGATATCAAGCTGGACGAGGTGGCCAGAGCAGCCGGAGGTCTGAAGATCATCGGTACAGAACGTCATGAATCCAGACGTATCGATAATCAGCTGAGAGGACGTTCCGGACGTCAGGGCGACCCGGGAGAATCCAGATTCTACCTGTCCCTGGAAGACGATCTTATGCGTCTTTTCGGTTCCGAAAAATTAATGAATATGTTTAAGTCTCTGGGTGTGGCGGAAAATGAGCAGATCGAGCATAAAATGCTTTCCAGCGCTATTGAAAAAGCCCAGAAGAAGATTGAGAGCAACAACTACGGTATCCGTAAGAACCTGCTGGAATATGACCAGGTAAATAATGAACAGAGAGAGATCATCTACAAAGAGCGCCGGAGAGTCCTGGATGGTGAAAACATGCGGGATGCGATCTACAAGATGATCACAGATACGGTAGAACATGCTGTAGATATGGTATTTTCTGATGATGTGGACCAGGAAGAATGGGATATGAATGAGTTTAATTCTGTTCTCCGCCCTATCATCCCATTAAAACCCATTACCCGTGAAGATATCAAGGGTATGAAGAAAAACCAGGTGAAACAGAAGCTGAAAGAAGAGGCTGTAAAGCTTTACGAGGAAAAAGAAGCGGAGTTTCCGGAAGCAGAGCAGCTTCGTGAGCTGGAGCGTGTGATCCTTCTGAAAGTTATCGATCAGAAATGGATGGATCATATTGACGATATGGATCAGCTCCGTCAGGGTATCGGCCTGCAGGCTTACGGACAGAGAGATCCTAAGGTGGAATATAAACTTCAGGCTTATGAAATGTTTGACAGTATGATCGCAGCTATCCAGGAGACTACTCTGCGTCTTCTGTATCATGTGCGCCTGGAACAGAAGGTAGAAAGAGAACAGGTGGCTCAGGTTACAGGAACCAATAAGGATGATTCCGGTCCGAAGAAACCTGTACAGAAGGCAGAAAAGAAGATATATCCCAATGATCCATGCCCCTGCGGAAGCGGAAAGAAGTATAAACAGTGCTGCGGCAGGAAAAAGATCAGCTGATCTTCAGGGATAAATATAGAGGAAAGAGTTGTCCCGTAAAATCTTTTGGATTTTCTTTGGCGGGGCGGCTCTTTATCGGAAGATAGCAGAAGACTGCTGTAGGTATAGGTAACTGTAACTGCAGCAGTTTGTCAGTTAAAGTCTTAAGAAAAACAGGATGAGGACTTTCTGTCTGTGTGATAAGGAGGAATTGCTATGGGACAGATGGTGGATTTTACTATGGAGAGAGAAGGGCTGGTCAAACCTGGAGATCGGGTGGAGTTAAAGGAAGATCAGGCCATTACCATGTCGGGAGTCATGTATTACTATACCATCAAGCCTGCGGTGGCCATGTCCAGTAATCTGAAAAAACCTCTGGAAAAGCTTACAGGCACAGTGCGAAAGGTAGAACCTCAGGTAAGTATCTATATGGTGACTGTAGAGATCGATGAGTAAGAAGGAGGAAAATAAGAGTGGTTGAATTAGACGGCTTTAAGTCCAGGCTGAACGGCTATACCCAGCCTCTGGAAGAGGTAAGGGAATCCCTTGACCTGGAGAATAAAGAGCAGCGGGTAGAGGAGCTGGAAAGAGAGATGGAGGCGCCCGGATTCTGGGATAACGCAGAGCGTTCCCAGAAGATGATGAAAGAATTAAGCGCCCTGAAAAGCGATATGGAGGTTTATCATAAGCTTCAGAACCAGAAAGAAGAGATCGAGCTGATGATCGACATGGGATATGAAGAAAATGATCCTTCTGTAATTCCCGATATCGAAGAGATGCTGAAAGAATTTGAAGAGGAGTTTGAAAATATCCGGATCAAGACCCTGTTGTCAGGGGAATATGATAAATGCAATGCCATTGTGACTCTTCACGCAGGAGCCGGCGGCACAGAGTCCTGTGACTGGGCAAGTATGCTTTACCGTATGTATCTGCGGTGGGCAGACCGCCATGAATTCTCCACAGAGGTTCTGGATTATCTGGACGGTGAGGAAGCCGGGATCAAATCCGTGACCTTCCAGGTAAATGGAGAAAATGCTTATGGATATCTGAAATCAGAGAAAGGTGTTCACAGATTAGTGCGTATATCTCCTTTCAATGCGGCAGGAAAGAGGCAGACTTCTTTTGTTTCCTGTGATGTTATGCCGGATATTGAAGAAGATCTGGATGTGGAGATCAATCCTGACGATCTGAAGATCGATACCTACCGTTCCAGCGGCGCCGGAGGCCAGCATATCAACAAGACTTCTTCAGCGGTGCGTATCACCCATATTCCCACAGGGATCGTGGTACAGTGTCAGAATGAGCGTTCTCAGTTCCAGAATAAAGACAAAGCCATGCAGATGTTAAAGGCGAAGCTGTATATGCTGAAACAGCAGGAAAATGAGAAGAAGCTTTCCGGGATCCAGGGCGAGCTGACAGAGATCGGCTGGGGAAACCAGATCCGTTCTTATGTCATGCAGCCTTATACTATGGTGAAAGACCACAGGACCAATGAAGAAACCGGAAATGTAGATGCGGTTATGAACGGAAACATTGACAACTTTATCAATGCTTACCTGAAATGGTCCGTTCTGGGAAAAAAGGAAAAATAGTTGCCTAAAAAGATAAAGTATGGTACTATCTTTTGTGGACGCACAAATGTATTTTTGGAAAGAACAAAGGTGAAACCTATGGCAGATCACAACAAATATTACGTAGTAACGGAAAAGGCGGTGCCAGATGTCCTTCTGAAAGTAGTGGAAGCAAAGAAACTTTTGGAGACCCAGAAGCTGGATACCGTACAGGAGGCAGTGGATGCGGTGGGGATAAGCAGAAGCTCCTTTTATAAATATAAAGATGATATTTTCCCTTTCAAGGAGAAGACCAAAGGGGAAAACATTACCTTTATCCTTCAGATGGATGATGAACCGGGACTGCTCTCAGCGGTGCTGGCGGCTATCGCTCAGTTTCACGGGAACATCCTGACGATCCATCAGAGTATTCCTATGAACGGCGTGGCCGGTCTTACGTTGAGCGTGGCGATCCTGCCCACCGAAGGAGATGCCGCGGCAATGGTGGATAATATTGAGCATATCAAAGGTGTGCATTATCTGAAAATATTAGGCAGAGAATAGGCAGAGGAGAAGATTATGATTCAAATTGCAGTGTTAGGATACGGAACGGTAGGTTCCGGTGTAGTGGAAGTATTGGATACTAACAAAGAGAGTATCAAAAAAAGAGCAGGTGAGGAGATCCATATCAAGTATGTGCTGGACCTCAGAGATTTCCCGGGGAGCCCTATAGAGAATATCCTGGTCCATGATTTTGAAACCATCATCAATGATCCGGAAGTAAAGATCGTGGTAGAAGTCATGGGCGGAGTGGAGCCGGCCTATACTTTCTCAAAAAGAGCTTTAGAGGCAGGAAAGTCTGTATGTACCTCTAATAAGGAACTGGTTGCCAGACATGGACTGGAACTTATAGAGATCGCCAAGGCCCATAAAGTAAACTATATGTTTGAGGCAAGCTGCGGAGGTGGAATTCCAATTATCCGTCCTCTGAACTCTTCTCTTACAGCAGATGAGATCGACGAGATCACAGGTATCTTAAACGGAACCACCAATTATATCCTGACGGAGATGGGCGACAGATACGCAGATTTTGATGGGGTATTGAAGGAAGCTCAGGAAAAAGGATACGCCGAGAGGAATCCGGAAGCGGATGTGGAAGGATATGATGCCTGCAGGAAGATCGCCATCCTTTCTTCTCTGGCCTATGGAGCCCATGTAAATTATGAGAATATTTACACAGAAGGCATTACCAGGATCACTGCTGAGGATATGAAATATGCCAGCCTTCTGGGAATGAAGGTGAAACTGCTGGCTACCAGCAAGAGAAAGGGCGAAAAATTCTATGCAATGGTTTGCCCGGAGCTGGTAGGTAAGAACAGCCCCCTTTACAGTGTAAACGGTGTGTTTAACGCAATCTTTGTTCATGGAAATGTACTGGGAGACGCCATGTTCTACGGCAGCGGAGCAGGAAAACTTCCTACGGCCAGCGCCGTGGTAGGAGACGTAGTGGACTGCGCCAAACATCAGGGCAAGACCGTAGTGACCTACTGGAGCAGCAAAGTTCTGGATCAGGTTGACATAAAAGATGTAGAACACAGATTCTTTGTAAGAGTGAAGGGCAATCTTCAGAAAGACAAGGAGAAGATTGAAGTGCTTTTCGGAAAAGCTGAGTTTATTTCTGTTCCCGGTCTGGACAATGAATTTGGATTTGTTACAGAAATGATGAGCGAAGGAACATTCGATGAGAAAGCGGCCGCCCTGCCGGAAATCCTGGGCAGGATCCGCATCAGAGCATAAGAGGTAGAAGAACATGAAGTATATTGTGGTTTTAGGAGACGGTATGGCAGACGAGCCTCTGGAAGAACTGGGAGGGAAAACTCCTCTGGCATACGCAGATACCCCTGTGATGGACAGCCTGGCCAGATGGGGAGAAATGGGAATGGTAAAAAATGTTCCCAAAGGAATGGCGCCGGGAAGTGATACGGCAAATCTTTCCGTGCTGGGATATGACCCGGAGATCTACTATTCCGGCAGATCTCCTCTGGAGGCCCTGAACATCGGCGTAGATATGGAAGAGGGAGATGTGGCCATACGGGCAAATCTGGTAACTCTGTCTCAGGAAGAGGAGAGCTATGAGGATAAGCGGATCCTGGACCACAGCGCAGATGAGATCACCACAGAAGAGGCAAAGATCCTGCTGGAAGCTGTAAAGAAAGAGCTGGAAAATGAGACTTTTCAGTTTTATCCCGGCACCAGCTACCGTCACTGCCTGATCTGGAAAGAGGGGATGACCGTGCCCCTTACTCCCCCTCACGATATCCGGGGAAAAAAGATCCGGGAATATCTTCCCGATGAGCCGGCACTTCTGGAAATGCAGAAAAAGAGCTATGAAATCCTGAATGATCACCCTGTGAACCGGGCCAGAATGGAAAAAGGCCTGAATCCGGGAAACAGCCTGTGGTTCTGGGGAGCAGGCACAAAGCCTTCCCTGGATTCTTTTGAAGAGAAATTCCACAAAAAAGGTGCAATGATCTCCGCAGTGGATCTTTTAAAAGGGATCGCCGTGGGAACCAGCATGAAAAATATTTATGTAGAAGGGGCCAACGGAGGTCTGGATACCAATTATGAGGGGAAAGCAGACGCGGCTTTGAAAGCCCTTCTGGAAGATAACTGCGATTTTGTATATGTTCATGTAGAGGCGCCTGACGAGATGGGACATCAGGGAAGTATAGAAAAGAAGATCAAAGCCATTGAATATCTGGATAAAAGAGTGGTGGCCAGGATCAAAGATGGCATGGATGCTTCCGGGGAGGATTACCGGATGCTGGTACTGCCGGATCACCCCACCCCCATCTGTGTGAAGACTCACACTTCCGACCCTGTGCCTTATGTACTCTACGACAGCAGGAACAGGGAAGAGAAAGACGGTATCTCCTACAGCGAGGCAGAGGCCAAAAAGACAAGAAAGCTGCTGGAAAAGGGACATGAGCTTATCTGGCATTTACTGGAAGAATAAAAGTAAAATATAGAGCTGTGACAGTTTTATCTATGGATATGGATAAAGCTGCCACAGCTTTTTTCATGGTCTGTGACTCTGATTCCGCGTTGAATAAAAAAGAGACTATCCTGTAACGTTCCGGCTTTTATAAAGCTCAGAAACTTTACGGGATAGCCTCTTTCTTTTTTTTCTTTACATAGGGCTGTTAATAGGCTGTTCCTGGACAGGAGGTTCCTCCTGGGGGCTGGGAGCATCCAGTTCTCCGGTAATATCCATATAGAAATGGGCTCTGGTGTCTGCCATATAAGGCTCCAGCCAGAGGAGACCGATATAACAGGTGAAGATACAGGCAATATACAGAGGAAGAAAGCTCAGGCTGATGTAGAAGTATCTGCCTTTGTTTCCTTTCATCAGGCGGCAGCTGATCTTCATGGATTCTATGGCTCCCATCTGGGGATTATCCAGAAGCAGATAGTTGGACAGTCCGAAGAACAGGGACAGGATAAGACCTACCAGAGATACGATCATGGAACCGCCCAGAGAGTAAGCCAGAGAGGCCATGCCGCTGGTGCGGTAGCTTAATACGTCTAAAGGAAGGGAAAAAAGCAATTCCACCAGGAGCAGGATCAGATTTACAGTCAGGAATCTGTCCGGCTGTACAGTGAAAGGGCTGATCAGGTCTCTCAGGCTGAAGAGCGCTTTCCGGTTCATGTTCAGGAGCAGCTTCATGTAGCCTGCCTGAAGGAGTGAAACAAAAAGACTCACAATGTAGATCATGATCTGACAGGTAATGATGCTCAGCACACTGTATGGATTCAACAGGGCAGTGATCACCAGGGTCAGGATAATGGAACAGATAAAAATAAGCAGGCAGGCGGCAACAGGAAGCCCCCACTGTCCGCCAAGAGCCTGTCTGGATAAGGCTTTTAGGTCTGATGATGAACGTCTCATATAGTTATCTCCAATCTGAATAATGTTTACTTGACTGTGGATCTTGTAGTATAATCTTCTATCATAATTTTTTCAGGAAAGGCGGGAGGCATATGAGTCAGAAAAGAAACAGGAAGCAGGAAAAGGAAATCTATATCTGCGGCCTGATCCTGCTGGGGATCCTGCTCTTCTGGCTGGCGGCAGAACGCCTGCTGGGCCTGGAATTTTCTCTTCCGCCCTGTGTGTTTCACAGCCTTACCGGTCTGTACTGTCCGGGCTGCGGCGGTACAAGAGCCTGCCGTCTTCTCCTTTCCGGCCATATCTTTCAGTCTTTCCTGTATCACCCGGGAGTTCTCCTTGCCGCTGCCCTTTATGTATGGTTCATGGTTTCTCATACCATAGAGTTTGTATCAAAAGGACGGCTGAAGATCGGCCTCTCCTATACAGATAAATTTCTTTATCTGGAAGTGGCGGTGATCATACTTCAGTGTCTTGCAAAAAATATGATGAAGATCCTGTGGGGGACCGGAATCCTTTAAATATAGTTATCTCCGGACCCGGAAGAGGGCTGTTCGTACCCCGGGGAATCTCCTCCGTCGGGATAAGAATATCCCGGGTATCCATCTCCGTCATCAAAATAATCATAGTAGTCATGGCGACCATAGAAATCGTAGTAGTTGTCAAAGAAATCTCCGTCAGAATTTCCGCCGTTGTCATAGGGTGTGTCCGGCTGGAAATAGGAATCCGAACCGGATCCGGAAAACTCACGGGTATATTTCTCGATAAAATTATAAAGATCCTGTTCTGTGAGCCTGTCGGAAGTGATAAGATCCATATAATCCTGAAGAAAATTTCTTCCTGTAGGTGAAGCAATCATAATAGCGGAAAAAACCAGGATCACCGCTATCAGGATGGCCAGCAGAGTGCTGGAGATCGCCAGGCCTGCCTTGGCTGGTCCGGGACGGGAAAATCTGCCTTTGGAAAGGCAGGAAAATAAGATGCCCAGTCCGGCGAAGGGAATAGATATAAAAGGGAAACAGCATAGAGAAACCAGCGCCAGGATCCCCATGACAAGAGAAAGGGTGGCGAAATTCTGGTTTCCATCATAATACCGGGGAGGCGGGGCAGGCGCCGGATCCTCAGGCCGGTAAGGCTGATAGTAATTGCCTTCGGTTTGATTGTCCATAAGTTTAGAACCTCGTTTCTGTAGTGTTTTTACCTATTTTAGCATGTAAAGATAAAGGGGGCAAGACCTCCTTGATTTTTAGAAAAATACGTGATAGAGTTTTATGGGTTAGTGAATCAAAAAAGAAAGGGAAAGTAACTATATGGATATTATTCAAAAGATTACCCAGGAATTAAAGGTAGAAAAATGGCAGGTGGAAGCCGCCGTTAAATTAATAGATGAGGGAAATACCATTCCCTTTATTTCCAGATACAGAAAAGAAGCTACCGGAGCTTTAAACGATGAACAGCTGAGAACTCTTTTTGAACGGCTGAACTATCTGAGAAATCTGGAGGACAAAAAGAAACAGGTCCTTTCCAGTATTGAAGAGCAGGGAAAGCTGACAGAAGAACTGAAAAAGCAGATCCTGGAAGCTGAGACCTTAGTGGTGGTAGAGGACCTTTACCGTCCATACCGTCCGAAAAGAAGGACAAGAGCAACTATCGCCAAAGAAAAAGGACTGGAGCCTCTGGCTAATATCCTCCGGCTTCAGACTACAGATAAGAGTCTGGAGGAAGAAGCCCGGGCTTTTGTGTCAGAAGAAAAAGAAGTAAAAACTCCCCAGGAAGCTCTGGCAGGGGCTATGGACATTGTGGCTGAGGGTATTTCCGATGAGGCAGACTACCGGATCCGGATCCGTAAGATGACCATGAAATCCGGACTTCTGGTATCTTCGGCCAAAAAGCCGGAGGAATCCACAGTCTACGATATGTATTATGAATATGAAGAACCGGTTTCCAAGGTGGCAGGCCACAGGATCCTGGCGATCAACAGAGGAGAGAAGGAAAAGGTCCTTACCGTAAAGATCCAGGCTCCGGAAGAAGATATCCTTAGGTATCTGGAAAAACAGGTGATCACAAAGGACAATCCAAACACTGCAGAAACTCTGAAAGCAGTAGTGGAAGACAGCTACCGCCGTCTCATCGCCCCCGCTATTGAAAGAGAGATCCGCAGTGATCTTACGGAAAAAGCCGAGGACGGCGCTATCAAGGTATTTAAGAAGAACCTGGAACAGCTTCTTATGCAGCCTCCTATCGAGGGCCAGGTAGTCCTGGGATGGGACCCGGCTTTCCGTACCGGATGTAAGCTGGCTGTGGTAGATCCTACAGGAAAAGTTCTGGATACCACGGTGATCTACCCTACAGCTCCGACTACACCGGCCAAGATTGCCGCTGCAAAGGAAACACTGAAAAAACTGATCAAAAAATATCACATTACCCTGTTTTCTGTTGGAAACGGAACTGCCAGCAGAGAGTCTGAGCAGATCATTGTGGAGCTTTTAAAGGAGATCCCGGAGAAAGTCCAGTATGTGATCACCAATGAGGCAGGAGCTTCTGTATATTCTGCCAGCAAGCTGGCTACAGAGGAGTTCCCGAACTTTGATGTGGGACAGAGAAGCGCGGCCTCCATTGCCAGAAGGCTTCAGGATCCTCTGGCAGAACTGGTAAAGATCGATCCTAAATCTATTGGTGTAGGTCAGTATCAGCATGATATGAACCAGAAAAAACTGGGAGAGGCTCTTTCCGGAGTAGTGGAAGACTGTGTAAACCGGGTAGGAGTAGATCTGAATACAGCTTCTGTTTCTCTTCTGGAATATGTGTCCGGGATCAGCAAGGCCATCGCTAAGAATATCGTGGCATACAGAGAAGAAAACGGCCGTTTTGAAGACAGAAGAGATCTTTTGAAAGTGTCTAAGCTGGGGCCAAAGGCTTTTGAGCAGTGTGCCGGTTTCCTGAAGATCCGGGGAGGCAAGAATCCTCTGGACGGTACCAGCGTTCATCCGGAAAGCTATGAGGCTGCGGAGAAATTCCTGGCGCAGATGGGCATGAAGCCGGAGGATATCTTTAACGGTCCGGCGGTATATTATGTGAAAGACTATGGCCAGATGGCCAAAAAGCTGGGAATCGGAGAGATGACCCTGCGGGATATTGTAAAAGAACTTACCAAACCCGGCCGTGACCCGAGAGAGGAAATGCCAAGACCTATCCTCCGTACAGACGTGCTGGAAATGAAAGACCTGAAAGAAGGTATGATCCTGAAAGGAACGGTCCGGAACGTTATCGATTTCGGCGCCTTTGTGGATATCGGCGTTCATCAGGACGGCCTGGTCCATATTTCCCAGATGACAGAACGTTATATCAAACATCCTCTGGAAGCAGTAAGCGTAGGTGACATTGTAGAGGTCAAGGTCTTATCTGTAGACATGAAGAAAAAGAGAATTTCTCTTACCATGAAAGGCATCCACTAAAGGAGAACCTTTCACCGGAGAGATTTCCCCATTAACGGGTATAAATTACTTTAAAGAAGAAAGAAGGGCTTAACATGAATGCAAATCGGGAAAGGATTGCAAAGCTTCAGCAGGAAATGAAAGCTGAAGGAATGGATATGTATCTGGTGCCTACTGCGGACTTTCATCAGTCTGAGTATGTGGGAGATTATTTTAAGGCAAGAGCCTGGCTTTCAGGCTTTACCGGTTCGGCAGGTACCCTTGTGGTGACACAGGATCAGGCCTGCTTGTGGACAGATGGAAGATACTTTATCCAGGCGGCGAAACAGCTGGAGGATACAGGGGTTTCCCTGATGAAAATGGGTGAAGAAGGGGTTCCCACAGTAGATGAGTTTATCCGGGAAAACCTGCCCCAAAAAGGCTGCCTTGGCTGCGATGGAAGGACTATCAGCGTTGCGGAAGGAAAGGAGTATGAAAAGCTTCTTGCAGACAAAGAGGCTGTACTTAAATGTGATGTTGACCTTGCGGGGAAAATCTGGACAGACCGTCCGGAAATGTCCAGAGAACCGGTGTATGTCCTGGATGTGAAGTACGCCGGAAAGACCCGGGAAGAAAAGATCGCCAAGGTCAGAGAAGAAATGAAAAAAGCCAGAGCAGATATCCATGTGATCTCCAGCCTGGACGATATTGTGTGGCTGCTGAATATCCGGGGAAATGATATTGAATACAATCCGGTAGTGCTTTCCTATGTGGTCCTGACCATGGATCAGGTACATTTTTACGTTCAGGAAGAAGCAGTGCCTTCGGAAGTAAGGAAAGAGCTGGAGGAAGCAGGCGTAGTCCTTCACCCCTATTTCCAGGTATATGAAGATGTGAAAAAACTGGATCCTTCCCAGAAGGTTATGGTGGAAGACGCCTGCACAAATTATACTCTTTATAAGAACATCCCTCAGGGGACGGAATTTGTTTTCCAGGCAAATCCTGCAGCTGTTTTCAAAGGAAATAAAAATGCCGTGGAGATGGAAAATCTGAAAACAGCCCATATCAAAGACGCCAGAGCTATGTGCCGGTTTATTTACTGGCTTAAGAAAAATGTGCCCTCCGGAGAGGTTACAGAGTACAGCGCGTCCATGAAGAGCAGAGAATTCCGTCTGGAAGATCCGGACTGTCTGGATCTGAGCTTTGAGACCATCTGCGCCTATGGACCAAATGCGGCTATGTGTCATTACGCCCCTACAAAAAACGACTGTGCAAAAGTAGAGCCCAAAGGCTTCTTCCTTATTGATTCCGGCGGACAGTACTGGCAGGGAACTACAGATATTACCAGGACCATTGCGGTGGGAGAACTGACTCAGGAACAGAAAGAGCATTTTACCCTGGTGCTTCAGGGACATATCCGTATGGCTATGGCAAAATTCCAGTATGGCTGCAGCGGAGCTAATCTGGATATCCTTGTGAGAGAACCTCTGTGGGAACGTGGCCTGGACTTCAATCACGGAACCGGTCATGGCGTAGGCTATCTGCTGAATGTTCACGAAGGCCCCCAGAATATCAACTGGAAGATCCGCTCCGGCGGAAGAAGAGGAAATACCACTCCTCTGGAAGAAGGAATGCTTACCTCTGACGAGCCGGGCCTGTATCTGGAAGGAAAATACGGTATCCGTACAGAAAATCTCCTGCTTTGCAAGAAAGCGGAGAAAAACTCCTACGGACAGTTTATGGAATTTGAGACCGTTACTCTGGTGCCTTATGAGAGAGAAGCTATTCTTACAGATATGCTTACCAGAAAAGAACTGGATTGGCTCAATGCTTATCACAAAAAAGTTTACGAAACCGTAGGACCTATGCTGAATGAAGAGGAGAAGGCCTGGCTGAAAGAAGCTACGGCGCCTCTTAACTGAGAAGGACTACAGGATCTGGAAGAACAAGAAGATATCTGAGAAAAGACAGTCCGGGAGTTCCATACAGGGCTTGCCGGGCTGTCTTAAAGTCAAGGACCCCGATGCAGGAATACGGGGCATCAAATTAGCAGCGATGCAAGCATGTCCGCTTGGCTTGTTGCTCGCGGGAATAAAAATCATGTATAAAAATAGGACTTTGCAGGTTCTGTTTTTTTGCCCAAAACTCCTAAAGATAGAAAATCATTTTTCACAAATTCATGCATTGACAGTAGCAGAATCAGGGCTTTATAATGTAGTTAGTTCGGACACGAACTGTTGGGGACACGAACTAATTCAGTGAGGTGAGTAAATGGAAAAAAAGGAGTCAAAGCAGAAAAGTCCCAAGGAGACAGAAGATGCGGGAAGGATCATTAACATCGTTTCCCATCAGCTGAAAAGGACGATTTTTTTCTACACCTGGAAGGATTGTGGGTTGACTACCATGCAGAACCGTATATTGCATTATATCCTTATGAAGTCTTTGGAACGGCCGGTATATCAGAAAGATATAGAGAAGGAGTTCCGGATCAGTAAGTCCACAGTCACAGAGGTCCTCCAGCTTATGGAAAAGAACGGCTTCATCACCAGAGAGTCTTCAAAAAAAGACGGCAGGATGAAGCGGCTGCTCCCCACTCAGAAGGCCCTGACGATCCGTCAGGAAGTTATGGAAAATATCCGCACTGTGGAGAATAAGCTGAAAGCGGGGATCCGGGAGGAGGACTACAGGACCTGTCTCAAGGTTTTGAAGAAGATGTCCGAAAATCTATCAAAAGAAGAGAACAATATGAAAGGAAGGGAAGAAATGTATGAATAGGAAACTGCTTCAATCTGTACGGGAATACAAGAAGGAATCTATTATGACGCCGATTCTCGTAATCTTTGAAGTTTTTATGGAAGTGCTGATTCCGCTTCTCATGGCCAGGATCATTGATGTAGGTATTGCCAACGGAGATATGGGATACATACTGAGTATCGGTGTGGTTCTGGTTATTATGGCTATGGTATCCCTGTTTTTCGGCGCAATGGCAGGAAGGACAGGAGCGATCGCTTCCTCAGGATATGCCAAGAACCTGCGGCATGATATTTTCTATAAAATACAGGAATTTTCATTTAAAAACATTGACCACTTTTCAACTTCCAGTCTGGTTACCAGGCTGACAACGGATATTACCAACATCCAGATGGCGTATATGATGACCATCCGAATGCTGGTCAGAGCGCCTATCATGATCATCTTATCTCTGGTCATGACGCTGACGATCAATGCAGATATTGCTCTTATGCTGCTGATCACTGTGCCGATCCTGGGCGGGGCCCTGATCTTTATTGCAAAGAAAGCCCATCCTCATTTTATCCAGGTATTTGACGAATATGATGTTCTGAATAATACGGTTCAGGAAAATGTTAATGCGGCCAGAGTAGTAAAGGCTTATGTAAGAGCAGAACATGAGGACGAAAAGTTCCATAAAATATCCGGGATTGTCTATAAACTGTTTACTGCTGCAGAGAAGATCGTAGCCTGGAACAACCCGGTGATGATGTTTACCATGTATCTGGT
>DXIQ01000018.1 GCA_019112785.1 Candidatus Blautia stercorigallinarum
CAGAGTTTTGCTAGTACAGCGTTCGCTAAATAACTGGATCAAGTGCGCAGAATGCTTATTCGAGTGTGCAGGTCAAAAAACGCAGGCGTAGCGGGCTACGCTGAGTATTTTTGACCTGTGCAATCGGGAAAGTAGTCAAGCGATTTGGTGTAGTTATTTACGAAACGCTGTACTAGCTTCCATGAGCCTCTGATTATGCCCCGGACGGATATTGAGCATAACTGCTTCCAGTTCCAGTTTTGGCCGCTCTTCTTTCACCGTATAAAGACTGGAAAGCTGCATGATCTCCCGTTCCGGCACTTCCTGCTCTCCATTGTAGAAGATCACAAACTGCGGGGACGGTATGGAAAGAGGCGTACTCCCATAACATTCGGGTTTGACTGTTGACATGAACTGTGCTACAGCGCCAACATTTGAAGAATTGAGTATATTAATCTCCATTGTCATACCTCCGTCAGATATCGTCAAAAGAATAAAATTCCTATTAGAAACTCATATCCCAGCCATATGGAATATACATTTTGAAGAGGCAGAAAAAGGATTTCCCACCACTTCCACCGCTTTTTTCGGATCTTCCTTACCAGAAAAAGCAGCAGATAGAGCAAAAGTTCTGCTACATAAATTATGTAGAATTTTTTCCGTTGATAGAATCCTCCATAATTGTTTCATTGTCCTTCCAGCAGTTTATTTTTGTACTTTTCCTGTTCTTCCTCCGGAATCCCAAGGGCATTCATGGCTTCTTTTGCATTCCATCCAGTGTTTTTCATAAGGTTCTTAATATTTTCTAACTGGGTAGATTCCTGTCCTTCTTTCTGCCCTTCCTCTCTCACAAACTTCATATGTTCTTCCTGATTATATTCATACAGACACACTTTGATCACCTCCGCTCTGTTTTTCTCCAGAAACTCTCTGAGGATTCCTTCGGCGATACATTCTGTCACTGCTCTCTCTACAGCCTCCTCTAAGACCATAGTTTTTGCATACTTTCTGACCCGCTCCACAAACTCTGCATACTCCCGCAGAGTTCTGCTGGCTTCCATGAGCCTCTGATTATGCCCCGGACGGATATTGAGCATAACTGCTTCCAGTTCCAGTTTTGGCCGCTCTTCTTTCACCGTATAAAGATTGGAAAGCTGCATGATCTCCCGTTCCGGCACTTCCTGCTCTCCATTGTAGAAGATCACAAACTGCGGGGACGGTATGGAAAGAGGCGTACTCCCATAAATATCTTTGTGCAAAGCTATTTTGGAATAAATATCCGCCACATAAAACAGGCAGCGCAGAGGCAGATTGGGATTATAGGTAGACTGATGCTCATACAGAGACAATCTGGAATCAATGATAAAAGATAAATCATTCTTAATGGACATATAGATGGCATTGTCCAGGGTATTGATCTCCAGCTCCTCTGGATCCTCATAGTGTTTGCCGCTGACTGCATTATATAATTCCAGCAGTTCTTTCTTTTCCTGAAATACCATAGTAAATACCGAAGACTTGTAGGTGCGGTTTGCAGTTACTTCTTTGTCTTGTGTCATAGACAGACCTCCTTATGATAGATTACATGGGCAGAAGGTCTCTCTTCTATCGCGAGAAACCTCTCTGCCGGTTTACTGGGATTTTTAAAGCATTGAGATTTCTCAGACATGTTTTCAGAAAAATTGACAGGACAAAAGTCCCATAGATAAGAACTTAAGAAATATAATGCTTTACCTGTATTTTATCATGTTCCTTAAACACTTTGCAATAATGAAATAAGCTCTGCCAAAAAGAGTTTATCCTAGTGTAGTCTGTTAAAATTATATTTCCAGAAAAAATTTAAGGGGATATGACAGCACCGAAAACCGGCGTTCTGCCATATCCCCTGCTTATTTACTGCAGAGTTTTTTCAGATCCATAGACCTGGATCTCATAAATCCTTGCGGCAGTATCAGAGCCCTGGGTAGGCTTTGTTACGGAGAGTTTTACATAACGTCCATTCACTGGCGTAAAGGTATCCAGTGTATTTCCTGCTGTATTTTTTGTCACAGTAACCACTGGTGTATACTCTGTTCCGTCTGTGCTTACGGAAATCTCATATCCCTGGGTATTCATATCAGCGCCCTCGCCTCCTGCTTCTGCATGTGCAAGAGCTACCTGGCTGATGGTCATTTCCCCGCCGAAATCAATGGTAATCTCATGAGGAGGTGTACCTGTTGCGCACCACTTTTTGGTCACATCTCCATCTACTGCAAAATCCGGCTTTTCGTTCTCATTGGTATAAGCCGTAGCTTCCGTTGGTTTGCCCTGGGACAGAAGGGTCAGTTCGCTGTCTTTTTCCAGCTGAGAAGTCACAACTACGGAAAGGGTTTTGGTATCTTCTCCAGACTCATTTTTTGCGGTGACAGATACCTCATAGGTGCCTTCCTTATCAAAAACTGCATCTACAGAATCTCCCTGGGCCGTTTCTTTATCAGAACCCGGGATCTTCCAGGTAACTTCTTCTGTGTTTTCAGAGCAGGCGCTGGTAAAGGTTACTGTACTTCCCGTTCCTACCAATGTCTGAGAGGCTGTAAGACCGGCTTTTGGAAGACTGTTATCCGGCCACTCCATTTCTGCAGAGGCTCCGGTTCCCTGTTCCAGATCCTGGCTTACCGGCAGTACCAAAAATTCTGATTTATTCGTGTCATCCATACGGGGCAGAACATTCACATAGAAGCAGTTTGTATTGGATACTCCCAGGAAAGAACGGCTTCCGTCTTCATTCACATGGTAAATCTCATAATAAGGCGCTTCCTGATCACTATCCCAGGAAAGACGGACTCCTGCATACATTCCATCCTCATCAAACATAACGTCATCTGCCGATACTTTTGATACACTCAGCTTTTCTTTGGAGTTCTCCGGAGCTGTAATGGAAATATTTCCGAGATTCAACTCATAGGCGCTGTCTGCTTCCCCAGTACTGATCTCATAGCCGATGCTGCGGATTTTTTTACCGGCAAACTGAGAAAGATCATAGGAAACACAGGTCCAGTCTTCGGTTACCTTCTTATCTCCTTCCAGCACTTCCTCGCTGCCGTCGTCAAAAGTAAGGACTGCATCCAGCTGAGATTCTCCAGAGGCTTTGGCTGTAGTGGTGAAAACCGTATCCTTTTCTACAGGCAGATCTGCGCTGTACAATGTCACAGAGGAAATACTGTCCTTGTCCATATTTCCATAGAGTTTCAGAGAAGTTCCCCCATACCAGGCAGTACTTACATCAAAGTCTGCCTTCAGAGAATTTTCTCCTTCATTGTCAATGATCCAACGATAGGTTGGAAGAATATCTCCTACGCTTCTGTTATTCCAGTCCATCTTAGATATCTGCTCTCCCTGTCGGAAAAAGCTGTATCCGCTTCCTGTGTTAAAATTTGTCACAAAAGGAAGAGAAGAAATCGCCGTTTTTTCAATAGCATAAGTGGAAACACCTCTCCACTGTTCCGGGGATGAATAACTGATCTCGGCAGAGGGATCCTGCTTGTTATTTACCCACAGGGCATTTTCATTCTGATGGAATTCATCCAATCCCGTAGCAGAAGTATAGGCCCAGTTTGGACAGTAGATTCCAAGAGAAGTATGGGTAGAATCCTTTCCTGATTCAAAAAGATCCCAGCGTATAGGGGTAGTATATCCGTCAGCCTGGATATCTACTCCCGCATATAGATCATAGGGATCTATTCCCAGTTCCCGGGCTTTCTTTTCTGAAGCCGACAGAAGATCCTGGGAAGCCAGTTCTTCTTCCGTCCACCAGAAATTCAGAAACATTTCATCTGCTACAGGATTTCCCTCCTGATCCTGAAGGAACATGGTATTTTTATCTGTAAGAGCGTTCTGCCAGTCCATCTTTCCTTCCGAAGTCATAGAATCATAGTATACTACTCTCAGCTGAGGAGCCTGTTTTTTCAGATATTGGATGAAGGCCTGCATTTTCACTGCGTCCTGTTCATTTAAAGGCCTTTCTTCCGCGCCTTCTGTTTCCTGATTGATAAACCAGCCGTCAAATCCATAGGCCTGCGCTACCTCTATAAGTTTGTCCGCTACAGGAAAGCTTCCGTCTTCTTTCTGCTGTAGAAAAGTATCCAGCCATTCCATCTTTCCCCCTGCTACATCCTGAGGGAAAAACACGGTACCGATCACCGGCACTCCGTTTTTATGGCCCAGATCCGTCACATCAGGACTTGGAGGAACGATAAGCCCTTCTCCTGAAGAACCGCCCCAATATACCAGTTCATCTACATACTGCCAGTAGGTGAAAATATTACAATCGGCAGAATTCAATCCATGAGGGGCATTTCCGCTGGTGCTGGAATTCATAATGGAGATCGCCATGACCTTTGTATCCTTATTCTGTGTCTCATTCACCGGAGTCAGGATTTCCTTATCCACCCGGGAAGCCAGCGGCACATGGCTGACATTGTACTCCAGATCTTCGTCCTCAGAAGGTTCCCACTCCAGTAATTCCTCCGGAAACCAGTAGGAAGACTCCGGCTGATTGTCCATGACCAGCTCCTGGTTTTCATTTTCTTCCGTTACCCGATAACTGCTTTTCTCCTTTTCCCCGCTGCCCTGGGAAGCCCCGTCTCCTCCCTGGCAGGCGCAAAGTCCCAAAGCCATGGCCGCTGCCATACCAGCGGCCCCTGCTTTTGTCAAAACTCTTTTTTTCTTCACCATTTTTCTCCTTTCTGTTTTTAAATGTAACTATACTATACAAAAACATATTCGGAAAAAACAGTGGAGAAACTTCAGGTTAACTGGAGAAACTTCACCCAAATATAAATCACAGGATCCCCAGAGCTTTCTGCATAAGAAGGCTTACCGCGGATATTCCCACCCAGCAGCAGAATCCCATAAAGATCGGTTTTCCTCCGGTTTTTACCAGTTTCACAAGATTGGTATTAAATCCAATAGCCGCCATAGCCATAATAATAAAGAACTTGCTCAGTTCTTTAATAGGCGCCGTTACAGAACCTGGAAGAGAAAACACGGTAGTGATCACAGAGGCCAGGATGAAGAACAGGATAAAAAAGGGGAAGATCTTTTTTATCTGAAAGGTTCCTTCGGATTCCTGTCCTGCTTTCTTAGCCTTCCGGACCTGCCAGAGAGCCAGGACCAGAGTAATTGGGATGATCGCCAGAGTTCTGGCCAGTTTTACGATCGTTGCCGCATCCAGGGTATTACTTCCATGTATGCCGTCCCACGCCGCAGCCGCCGCAGTTACAGAAGAGGTGTCATTTACAGCAGTTCCCGCAAAAAGGCCAAATCCTTCATTGCTCAGTCCCAGGATTCCTCCCAGAGAAGGGAAGATCAGAGCTGCGATCACGTTAAAAAGAAAGATCACGGAAATCGCCTGGGCAATCTCCTCATCATCTGCGTCGATCACCGGAGCCGTAGCGGCAATGGCAGATCCTCCGCAGATACAGGATCCCACTCCTACCAGAGTAGAGATCTTGCTGTCCATTTTCAGCACCTTATACATCACAAAAGCGATCACCAGGGCTGTAGTAATAGTCGTAAGGATAATAGGAAGAGACTGCTTTCCTTTCTCCAGTATATCTGTCAGGTTCATGCCGAATCCCAGAAGGATCACGGCGTACTGAAGGATCTTCTTAGAAGTATATTTTACCCCCGGCTCCAGGGCAGGCTGCTCTTTTAAAATAAGAGCCAGACACATACCGATGAGAATCGCAAAGACCGGTCCTCCAACTACCGGAAGCCATTTTCCCAAAAGCCAGGCAGGTACTGCGATAAGCAGGCAAAAGCCGATTCCATAGGCCTGTTTCTTTAACTGTTTCATTCTGGTCATTCTCCTTTTCTGATTTTCTGTAAAGAATATACCAGATACTATTCATAAAGAAAAGCAATATATTCTTATATATCTTATATGTTTTACCTATATTTTAAAAATATTCCGTCCCTTAGGACAGCCTCCCCTTAAAGTCCTCATACCCGAACTTCTTTACCAGTACTTTCTCCCCGTCTGCCTTCTCCCAGACAATATCCGGAAGAGGCATTCCATTGAAAGTATTAGTCTTCACCATAGTATAAAGGGCCATATCCTCCAGAATGATCTGATCCCCCGGCTTTAAAGGCTCATCAAAGGAATAATCCCCGATCACATCTCCAGCCAGACAGGTAGGTCCTGCAAGGCGGAAAGTATAAGCCTTCTCTCCCGGCTCTTTACTGTTTCTCACCGGAGGACGGTAAGGCATTTCCAGCACATCAGGCATGTGGCAGGCTGCGGAAGTATCCAGTATGGCAATATCCATATCATTATGGACTACTTCCAGCACAGAAGAAACCAGCAGCCCTGCGTTTAAGACCACAGCCTCTCCCGGCTCCAGGTAGACTTCCAGATCATAGGTCTCCTTCAGCCGCCTTACCATGGCGATAAGCTTCTCTACATCATACCCCTCTTTTGTAATGTGGTGTCCCCCTCCCAGGTTCAGCCACTTCATCTGGTACAGATATTTTCCAAACTTTTCCTCAAAGGCCCGGAGGGTGATCTCCAGATCTTCCGCTCCCTGTTCACAGAGAGTATGGAAATGAAGGCCGTCCAGAAGAGGCAGGAGAGTTTCATCAAAGTTCTCCAGAGTGGTTCCCAATCTGGAGCCCGGCGCGCAGGGATCGTAGATGGCATGGCCTTCCTGGGTGGAGCACTGGGGATTGATCCGCAGGCCTATGGATTTTCCCTCTTTTTTTGCCCGTTCTCCATAAAGGCGCACCTGTCTGGGAGAATTGAATACCAGGTCATCTGCATACTGTAAGATTTCCTCAAACTCCTCTTCCCGGTAGGCAGGAGAAAATACATGGGTCTCTCCTCCGAAACATTCATGCCCCAGCCTGGCTTCATATAAACCGCTGGCGGTAGTTCCCGCCAGGTATTTCCGGATAAGGGAATAGGCATAAAACATGGAAAAAGCCTTCTGAGCCAGAAGGATCTTACATCCGGCCTCTTCCTGTACTCTTTTTAAAATTTCCAGATTGTGGAGCAGGCTTTTCTCCTCCACCAGAAAATAGGGGGTAGAAAAGCCTGCCTGTGTTTTCCCTCTCATTAATCCACCAGAACCGGATCGTAATTTTCTCTCCATGGAAGTCCCCATTTATTCAGGGCGTCCATAAATGGATCCGGATCAAATTCTTCAATGTTATGAACTCCCGGTTTATTCCACTTTCCGGTCATGATCATCATAGCGCCGATCATAGCCGGAACTCCTGTGGTATAGGCAACCGCCTGGGAGCCTACCTCTGCATAGCATTTCTCATGATCGCAGATGTTATACAGATAATACTTCTTGTCCTTTCCGTCTTTCTTTCCCTGGAAAATACAGCCGATATTTGTCTTTCCCTTGGTTCTTGGGCCAAGAGAAGCCGGGTCAGGAAGGACAGCCTTCAGAAACTGCAGAGGCACGATCTCTTTTCCTTCAAACATAATCGGCTCAATGGAAGTCATTCCCACGTCCTCCAGACACTTTAAGTGGGTAAGATAGCTCTCCCCGAAAGTCATAAAGAAACGGATCCTCTTGATCCCCGGAATGTTCAGAGCCAGGCTTTCGATCTCCTCGTGGTGGAGAAGATACATATCCTTCTCTCCTACTTCTTCAAAGTTATAAACTCTCTTGATCTCCATAGGCTTTGTCTCCACCCAGTGGCCGTCTTCCCAGTAGGAACCGTTAGCGGAAACCTCCCGGATATTGATCTCCGGATTAAAATTGGTGGCAAAGGGATAGCCGTGATCTCCGCCGTTGCAGTCCAGGATATCAATATAGTTGATCTCATCAAATTCATGTTTCAGCGCATAGGCAGAAAAGACCCCTGTGACTCCCGGGTCAAAGCCGCTGCCTAAAAGGGCAGTGATCCCGGCTTTTTCAAACCGTTCTCTGTAAGCCCACTGCCAGCTGTATTCAAATTTTGCCGTGTCTTCCGGCTCATAATTGGCGGTATCCACATAGTGAGTCTTGGTAGCCAGACAGGCGTCCATAATGGTCAGATCCTGATAAGGCAGGGCCAGGTTCAATACCACATCTGGTTTTTCTTTATTGATCAGTCCGATGAGTTCCTCCACATTGTCCGCATTTACCTGGGCAGTGGTGATCTTTGTCTTAGTGGTCCCCTGAAGTTTTTCTTTCAGAGCGTCGCACTTGGACACTGTCCTGCTGGCAATACAGATCTCCTCAAATACTTCGCTGTTCTGGCAGCATTTGTGAATAGCTACAGAAGCTACGCCGCCGCATCCGATGATCAATGCTTTTCCCATAATTTTTTCCTCCGATTTCTTTTTTAGCCGTCAACTTTCGGCTGTTACATTTATATATAGCTGTTTATCTTTTTCCTGTTTTCACTTATTGGTATCTTTGCTTCTATCATCCCAGTGCCAGGAGCATCTCCCGGACGATCTTGCAGGCCACAGCAGTGGAAGCCCCGCTCTGATCATAGTGAGGGCTGAGTTCATTCACATCACAAGCCACTACATTTCCCTTCCGGCAGACCAGAGTGGCTGCTTTGCGCAGTTCCTCAAAGGTCGCTCCTCCCGGCTCCGGAGTA
The DNA here is from genome assembly GCA_019112785.1 of Candidatus Blautia stercorigallinarum. GTDB lineage: Bacteria > Bacillota > Clostridia > Lachnospirales > Lachnospiraceae > Blautia > Blautia stercorigallinarum. The sequence goes on from DXIQ01000018.1 coordinate 8,563, forward strand.
CCTGTTCCCGGAAATACCGATGGATCCAGCACGTCCAGATCCAGGGTAAAATAAACAGGAACATTTTTCAGCTTATCCAAAGTCTCTTCCAGACCGGCAAAATCAAATTTTCTGGTTTCCACATGATCCTTTCCCCAGTAAAACTCCTCCCTGTCTCCGGAACGGATCCCAAACTGGTGGATCCTGCCGTCGCCTGCAAGTTCCCAGCATCTTCTCAGCACACAGGCATGAGACAGTTCTGCTCCCAGATAATCCTGGCGCAGGTCTGCGTGGGCATCGAAATGGATAATATGGATATCCGGAAATTTTTTTACTGCTGCCCGGAAAGCTCCCAGAGTCACCAGATGTTCTCCTCCCAGCATAAAAGGGATCTTCCCATCATCCAGTATAGTCTGTGCCCGTTCTTCGATATCTGCCAGAGCCAGCTTTGTATTTCCAAAGCTCAGTTCCAGATCCCCGGAATCCATGATCCGGTAATCACTCAGATCCCGGTCCTGATAAGGGCTGTAGCTTTCAAGTCCAAAGGATTCATGGCGGATGGCGCTGCTGCCGAACCTGGTCCCCGGCCTGAATGATGTACTGGAATCAAAAGGCGCTCCGAAAAGCACGATATCCGCTTCCTCATAGTCTCTGTCACATTCCAGATAAGTCTCAACGTTTGTTCTCAACATCTTTTAAAAGCTCCTCTACATATGCTGGGAGGTAAAAAGCTCCCTTGTGCAGTGTGGTGGTATAATACCTGGTAACAAGCCCCCTGTCGTTCCACTCCTTTTCCCTCAGATCCCGGAGGGGATGGTATTTCTTGGAGGCAAAGCCGAAAAGCCAGTGTCCCGAAGGATAAGTGGGGATATGGGCCTGGTACACCCGGCTGATAGGGAAAGACTCGGTAATATTCCTGTGGGCCCGCTGGCAGGCCAGAGCGTCCTCCTCGTAAAAAGGACTCTCATGCTGGTTTACCATGATCCCGTCCTCTTTCAGAGCCTTGTAGCAGTTCCCGTAAAATTCCCTGGTAAACAGGCCTTCTCCCGGGCCGAAAGGATCTGTAGAATCTACAATGATCAGATCGTATTCATCCTTACATCTGCGGATAAACTTCAGTCCGTCCTCATAGTGGATCTCCACTCTCTCGTCCTCCAGGCGGCAGGCGGTCTGAGGCAGATATTTCTTACATACCTCTACTACCATCTCGTCGATCTCCACCAGATCGATCTTCTCGATCTCCGGATACTGTACCAGTTCCCGGACAACGCCTCCGTCTCCGGCTCCGATGACCAGGACCTTTCTCACATGAGGGTGTACCGCCATCGGGATGTGGGTGATCATCTCATGGTAGATAAACTCGTCCTTTTCCGTCAGCATCATATAACCGTCCAGAGTCAGGAACCGGCCGAATTCCGGGGATTCAAACACATCGATCCTCTGGAAATCACTGTGGCCGCTGTAAAGCTGCCGGTCTACCCGGATAGAAAGCTTAACATTTTTCGTCTGTTTTTCAGAAAACCAAAAATCCATGTCTATACTCCTTTCAGCACATTAAGATGGCGGATCTCCAGATCCTCTGCCCCGGTCAGGGTACAGCCTTTTTCCCTGGCGTACTCAATATGTTCCCGGATCTCCTGTGTCACCCGCTCTCCAGGAGCCAGAATAGGGATCCCCGGAGGATAACACATGACAAACTCCCCTGAGATCCGTCCCGGCGCGTCCTTCAGTTCCACAGTCTCTTTGTCTGCATAAAAAGCATCCTGAGGAGACACCGCCACCTGAGGATCCACATACTCCTGGGGCATAAGGTCCACCTTTTCTTTTCCGAATCTTCTGGCGATCTCCGCAAGGGCGGACACCAGCCGCTCGATATCCTGCTTCCTGTCTCCGATAGAAAGATAAGCCAGGAAATTTCCAAAATCTCCGAATTCTATCTGGATATCGTACTCATCCCGGAGAAGATCGTAAACCTCGATCCCTGCCAGCCCTACGTCCAGGGTATGGACTGCCAGCTTGGTCACATCAAAGTCATAGACGCTGTCTCCGTTGATCAGTTCTCTGCAGAAGGCATAATACCCTCCGATATCATTGATCTCCCCTCTGGCGTATTTTGCGTAGCTTCTCACCTTCTCAAAGGTCTCTTTTCCACGCAGAGCCAGGTTTCTCCTGGAAATATCCAGGCTGGAAAGGAGAAGGTAGGAACCGCTGGTGGTCTGGGTCAGATTAATGATCTGCCGGACATATCCCTCAGACATATTAGGCCCTATAAGGAGCAGAGAGCTCTGGGTAAGGCTTCCACCTGACTTATGCATGGACACTGCGGCCATATCGGCTCCCGCTTCCATGGCAGATACCGGAAGCTGATCGGAAAAATAAAAATGGGTTCCATGAGCCTCATCCGCCAGACAGTACATGCCATGGTCATGAGCCAGCTTCACAATGCTCCTGATATCAGAACAGATCCCGTAATAAGTAGGGTTATTTACCAATACTGCCTTGGCATCGGGATTTTCCTCAATAGCCTTTTTCACATCTTCCACAGTCATTCCCAGAGGGATCCCCAGCCGGTCGTTGCACTGGGGATTTACATATACCGGAACAGCTCCGCACAGGACCATAGCTCCGATTACGCTCCTGTGGACATTTCTGGGGAGGATGATCTTCTCCCCCCGTTTAGCCACAGAAAGGACCATAGCCTGGACCGCGGAAGTAGTCCCTCCTACCATTAAAAAAGCATGGGCCGCCCCAAAGGCCTCTGCTGCCAATTCTTCTGCCTGCCGTATCACCGACACAGGATGGCAGAGATTATCCAGGGGTTTCATGGAATTTACATCCATACTCATGCACTTTTCCCCTAAAAGCCTGGCAAGCTCCGGATTTCCTCTTCCTCGCTTATGTCCCGGCACATCAAAAGGTACCACCCTCATTTTCCTCAGTCTTTCCAATGCCTCGTAAATCGGGGCGTTTTCCTGGGATATCTCTCCCATATGCCCACCTCCTGCTCATACAATCTGCTTTCGCTTTTATATTTATCGTCTAATTTCTAGTAAATATTCCGCCCGCTGAAGATCTCGATCATTTCCCTGCGCAGGCTGTTCATGATATCCAGCCGCTTCTTTGGCGGAAGCTCATAGATATCCGTATTAAAAAGATAGTTCTGAAGGTCGATCTCTTTCACCATCATCTTCGTATGGAAAATATTCGCCTCATATACATTAATGTCCACAGCGTCATATCTTTCCAGAGTACGACTGTCAATATAATCCTGGATAGAAGTGACCTTGTGGTCCATAAACAATTTCTCCCCGTTTACACTCCTGGTAAATCCCCGGACCCGGTAATCCATGGTAATGATATCCGAATCAAAGGAACCGATGAGATAATCCAGGGTGGAAAGGGGGGTGATCTCTCCGCAGGTAGCTACATCAATATCTACGCGGAAAGTAGCCAGACAGGTCTCCGGATGATATTCCGGATAAGTGTGGACCGTCACATGGCTCTTATCCAGATGGGCTACCTGGGTGCTTCCTGCCGGGATCATAGATCCCTCCCCGATCAGCAGGGTGACCGAAGCTCCCTGGGGCTCATAATCCTGCTGGGCGATATTCAGCACCTGGGCGCCTATCATATCTGTAAGTGTGGTCAGTATGGTCCTGAGCCGGTCAGAATTATACTGCTCGTCAATATAGGCAATATAGTCCTTCTGCTCTCTGGCCGTCTTGGCGTAACAGACGTCGTAAATATTAAAGCTCAGCGCCTTTGTCAAATTATTAAATCCGTATAACCTTAATTTTTCGCCCATATCAGGAACTCCTTTTAACTTATAGAATCAATACAGGGATGATCCCACTTATTCTTCCCTGCAATAAAAAAACGCAGGTAATCTGCATTTCGGCACATTACTTGCGTGATCTTTCCACATTCTTTTCATTCTTCTGATAGTTCCCCTTCCGGAAACTTATGGCAAAAAAATATGGAACCCAAAAGTTCAGAGTCTATATAGCAAATATCTCACTTTTACTACTCTTATTGACCGTTTCACAAGTTGATGTGCACCTTTCTCATGCACTGGTTGTAAAGTTACCAACTTATAAA
>DXIQ01000003.1 GCA_019112785.1 Candidatus Blautia stercorigallinarum
GTTCGATTCCGGTCTGCGGCAGTTACTTAGATGCTTCAAATCCTTATAAATAAGGGGGTTGAAGCATTTTTCATTTTCTGAAAAAGTTGTACAGCCTGCAAATCTGATTTTGAGCTTTGATAAGAGACTTATTTCTGACGGCCATTAAACCGGCTGTGACGTACATGCTCATATATAATTAGAGGTAATAACTTTTATGTCTTTTTGCATATTGTCTTCGATCCAATCTTTCTAAGGCAGATTTTTCAATAGGTTTTGTTACGGAGAGCATCCATAATACAATTCCTTTGAAACGCTTTTTGATGAGCTTTTCATGAACAAAATTCTCCTTTTTGTAACAATTCAGGTCTCCTGTATTGTTTTTGCGAAAATATAGTGTTACAATTGTGACATTTACTATAGATAGTAACAGATAAAAGGAAGACAAGGACGGATGAAAAATGAAATTTGGGATTGTCAGCGACAGCTCCTGTGACTTATCGGCTCAGTATACAGAGCAGGAGCAGATCACGATTGTATCATTTTATGTATCCTTTGACGGGGAAAAGTATCTGAGAGAGGGAAAGGATATAGCTGTTACCGATTTTTACCGGGAGATGGCGGATAATCAGGGGTGTTACCCTAAGACCTCTATGCCTTCGGTCCAGGATTACATAGATGCCTTTCTGCCTTTTATGAAAAAAGGGATGCCGGTGCTGTGCATCTGCCTGACGAAAAAATTCAGCGGTTCTATGCAGTCTGCCATAAATGCCAAAGAGGAGCTTATGGAAGACTATCCTCAGGCAGAGATCTATGTAATGGATTCCCAGTTAGTCACAGCCATACAGGGCCTTTTTGTCCAGGAGGCAGTGAGACTCAGAAATCAGGGGCTTTCTCTGGAAGAGGCGGTAAAAGCCCTGGAAAAGATCCGGAATTCCGGCCATATCTTTTTTACTACAAAAGATCTGAAATATCTGGAACATGGGGGAAGGATCGGAAAGGCAGCTTCTCTGGCAGGGAGCGTCCTGAATATTAAGCCCCTTCTCCAGTATTATGACGGAGAACTGGGACCTACAGAACTGTGCCGGGGACGGAAAAAATCTCTTTTGAAAGTAGTGGATATGTTTATTGAATATCTGGAGAAGAAAAAAATAAATCTGGAAGAATACCTGATGGTCACCGGAGTGGGGCTGGATGTGCCGGAGTATAAAACCTTTAAAGACGATCTGAAAGAGAAATTGATGGAAAAGGGATATCCGGTAAAAGAATGGCTTCAGATCCAGATCGGGGCTACCATAGGAGTACATACGGGACCTTATCCTATTGGAGTGGGGATCCTGAAGAAAGCGGAGATATAGGATCAGAAACAAAAAGAATTGCTGTATTTCATTGCCTGTTTTTGGCGGCTTTGAAATACAGCAATTCTTTTCGGCAGATTTTATCTACGGTACCGGTTAAAACAGGAATAGATTTCCTGTCTCCTTGGCATGGCAAGGCCGCAGGGGGTATAGGAAGAGGAGCAGATACCTGACAGCCCCTCTTTCTCCAGCTTCTTTTCCAAAAGCGTGATGATCTGGGAAAGGCTTTTCCTGTTATCAATGAGATGCTCTCTGGCATATTTCAGCATTTGTCCCAGAGCAGCGGTCTGTTCGGGATCGGCAATCTGTTCGATATATCTTAAATCTATGGTCTCTTTTCCCAGAGAGAAGGAATCTTTCCCATGGACTTTCAGTTTCAGGTCTTTATAGCCGTCTCCCTTCACCGGCGGCGCGGTCATGACCCGGTTGAACCTGGGCATGACAAAGGAAGGGGCATGAGAAGAGGAAAGGGGATATTTTCTGCATAGTTCTTTGACTTTCTTTGTGATATCCAGAACCTGATAGCTGTCCATCTGGATCACAGTATCCGCAATGTGGAAGAAAGCTCCGGAGCTGCCGGCTACCAGAATGGTGGAAATCCCCGCTTTTTCATAAAGGTCCCGTGCCCGCTCCAGGAAAGGTGTGATGGGCTCTTTTTCTCTGCTGATCACTTCCTGCATGAACGTGTCCCGGACCATGAAATTAGTTGCGGAGGTATCTTCATCCAGGAGAAGAAGCCTGGTTCCGGCTTCCATGCCTTCCACGATCCCGGCAGCCTGGGAAGTGCTTCCGCTGGCGTCCAGGGTGGAGAAACAGCGGGTATCCTTTTTGTTGGGAAGATCATTGATGAACAGGGAGATATCCACATCTTTGATGAAACGGCCGTCCTCAGACCGGAGCTTCAGTGCAGAAGAATCGGTGATCACATATTCTCTTCCGTCACCGGCAATATGATTGTAAACTCCTCGTTCCAGAGCATTCAGCAGGGTGGACTTTCCGTGGTATCCTCCTCCGGCAATAAGGGTTATACCCTTGGGAATCCCCATGCCTTGGATACGGCCTTTGTGGGGAAGATCCATGTCCACCCGAAGAGATTCCGGAGACAGGAAGGGAATGCTCCCTTTCATAGGTTTCTGGGAAATACCGCTTTGCCTGGGCAGGATAGAATGATCTGCCACAAAGGCAGCCAGATTTCTTTGCGGAAGCTCCTGACGTATATATTCCTGATCCTCGGCCAGAAAAATGGTCTGTTCTACAGCTTTGGCAGAAAGATTTTTATAGTACAGGCTTTTTGATACACAGACAGGAAGAAAATCGAAAAGGATCTTTTCCAGTTCCGGAGCGTTTATGGTCCTTCCGTTTGCAGGAAATCCTACGGTAAACCGGAGAAAAATGTCATTATCCGTGATCTCACAGGCTGTCCGTTCCAGGACCTCCTGGCCGCAACGGGTGATAGAGATCAGACCGCTTTTTCCGGAGCCTTTTGCCCGGAAACTGTAAGCGGAAATCAGTTCTTCAAATTTTCTGGTGAGAAGATCCTGAAGAGCGATCCTGGTGACCGGAGACCTGAAGCAGAAATCCGGAAATCCGGCTTTTTTTCTGGAAACAGAAATACTTACGTGGGAAGGGGAGGCAAAAGGATCTCCCTGTACATGATCAATGGACAGAAGATAGTCCGGAAAGCGATAGACTCCTTTCAGACCTTTATAGGCTGGATAGCTTTTCCGGTTTATAGAAGAAAGCTGCTGTCGAAGCTGTGTGGATGTAAACATGCGGAACTCCTTTCGTATATGCTTTTATATATAAAACAAAAACCCTTATGTCCTGAAGACATAAGGGTTAGTACCGTGCGTTAGAGGATTCGAACCCCCGGCCTTTTGATCCGTAGTCAAACGCTCTATCCAGCTGAGCTAAACGCACATGTGATTTGTTGTTTTCCTTAGCAACAGAGACAATTATAAGGGATAAAGTCAGAAATGTCAATAAGAAATTTTTAAAAAATTCACTTTTATACTATGACAATACATGATAGAATAAAACCGTAATATACGATTCGGGAGGAGGGGGCTTTATGTTTTGGGATCGGATAGGACTGAAAACGGATGGAAAAGAGAAATTTCGCAGGAATTATGGCAGCTGTGTTTTAGTCAGCCTGATCATCAGTCTGATAACAGGAACCGGGTTCACCACTTATATAGACAGGTGGATGGAAGACCATATAATTGCTTTGTGGTTCCTGATCCCAGGGGCGGCGGTCCTTTTAATACAGATCCTGGTGTTTTCTGTACTGGAAATGGGAGCCTGCAGATTTTATGTGGAAAATCGTGATTATCAGGCGGGGATTTCCAAGATCCTTTTTGGATTTCAGTCCGGCCATTACGGAAATGTGGTGCTTGTAATGTTCCTCAGGAATCTGTTTATATTTTTGTGGACACTGCTTCTGATCATTCCGGGTATCATAAAGACTTATGAGTACAGGATGGTTCCCTATATTCTTGCGGAACAGCCGGATATCAGCAGTAAAGATGCATTTGCTATCAGTAAAGAAATGATGACGGGGCAGAAGCTGGAAGCTTTTGGGCTGGATCTTTCCTTTATCGGATGGTGGTTTGGCTCTGCTTTTACCTGCGGGATTCTGGGAATCTTCTGGGTAACGCCTTATCAGGCGGCTACAAATGCGGAGCTTTATGCAGTTTTAAGAGACGATTGGATCAAGAGACATTCAGGCTGGGAGAACTAGTACGGCATCTTGAAAATAATTACACCAAATAACTTGGCTGTTTTCCAGATCGCACAGGCCAAAAAGCCTCAGCGCAGTCCTCTGCGCCTGCGTTTTTTTGACCTGTACACTCGAAAAAACATCCTGCGTTTTTGGTCCACTTATTTATCGGACGCTGTACTAGTCATCAGTCGGATTATGGTTATGTCCGTACACCAGCAGTGACAGGAGAGAAAGGGGAGAATAAATAATGGGCGAAGAATTGGAATTCAGGACCGCGGTAGGCGGTTATAAGAAAGATGATGTTCTGGAATATGTGGAAAATATGAATGATAAGCTTGACCAGATGACCAGGGCTCATGAGGAAGAAACAAAGGGATATCAGGACAGGATCCGGGAACTGGAAGACCTGCTGAAACAGGAAGAGGAAAACAGTGCCGTACTGTCAGAGGAACAGGATAAGCGGCTGGAAGGCCTGGCTAAGGAGAACAGCCGACTTCAGGATGAACTGGCTATAGCAGAAGAAAAACTGAAAATTACTCAGCAGGATTATCTGAAAACAGAACAGATGAAAAATCTGATCAAGGACAAGCTGGCCAGAGAAATCCTCCGTCTGCGGGAAGAAAATAAGACTTTGAAGGAAAGACTGGAAGAGGCAGAGGAGAATATCGGAAGCAAAGCGGATTACGAAGGAGTACGCAGTGCGGTGTCAGAGGTCCAGTATAAGATTGCCGAGTATGTGAATATCCTCAATAAAACCCAGCAGAAACTGGCGGGAACCTATCAGGATATGAACAGCATTAAAAAACGGATCGCAGAGCAGATCGAAAAGATTGAAAAAGAAGTGGCACAGGAAAAAAAACAGGGTGAGGAAACAGATCCTGCATAAGAAACAAACCTGGAGCGATATAGGAAAAGCCGTTACGTAAAGAACAGATCCTGTCAGGACTTTACGTAACGGCTTTTCTGAAAGTTAAGAATCCTTTTCCCCAGACTGGAGCTTTTCCTCCATAAGATGGGTATGACGTTTAATGGCCTCAAAACTTTCTGAACTTATCACATGTTCCATACGGCAGGCATCCTCTGCGGCTACCTTAGGATCAACGCCCAGCTGTTCCAGCCAGGAGCTGAGAAGACGATGACGCTCATATATTTTATCTGCGATCGCTTTCCCGGAAGGGGTAAGGGTGATAAATCCATCATGATCCATTTGGATATATCCGTTCAGACGGAGGTTTTTCATGGCGACACTGACGCTGGGTTTGGAAAAATTCAGTTCATTGGCAATGTCGATAGAACGCACCTGGGGCTTACGGTTTCCGATGATCAGAATAGTTTCCAGATAGTTTTCTGCTGATTCCTGTATCTTCATGACAGTGGCTCCTTCCTAAAATGTATTTATAATAGAATATCATATTTCCGGGGGAAGTTCAAACATAAGAAAAAGTTTATATTTACATCCAAAAGCTTTTGTAATAAAATAAAAGACAGGATCTGGCTGCGTTTTAGCAGCGTTAAAAAGGATGCTAAGGTTGTTTAGATATATCAGACGGATGTGAAAATCCGGTCTGAACCGGTTACAGGAGGATAAAATATGAGCAATGTGATTATACCGGAACACTATCATTCCTGTCTGTCCAGGTATGAGACCCAGGAGGCTATCGGAGTGATCAAGCATGTGATGGAAAAAAAGCTGTGTATGGCTTTGAAGCTGAAAAGAGTGACAGCTCCGCTGTTTGTGGATCCGGCTTCCGGATTAAATGATGATCTGAACGGAGTAGAGAGACCGGTCACTTTTGATATTCCGGATGCAGGCACCCAGGCTCAGGTAGTCCATTCCCTGGCAAAGTGGAAACGGATGGCCCTGTACCGCTATGATTTTCATGTGGGAAAAGGACTTCTCACAGATATGAATGCGATCAGAAGAGATGAAGAACTGGATAATCTCCATTCTGTATATGTAGACCAGTGGGACTGGGAAAAGATCATAACAAGAGAAGACAGGAATCTGGAATATCTGAAAAATACAGTGAACCGTATTGTGGGAGCTATCTGTAATGCCCTGGATGAGGTAAAATATCAGTATGAAAATCTGGATACAGAGCTTTGCCGGGAAGTTTCTTTTATTACCTCTCAGGAATTGGAAGATATGTATCCTGAAGTTTCTCCAAAGGAGAGAGAAAACCTTTATGTAAAAGAGCATAAGACTGCTTTTATCATGCAGATCGGAGACTTGCTGGCTTCCGGACAGAAGCATGACGGCAGGGCACCGGACTATGATGACTGGAAACTGAACGGGGATCTGCTGTTCTGGCATGAACCTCTTCAGTGTGCATTGGAAATTTCTTCCATGGGAATCCGGGTAGACGAAAAATCTCTGGATGAGCAGCTTACTAAGGCAGGATGCGATGAAAGACGAAAACTGCCTTTCCATAAGATGTTATTAGAGGGAAAACTTCCTCTTACCATCGGCGGCGGTATCGGACAGTCCAGGATCTGTATGCTGCTCTTGAAAAAGGCGCATATCGGAGAAGTACAGTCTTCTATCTGGGATGAGAAGACATTGAAAGCCTGCGAAGAAGCAGGAATTGAAATTTTATAGTTCTTGTTCAGTCATAAATGCGGATTATCAGTTGAGTCTGTATGGCGGAATGAGGTATGTTTTGCAGACCGAATGGCAGGAGGTTAAAAATTGAAATTAAAAGAACTGAAAAAAGTACTGGCACTCTCTGTTGCGGTGTCCATGGCGGTTCCGGGAAGCGTCTGGGCGGCGGCACCGGGAGAAAAAATGTCGGTAGAGGAATATGAAGCTGAAGGAGGATATCTTCCGGAGACACCGGAAGAAGAACCCGTGCCAGAGACACCGGAAGAAGAAACCGTGTCAGAGACACCGGTAGAAGAGGAACCTGCGCCGGAGACACCAATAGAAGAAGAACCTGCACCAGAGACACCAGTAGAAGAGGAACCTGCACCGGAGACACCGGTAGAAGAGGAGCCTACACCGGAGACACCAGCAGAAGAAGAGCCTGCACCGGAAACTCCGACAGATGAAGGAACAGAGGAGCCTGTGCCGGAAGTTCCGGAAAATGAAGGATCAGAAACTCCGGACAGTGAAACTCCAGAAGCTGGAGATATGGAAGAAACCCAGCCGGAAACACCTGAAAGTGGAGAAGGCGAGGGCACAGAAACAGAAACTCCTGAAGGAGAGAATCCGGAAGAAGCAACACCTGAGGTACCAGAGGGAGAAGGGACAGTTACAGAGACTCCTGAGGGAGAAATGACCGGAGAAACACCGGAAGAAAATGCAGAGGAACCTGTACAGGAAGACCCTGAGAATGAAACTCCGGAAGCTTATGAGGCCAGAACCGGCTATGTATTACCGGAAGAATATCAGTATGTGCTGGATGAAAACGGCTTTGTGATCCTTCTGGAGAACGGTTCTCCTCAGATCGAGGCAGTAAGCGAAGAAGTTCCTTCTACAAATGAAGAGCTTGTATCTAATCAGCAGATCGTACAGCTTCCGGTAATGGTAGAAGACTTCCGTTTCTGGACAGTTGCCAGAAAATATGCTTTTGCTGTTGACAACATTGAGATCAAAGAAGAGATGAACCAGGAGTCCAGAAGTATCGGAAGCCTGGCGAAAGACGGACTGTGCTATATTCTTAAGGAAGAAGACGGATGGCTGTATGTGGAGTCCGGCAGAGTCAGAGGTTTTGTACAGACAGAACAGGTACTGACCGGCGATGCTGCTCAGGAACTTCTTACAAAATATCAGGAACAGGCTAAAGAGAAAGCCGCTGCAGAGGGTGTCACATACACTGGCATCGAAGGAACGGCGCCTATGGCCCAGGAGCTGGTTCCATGGCTGGAGAACAGCGCGTTCCTGTATCTGAGAGCTACGGTCAATCAGACGGTTGTAGATAAAGACTATGCATTGACTACTGCAAGCCTTCTGAATGTAAGAGAAGGAAAGGGCACAGATACCAGGATCGTAGGTACTCTTCCACAGGGAAGTCTCTGCTATATCCTGGCGGACAAGGATCAGGATTGGGTATACATAGAGTCCGGAGATGTCCGTGGATTTGTCAGCAGACAGTATATTGTATATGATGAATCTGTAAAGGCTGCTGTGGAACAGGCCGGAGAGGAAAGCTATACTACAGCGGATAAACTTGTGGAGCCCAGTGACAACCAGGCCTGCTACTATACCCTTACTTCTGTAAAATCAGGAGTACCGGGAGGAGAGGTAAGAAGCTCTGTTGTAGAATTTGCTTCTCAGTTTATCGGAAATCCCTATGTCTGGGGCGGTACAAGCCTGACAGAAGGAGCGGACTGTTCCGGATTCGTTCAGAGTATCTATAAAGAATATGGAGTGGATCTTCCAAGAGTTGCAGCGGATCAGGCCCAGTATGGGACTAAGATTGCTGTAGAAGACGCTCAGCCGGGAGATCTGATCTTCTATGCCAGAGACGGTTATATATACCATGTAGTGATCTATGCAGGAAACGGAAAGACTGTTGAAGCTATGGGTACGAAATATGGCATTGTTCAGGGCAACCTGAATACTGCTAACGCAGTATGGGCTACAAGAGTACTAGATGACACCAATTATGTATATACCAGCGGAGATATCGCAGAGGTGAACGCTACAGAGGATATGTACGGAGAATATCTGGGCAACTATAAGCTGACCTATTACTGCTCCTGTGAGTTGTGCTGCGATGTGGAAACGGGAATCACTGCTACAGGAACTCCTGTAGTGGAAGGACAGACTATTGCAGTAGATCCAAGTGTGATCCCATATGGCACCCAGGTGATCATTAACGGTCATGTGTTTACAGCAGAGGACTGCGGCGGAGCTATCAAGGGCAACCGGATCGATATTTACGTCAATGATCATGACAGAGCAAATGCTCTGGGAGTAAATTACGCAGATGTATATCTGGTAAAATAAAAATCCTCACAGACAAGGATTAAAGAAAGTTTCTGTAGGAAAATTAAGATAACAAAAAAGAAGGAACAAAGGCATAGCAGCCTTTGTTCCTTTTTTTACTCTTTCCTATCTGATTGGAAATACAGATCTACAGAGAAAGATAATCTCTCCAGACATATCCGGTTTCGCCGTCATAGATCACCCGGTACCAGCCGTTTGCACAGATTCCTGTGACAGTTACGGAATCACCTCCGTCCAGAACCCCCAGGACTTCTGAACCGCTCTGGGCGTCGGCCCGGACATTGACAGGACTGACTACATAGGCAGTTTCATGAGTAGATTCTACTTCAACACCGCTGTCAGGAAGATCCTGGCCGGCGCCGTTTTCTTCCTCCTTATCTTCTGAGTAGGTTCCATCCTCTGATCTGGAGATGCCATCCCTTGCTTTTTCAGCCAGGGCCATAACACTGGAATTATCATCTTTGGTTATGATCCTGCGGACTCTCACATTGCTGGTATCTGTGCCGTCTATGCCCCCTACGTAGATCAAAGTGACTTCATTGCCGGGAATGATCCCGTTTACACAGTCCACTTCCGTAGAGGAGCAGTCTTCAAAGGAGAGTTTCTGTCCCTCGTCTGTTTCAATAGAAATTTCCGAACCGGTATACTTTGTAAGGGTTCCTGTCATGGAGGAAGAAACCGCATCCAGTTCCGCTTCCTCTTTTTCCCGGGAATTTCTTCCGCCGCAGGCAGAAAAAGAGAGAAAGATGGTAAAGGTCATCAGCAGCAATAAAAATTTTCTCATTCAAATACCTCCTGTTTCAGATCGGATAATAGATTCATAAGTATTTTATGCCAGCATTCGTTTTTCCAGGTGCTTCCGGAAGATCAGCAGAAATGCTACAGAAGACATGACTGCGCTGATCCCGTCTGCCAGAGGCTGGGCGTAGAAGGCACTCCTGGCTCCCCAGAATATGGGAAGGACTATGGTAAACAGTATGTAGTCGCCTTTCCGGAAAACGGAAAGGAACAAAGCGGTCCGGCTTCTTCCAAGGGCTGTAAAGCCATCTACAAATACATATTGGAAGCTGAGAGGAATGATCATCAGAGTGAATACATGGATCCCCCATATACAGAGATCTGTCTGTCCGGGATCCCGGGTAAAAATACGGATGAAATATTCCGGGACAGTCCTGGATACCAGAAACATCAGGGTTGTAAAACACAGACACAGCAGCAATATGTATTTTTCCGCCGATTTTACCCGGTCAATGTTTTTGGCACCGTAATTGTAGCTTAAGATTGCCTGTGTTCCGCTGGAAATCCCCAGCATGGGACCGGTGATCAGCATCATGTAACTCTGCACAATAGTAGCGCAGGTGATCAGGAGATCTCCTTCCTCTGGTCCGCCATAGGTCTGAAGTACCGTATTCAGTACGATAAGGATCACGCTGTCCGTGGCCAGGATCAGGAAGGGAGAAATTCCCAGTTCCAGTATCCGCTGGACGATCATAGGAGAGAAATTCTTTTTTCTCAGAAGTGTGATCTTTACAGGGATCTTTTTCCCTGTGAGAAAACGGAATGCAAAGGCACAGGATACAAACTGGGCGATCACTGTGGCGATAGCCGCTCCGGCTACATTCATATGAAATCCGAAAATAAACACAGGATCCAGCAGGATATTGGTCAGAGCGCCTATGATCACCGTGAGCATGCCGATCCCTGGAAAGCCCTGGCAGGTAATGAAATAGTTCAGGCCCACGGCCATAAGGGCGAAAAAGGTACCTGCCGTATAAATGGTCATATAAGAATCCGCATAAGGGAAGGTAGTATCACTGGCGCCGAACCAGTTCAGCAGATGTCCTTTGATCAGCAGAAAGAAAAAAGTCAGAAGGGCCGAAAACAATACCAGCAAAACAAAACTGTGGGCCAGTATGTTTTCCGCCTGTTTCTTTCTGCCGGCGCCCATGCGCATGGCCATTAAAATGGAACCACCCAGCCCTATCAGAGTTCCGAAGGAAGTCAGGAGGGTAACAATAGGACCGCATACACCTACCCCCGCAAGTGCCTCATCTCCGATCCTGGGGATATTTCCGATAAACATCCGGTCCACTGTACTGTAAAGCACATTAACAAACTGAGCGATCATAGACGGGACTGCCAGTTTCAGGACCAATAGGGGAACTTTGTCTTTTCCTAAATCAGTTGTCTTTTTCATTTTTCATTGGTTCTCCTTTTCCTATTGATTTTAATACGGATTGTAAGAAAAGAAAAGAGAAAATACTTGCTTAGTATAAAATGCCTATGCTATACTGATTTTATAAAGAACGAGGAATGTGAGGGCTGTTGTGTAAGACCGGAGGTTTTATGCGGCAGTCCCTTTTCGAGTAACAGGAGAAATGATATGTTAAAGATCAGAGAATACGTTAAAGTAAAGGATTTGGAGGAAGCCTACCAGCTGAATCAGAAGCGCTCCGCCTGCGTTCTCGGAGGAATGGTCTGGCTGAAGATGGGAAACCGGAATGTTGGAACTGCTATAGACCTGTCCGGACTGGGGCTGGATACCATTGAAGAGGACGGGGAAGGATTTCGCATTGGAGCGATGGTAAGCCTGAGGGATCTGGAGACCCATAAGGGACTTGCGGAATATACCGGGGGCGCCATGAAGGAAAGCCTGAGGCACATTGTAGGAGTCCAGTTCCGCAACTGTGCCACAGCAGGGGGCAGTATTTTCGGAAGATTCGGTTTTTCCGATGTTCTTACTATGTTTCTTGCCATGGACTCCTATGTGGAATTATATAAGGGCGGCATCCTTCCCATGGAAGAGTTCGCCAAGATGAAACGGGACCGGGACATTCTGATACGGATCCTGGTGAAGAAAAGACCGGCGGCTATGGCCTATATGAGCCAGAGAAACAGCAGTACAGATTTTCCTGTGCTGGCCTGTGGAGTTTCCCTTTTTGAAGACGGAGAGGCAAGAGTGACCCTGGGAGCCTGTCCTTATAAGGCAGTTCTTGTAAAAGACGAAGAAGGGATCCTGAGGGATTTCCTGAAGAAAGATTCCAAAGAGCAGGAGAAAGCAGCAGAAGCTTTTGCTGCCTATGCCAGAGAACATGTCCGCACGGGGAGCAATATGAGAGGATCGGCCCAGTACAGGAGTCATCTGGTCCAGGTAATGGTCAAAAGAGCATTGATCCAGGCAGGAGGTAGAGAACATGGAAATAAAGTTTTGGCTTAACGGAAGAAAGATCCAGACAGAGATCCAGGCAGATACCCTTCTCCTGGACCTGCTGAGAGAAAAGGAATGTTACAGTGTAAAGAGAGGCTGCGAGACGGCCAATTGCGGTCTGTGCACAGTTCTGGTAGAAGATAAGCCTGTATTATCCTGCAGTATGCTGGCTGCCAGAGTGGAAGAAAAACATGTGGTCACTTTAGAGGGACTTCAGGAAAAGGCAGAAGAACTGGGAGGCTTTCTGGCAAGAGAAGGAGCAGAGCAGTGCGGTTTCTGTAATCCGGGATTTATGATGAATATTTTTGCCATGGAAAAAGAACTTACTGATCCTACAGAAGAGGAGATCAATGAGTATCTGGCAGGAAATCTCTGCCGCTGTTCCGGATTTATGGGACAGACCAGGAGTATCTTAAAGTACCTGGCATATAAGAAAAAACAAAGAGAGGGGGAAGGACAATGAAATATGTGAATCAGCCTATGGTGAAAAAAGACGCAATGGCCCTGGTAACAGGAAAGCCTGTATATACAGATGACATTGCCCCAAAAGACTGTTTGATCGTAAAAGTACTGAGAAGTCCTTACGCCCATGCTCTTATTGAAGAGATCAAAACAGATGCAGCTATGAAAGTACCGGGGATTGCCTGTATTCTTACATATAAAGATGTTCCCCAGCAGCGTTTTACCCTGGCGGGACAGACTTATCCGGAGTTCAGCCCTTATGACAGGCTGATCCTGGATCAGAGAGTCCGGTTCGTAGGAGATGGAGCGGCTATTGTGGCAGGAGAGACAGAGGCTGCTGTAGATAAAGCACTGAAACTTATCAAAGTAAAATATAAGGTCCTTCCTGCAGTGCTGGATTTCCATAAAGCCAAGGACAATGAGATCCTGATCCATCCGGAGGATAACTGGGAAGCTAAGATGCCTGTGGGAGCGGATAACAAGAGAAATCTCTGTGCCCAGAAGGAAGAGAGCCTGGGAGATGTGGATGCCCTGCTGAAAGAATGTAAATATGTGGTGGACAGGACTTATCACACCAAGGCAAATCAGCAGACTATGATGGAAACCTTCCGGGCCTACACTTATCTGGATCATTTCGGAAGACTGAATGTAGTAGCTTCTACCCAGGTGCCCTTCCATGTGCGGAGGATCCTGGGCCGGGCCCTGGGTATCGGGGCTTCTAAAGTCCGGGTGATCAAACCCAGGATCGGAGGAGGATTCGGCGCAAAACAGACTGCAGTCTGCGAGATGTATCCGGCTATTGTGACTATGAAGACCGGAAAGCCGGCAAAGATCGTCTATTCCCGGTATGAGTCTCAGATCTGTTCTTCTCCCCGTCATGAGATGGAGGTAAGGGTACGGCTGGGAGCCGATGAGAAAGGAACTTTGAAGGCCATTGATATCCATACACTGTCCAATACAGGGGCTTATGGAGAACATGGCCCTACTACAGTAGGACTTTCCGGACACAAGCCGCTGGGGCTCTACCGGAACACGGAGGCCTACCGGTTCAGTTATGAGGTGGTATATACCAACCAGATGTCTGCAGGAGCTTACCGGGGATACGGAGCTACCCAGGGGATTTTTGCACTGGAGTCTGCGGTGGACGAGCTGGCCCATAAAATGAAAATGGATCCGGTTGTATTCCGGGAGAAGAATCTTTCAAAAGAAGGCTGCCGGTTTATCGGGTACGACGGAAGCCCATGGGTGACCAGCTGTACTCTGGATAAGTGCCTTGCAAGGGCGAAAGAGATGATCGGCTGGAATGAAAAATATCCCCGCCGTGATATGGGCAATGGAAAGGTTCGGGCAGTGGGAGCCGCTATTGCCATGCAGGGCTCTTCTATTGCCAAGGTAGACGTGGGAGGAGCTTCCATTAAATTAGGAGAGGACGGTTCCTATACACTGGGCCTGGGTGCCACAGATATGGGTACCGGCTGTGATACCATTCTGTCCCAGATGGCGGCAGATGTACTGGAAACAGACTTTGATAACATTGTGGTATTTGGTGTAGACACAGATATCTCTCCATATGATTCAGGTTCTTATGCTTCTGCTACTACCTATGTAACTGGAATGGCCGTGGCAGACGCCTGTGAACAGCTGCGGGTGAAGATCAAAGAACTGGGAGCCTCTATGCTGGAGACAGAACCGGACCAGGTAGAATTTGACGGAAAACGTGTGTATAAATTAAATGGCGAGGGAGAGGTGTCTCTGGAGGCAGTAGCTGCTAAGGGAACCAGTGGAAATAATACCAGCCTTCAGGCCTCCGCTACCCGTTCCTCCCAGATCTCTCCGCCGCCTTTTATGGCCGGTATCGTAGAGATCGAGATCGACAAGGAGACAGGAGCTCTGGAGATCCTGGATTATGCGGCAGTGGTAGACTGCGGTACACCGGTAAATCCTAATCTGGCGAGAGTCCAGACAGAGGGAGGACTGGCCCAGGGGATCGGCATGGCCCTTTATGAAGATATCCAGTACAATGACCGGGGACAGATGCGGAATAATTCCTTTATGCAGTATAAGATCCCTGCCCGTACAGATCTGAAAAATATCCGGGTAGAATTTATTCCAAGTTACGAAAAGAGCCATCCATTTGGCGCCAAGTCCATTGGAGAAATGGTGATCAATACCCCCTGCCCGGCTATTGCAAACGCCGTATACAACGCAGTGGGCGTCCGTATCCGGGAGATGCCGATCACTCCGGAAAAGATCGCCATGGCACTGGTTAATGAAAATAAGACAGAAGATTAGGAAGAGAAGAAACATGAGCCAAGAGACAGCAAAAGAACTGATCGCATTTATTGAAAAAAGTCCCACCAGCTTTCATGCCGTAAAGACTATGGGCGATATGCTGGATGGGGAAGGATATATAAAATTAGAAGAAAAAGACCGGTGGCAGTTAGTTCCGGGGGGCAGGTATTATACCACCCGGAACGGATCTGCCCTGATCGCCTTTTCCCTTCCAAAAGGAGAGCTTACGGGATTCCGGATCATTGCAAGCCACAGTGATTCTCCCAGCTTTAAGATCAAAGAAAATCCGGAGATCCTGGTGGAGAACCAGTATGTAAAACTGAATACAGAAGGATATGGAGGAATGCTTTGCGCTCCCTGGATGGACCGGCCTCTTTCCGTGGCTGGCCGGATCGCCATAAAGGAAGAGGGAAAGATCGTCACCAGACTGGTAAATATTGACCGGGACCTGGTGATGATCCCTAATCTGGCCATACATATGAATCGGGAAGCTAATAATGGTTATAAGTACAATCCTCAGAAAGACCTTCTCCCTCTGTTTGGGGAAGCTTCTGCAAAGGGAAAATTCCAGAAGATCCTGGCAGAGGCCGCAGGGGTAAAGGAAGAGGAGATCCTGGGACATGATCTGTTCCTGTATAACCGTCAGAAGGGAACTATCTGGGGCGCACAGGAAGAGTTTGTTTCCATCGGAAGGCTGGATGATCTCCAGTGTGCCTTTGCTTCCCTGAAAGGCTTTCTGGCCGGGAAAAAAGAAAAATATGGAGCGGTCCATTGTGTTATGGATAACGAAGAAGTGGGAAGCGGAACAAAGCAGGGGGCTGCTTCTACCTTTCTGTATGATGTTCCCCTCCGGATACAGAAAGGACTGGGAGGAGATTATGAGGACTATCTGAGGTGTGTGGCGGACAGCTTTATGATCTCGGCAGACAATGCCCATGGAGTACATCCCAATTATACAGAAAAGGCAGATCCGGTAAACCGGCCTTATCTCAATAAGGGAATCGTGATCAAACACAGTGCTAATCAGAAATACTGTACGGATGGATATTCTGCCGCTGTGTTTAAGGATATCTGCCGTCAGGCAGGAGTTCCTTTTCAGACTTTTACCAACCGGTCAGATATGCCGGGAGGATCTACCCTGGGAAATATTTCCATGGCCCAGGTATCTGTAAACGCAGTGGATATCGGTCTTCCCCAGCTGGCTATGCATTCTCCTTACGAGACAGCAGGAGTGGAGGATACCGACTACTTTATAAAGGCGGCTGCCGTATTCTTTGAATAGAATAAAAGGATGTTCATGCTCATATCGGGCCGGGCCCCAAGGTCCTGCACCCGCTTATGAGCAAGCTCATGGGGGATTAGACCTTTTGACCTCTATGATACCGGCTTGCTTCGTGCTTACGCACTCTCACAAGCAAGCTTGCGTCGGAGTTTTGTCTATTTGCCCCTGGTATCATCATAAAATTTCAGGTGCACTTTCTTCCGTGATAGGGAAGAAGGTGCATTTTTTCGCCTTTTACGTGGAAACCGAAGCCCAGGTTGGCACCGGAATCTGTGGTACAGCCGCAGTCTTCTTCTTCCAGAAGTTCATATCCGGCTTTTTTCAGGGAAGTATGGAAATACTCCAGGTCAAAATTTTTATAGTAGGACTCCGGATACTGGCTAAGAAGCTGTTTCATGGATCTGGGGGCATGGTCAAAGTAAAAATAAGTGCCGATAAGGTCTGCCTTTGGCGCCAGATAGGGGAACAGCTCTTCATGTAGGAAGGTATCATGATAAAAGTTGTGTTCATTTGCCGCAAAGAAATCCAGATGAAGATCTATACAGCTAGGCTTCAGAGGAAAACAGGTGCTGCTGTCTGCCAGATACAGGATTTCCAGATCCGGCGCCTGCTTCTCTATGAGCCGTTTATACATGAGAAGGGTTTCCGGATATTTGTCAATGATGATATAACGGCTGTTTTTGGGCAGATATTCCAGATGATTATGGATGAAAAACCAGGCGTTTATATAGGTTTCACAGATAACCTTGTTCTGGAGTCCTGCTTCTTTCATGGCTTTCAGCATGTGGTTGTAAGAACGCTGAAACAGACTGATCAGATCCGGGGGAAGATCTTTATATAATTCCCGGGTGAGATCCGGAGCGTCCTGAAGGTTCTGGTTTTTATTGGGAGTCATCAGGATACCGTGACGGATTTCAGCCTGATAGCCGCAGGAACAGGAAAGGGTTCCTTTCCATATGTAACGGTGATTCATTTCCACTTCTTTCATAGAAAGATCTCTGCCGCAGCATGGACAGCTAAGAAGGGGAAGCATGGACAGGGGGACTCCCGTTTTTTCTTCCGGCGAGGAAGCCGGGATCTCCAGTTCCGCTATCTTTTTTTCCAGTCTGTCAGCCACTTCTTTTTTGTGGGCCATTTCCTGAAGACAGAGATGGCGCTTGTTCTGATACATTTCTTTTAATTCCAGAAGATCCTGGGGATCTGCAAAGCCGGAGACTCTTTTTAAAGACAAAAGGATATGGATCTCCCGAAGAGAAAAATCCAGATCTTTTAGTTCCAGGATCCATTCCAGATCTTTGCAGGTGGCTTCGTCAAAGACATACTGGCCTCTGGGTCTGGGGGGGACCAGGAGACCGTAATGGATATAATAGTAGAGATTGTCAATGGATATATGATAAAGTTGTGATACTTTTCCAATACGCATGAGTTTTTCAGGCACCTTTCTTCGTTCGTGATCTTTGTCCGCCGGCGGCTAAATAAGTCGATTTCTTGTTTTATGGTAGCATAAACCCGGAGTATACTCAAGGTTTGCGGAAAAAAAGGGAAAAAACAAGATTGACATGGACCGGGCTTGATATTTTATAATATGAAATGCAATCCGGGAGGCAGAGAATATGGATCCTGCAGTTTCATGGCTCTGCAGCCTGGGGTGGCAGATAATATTCTAAGGCATTAAATCCAGGGAGGTTTAGATTGGTTATGAAAGTTTTAAAAGAAGCCAGAGTTCGGACAGAAGAAGATAAAAAGAAGCTTACACAGACAGTAGGCGATATGATAGATGATGTGAAGAAAAGAAAAGATGAGGCCCTGAAAGAATACAGCCAGCGGTTCGACGGCAGTAAGAGAACCTCTTTTCTTGTAACAAAGGAAGAAATCCGGGAAGCATATGATCAGCTTACAGAGCAGGAAATCCAGGATCTGAAAAAAGCTGCGGAACATATCCGGGCTTTTGCCAGGGCGCAGAGAGAAACGATAAAGCCTCTGGAAAATTTCAGTCCTGCGCCGGGGATCTTTCTGGGACACAGGATCATTCCGGTAAAATCCTGCTGCTGTTATGTGCCGGGAGGAAATTATCCTCTTTATTCTACGGCTCTTATGCTGGTGATCCCTGCCAAGGCGGCAGGAGTAGAACGGGTAGCTGCCTGTTCCCCGGTTATGAAAGGAACAGACCGGATCAATCCAAAGACCCTGGCGGCTATGGATATTGCAGGAGCAGATGAGATCTATGCAGTAGGGGGAGCCCAGGCTATCGCGGCATTTTCTTATGGAACAGAAGAGATCAGGCCGGTAGATATGATCGTAGGTCCGGGAAATCAGTATGTGACAGAGGCGAAACGGCAGTGTTACGGTCAGGTGGGCATCGACTTTGTGGCAGGCCCCAGTGAAGTGCTGGTCATTGCCGACGGCAGCGGTACGCCGGAAATCGTGGCGGCAGATCTTCTGGCCCAGTCAGAACATGATCCTAATGCGAAAGGGATGCTGATCACCACAGATGAAAAATTCGGACAGGCGGTTATCCAGGCAGTGGAAAAAGAACTGTCCTGGCTGCCTACAGCTTCCATTGCCAAAAAATCCTGGGAGACCTATGGAGAAGTGGTACTGGCAGACAGTCTGGAAGAGGCACTGCAGATCGCCAACGATTATGCGCCGGAACATCTGGAACTGAATGTACAGGAGCCGGAGGCATTAAAAGAACAGCTTTATAATTATGGATCGCTGTTTATGGGAGAAAACACGGCGGAAGTTTTCGGAGATTATGCTTCCGGGACCAATCATACGCTTCCCACATTGAGAGCTGCCAGATATACCGGCGGTGTATGGGTAGGTACTTTCCTGAAAACCTGTACCCATCAGAGCATGACCCAGGAGGCTATGAGAGATCTGGCTCCTCTGGTAGAAAGAATGGCTCAGGGAGAGGGATTAATGGGCCATGCCCAGGCCGCAAAGGTACGGAGAGAAAAATAAACCTTGAAAAACCTGGTAGAATGTGCTAGTATATCATAAAAGCGTAATAAATATTACAAAAATATTACAGAATTTTACTAAAACTTGTTAACAGATTTTACTAGGGAGAGGTATTTAGGACTATGAAGAAAAGATTAATATGCCTGTCACTGATTTTTGCCATGACAGTTACTCAGATTGTTCCTGTTGCAGCTGCCAGAAAGGATGAAGTACAGGCCCAGAAGTCAGCAACTCAGAGTAAGCTTTCCGATGCGCAGGCAAAGGTTAATGAACTCCAGAGCCAGAAGAGTGCTCTGATGAGCCAGATCAGCTCTACACAGCAGCAGCTGGTAGGCGTTATGACCCAGGTAAATATGCTCAATGAAAGCATTCAGGAAAAAGAAGCTGACATAGAGGCAACACAGAAGAAACTGGAAGAAGCCCAGGCAGAGCGGGATAAACAATATGAGGATATGAAGAAACGTATCCAGTACCTCTATGAGAACGGAGGAAGCACATCCTGGGCCCAGGCGCTTTTAGAGTCCAGCAGCATTGCGGATATGCTTTCCAAGATGGAAACAAGCCAGAAAGTATACGATTATGACAGAGAAGCTCTTCAGAAACTGAAAGACGCAGTACAGGATGTACAGGATCTGGAGGAACAGCTGGAGACAGAAAAGGCAGAGCTGGAAGGAAGCAAACAGGAACAGGAAGGAATCCAGCAGTCACTGGAATCCCAGATGGCCAGTCTGAAAGCTTCCGCATCCGATTATGATTTTCAGATTGCTTCCGCACAGGCCCAGGCTCAGCAGTATCAGCAGCTGATCGAAGAGCAGAATGCAGAACTCCAGCAGATCCAGGAAGAGGAAGAAGCCGCAGCAAAGGCTGCCGCAGCTCAGGCTTCTGCAAAGAAGACAGAGACACAGAAAGTTTCCGGTACTGAAGAAAAACAGGCTGCGCAGACTGCTGAAACTACTCAGGATCAGAGCGAGACAGCAGAGGAGAACATACAGCAGGAGACAGTTTCTGCTGCAACAGAGAACAGCAGCAAAAATGAAGATACAACTTCCAAAGAAAATGCTGACACAGAAGATACACAGAAAGAAACCGTTTCTCAGCCGGAAGTTGAGGAGGATACCCAGGAAGAAGCTGTTTCTCAGCCAGAAGCTGAGGAAGAGCAGGAAGAAACCGTTTCCCAGCCAGAGGCTGAAGAAGAGGATCAGTCTTCTCAGCCAGAAGAATCCGCACCTGCAGAAGATACTTCTGTACAGGAAACACCTTCTCAGCCGTCTGCTTCAGAGGAAGATACAACAGAGGATACATCTTATAACAGCAGCGTAGGTGAAGCCATTGTGGCATATGCAAAACAGTTTATCGGCAATCCTTATGTATATGGAGGAAACAGTCTGACAAACGGTATTGACTGCTCTGGATTTACACAGCAGATTTACGCACACTTTGGATATTCCCTTCCAAGAACAAGTTATGAGCAGGCTTATGTGGGAACAGAGGTATCCTGGTCAGAAGCCAAAGCAGGTGACCTGATCGTATATCCCGGACATGTTGCGATCCTGACAGGAGACGGCGGAATCGTACATGCTTCCAACAGCGCTCCTTATCCAAAGGGAGGTATCAAGTATACTTCTAATGCATTGTATACTTCATATATTACGATCAGACGTATTGCCCAGTAAAAAATATTTATAATGAAATTAACCACAGATAAAACAGAGAAAAGGATTTTATCTGTGGTTTTTCTTTTGTGCGATACGCTCGGCAAGGGACTGTCGTGTTTGCGCGAGCAGGCATTTGCCTGGCAACGGACAGCGACAGGCTTTGCCTGGATCTGACCGCAGTATCGCAGGATAGGGAAGGATTCTTTCCTATCCGATCATAAGGGGCCCGGAACAAAAGATCATGCCTATATTTTTCGTACATTGCATTTGGTAAGATATGATAAAAATGCTATTTTTTATTACTTGAAAATTTCATAATGTAACAGAAATTTAAAAAATAGGGGGCCGGGACTTGCAATGTACTAGATTTTATGTTAGTATATACAGGAAGTGAAAAAAGTATTGCGGAATTATTACGAAATTATAACGACCATAAGAACTTATACATAATGGAGAGGTATTGAGTAATGAAGAAAAGATTATTATGTTTGGCTCTTGTATTTGCGATGACAGCTACACAGGCCATGCCTGTAGCGGCTTCCAGCAGAAAGCAGGAGCTTCAGACACAGAAGTCCCAGACGCAGAGCAAGCTTTCAGAAGCTGAAAGCCAGGTAAATACTCTGGAGAACAAGAAGAACGAGCTGATGGGACAGATCAATTCCACACAGCAGGAACTGGTCACTATCATGACCCAGATTGATATGCTGAAAGAAGAGATCACAGATAAAGAAGAAGATATCAAAGAGACACAGGAAGATTTGAAGGAAGCTGAAGCTGACCGGGACGAACAGTACGAAAGCATGAAGAAGAGAATTCAGTATCTGTATGAAAACGGCGGAACAGATTCCTGGGCTCAGATCCTTCTGGAATCTGACAGCATTGCCGATATGCTTTCCAAAATTGAAAATAATGGTAAAATGTACGACTATGACAGAGAGGCTCTGGAAAAGATGAAAGCCGTTGTCCAGGAAGTACAGGATCTGGAAAATCAGTTGATCACAGAGAAAGCGGAACTGGAAGACAGCAAGAAAGAACAGGAAGACAAGCAGGATACATTAGAGACAAAGATGGCTGATCTGAAGGCTTCTGCAAGTGATTATGAAAGTCAGATCGCTACTGTAAAAGCTCAGGCTGAAGAATATAAGAACCTGATCGCTCAGCAGAACGCAGAATTGCAGCAGATCCAGAAAGAAGAGGAAGCCGCTGCCAAAGCTGCAGAGGAAGCAAGAAAGCAGGCCGCTGCTCAGGCGGCAGCACAGGCCGCTCAGTCTTCAAGCAGCAGCAATTCTGGAAGTACAGGTGCTACAAGCAGCGGAACTACCACAGCTGCCACCGGAAATACCGGAAGTACTGTAAGCAATGCAGGAGGCGGAAGCCAGAGTACAGTTGCAGAAGAAGAGCCTGCAGAGGATACCAGCAGCAGTGTTTCTTATAACAGCGCTACTGGAGCAGCAGTAGTCGCCTATGCAATGCAGTTTGTAGGTAATCCTTATGTATATGGAGGAAACAGCCTGACAAACGGTATTGACTGTTCCGGATTTACACAGCAGGTTTTCGCGCACTTCGGATACAGCCTGCCACGTACCAGTGACGCTCAGGCCTCCGCTGGTGTAGCAGTGAGCTGGGAAAACCATCAGGCCGGTGATATTATCGTATACTCCGGACATGTAGCGATCCTTACCGGAGACGGCGGAATCGTACATGCTTCCAACAGCGCTCCATATCCACAGGGCGGTATCAAGGTAACATCCAATGCTCTGTACAGACCATACATAGCGATCAGAAGGATCGTTCAGTAAATAAAAATATAAAAAAGACATCTTCGTTTTTGAAGATGTCTTTTTTATATTCTAAAGAGAGAGCTAATGCCGAAGTCTTTCTATAACGGATGTGAGAATGAACAAAAACCTTATGAAAACCGGAAAAACCCCTGTTCTTGAAATTCATCAGAGACAGTACTATAATAGAAAAATATGGGCCAAAATTCACGGCCCTGACAGTTTATTACAGAAAGAAGAGAGGACCATTATGGAAAAACAAAAGGTTTACAGAGCCGGTTTTTATATACTGGGACTTCTGATCCTGGCAATGGGACTGACTCTGAACACAAAAGCGGGTTTGGGGGTTTCTCCCATCATATCCGTATCTTATAGTATTTCTACGATCTTTCACCTGAATTTCGGAGATATGACTCTGGTGCTTTATTCGGTTTTTGTAGTAGCGGAGATCTTTCTTCACAGCATAAGAGAAAGGCAGAGGAGCTCCCATCAGGCGGAAGCTCTGGTCCATGCACGGAAAAATGACAGGAAGCTGATCCGGCTCATGGATATTCTCCAGATTCCCCTGAGTCTTGTTTTTACAAGATTTTTAAATGTATTCGGCTCTTTGCTGCCGGAGTTTTCAAAGGGAACAAAGGGGATCCAGGACCTGCCGCTTCGGCTGCTGGTACTGATCCTGGCGATCATCTTTACTGGAGTGGGCGCCTCTATGTCCCTTTCTATGAGGATCGTGCCGAATCCCGGAGACGGCATTGTCCAGGCTATCGCTGACTGCATTCATAAAAATGTAGGGTTTACAAAGAACTGTTTTGATCTTTTTAATATTACTGTGACCATTCTCCTGGGTCTGGTACTTGCAGGACGTCTGGTGGGAGTAGGGATCGGAACAGTACTGGCAGTTATCGGTGTGGGACGGATCATTGCCCTGTTCCAGCACCTGGCCGGGGAAAAGATCGTAGCTCTTTCAGGGGTAGAGGTCTGAATCAGCTTTTGTGAAGGGCATTCATGATCAGATGAAAGGTAAGACGGGCCATATATTGGGGACTTTCCCCGTAGCGTCCGGTCAGCCACATTTTGATCATACCCACACAGCCAAAGGCGAAGAAGGAGTAGAGATACTGGAGATCCTGCTTTTTCTCCGGGAGGGTTTCTTCAAGAACCTTCAGGCTGTGCCGGGAAAGGATATTTTCGATCCTCTGGAGAAAGGCAATGTCTCCATTGGGTCCCAGAAGGGCGGCGCAGATCTGACGGTTTTCGGCTAGAATCGTGAAAATTTCTTCAATAAAAGGAAAGCTGGACTCATTAAAGGGATTTACCGGGCGGGTCCGGACCAGTTCTTCAATTTCTTCTATCAGTTCATTTTCAATTTTTTCCATCATATCATAGATATCTGAATAATGGAGATAAAAGGTAGAACGGTTAATGTCTACCTTATCGGTCAGTTCTTTGACAGTGATCTCTTTCAGGCTTTTTTCCTGGAGAAGCTCTGCCAGACCCTGGCGGAGCTGGGCCTTTGTCTTTCGGATCCTCCGGTCGGTTTTCTTTGTCATATTTCCCTCCTGAATTATGAAAATTTTATAAAGAATCAACACAGCCTGCCGGTTATGTCCATTAACCCACAGTGACAAAAATATTTGATGGTTGTCCCCTGTGCCTTTTTTCAGTATAATTCCTAACGTTTCATAAATCAACACAATATCTATTAATAGATAGTATGTCATCTTGATGGATCCGGGAAAGGAGGGAAAATCCTATAGGGACATGGCAGGTGATGGCATACAGAAGGGAGAAGAATCATATGGTGAGACAGGAATGGAAGAAACTGCTCCATAATAAGATCCTGCTGGTGGTGATCCTTGCGGTGATCGCAATTCCAAGTATTTATACCACTTTGTTCCTGGGATCTATGTGGGATCCTTACGGAAATACAGATAAGCTTCCTGTGGCGGTGGTCAATGAAGATCAGCCGGTGGAATATCAGGGAGCCGCCTTGGACATAGGGGGAGAGCTGGTTAAAAAACTGAAAGAAGAAAAGTCTCTGGATTTTCATTTTGTAGAGAAAAAGGAAGGAGAACAGGGACTGAAGGATGGAACTTATTATATGATGATCCGGATACCGGAGGATTTTTCCGCAAAAGCCGGAACGCTGACCGGGGAAAAAATGGAACTTTTCTATGAGACTAATCCCGGTACCAATTATATTGCCTCTAAAATGAGCGAAACAGCCATGAAAGAGATGGAAAGTGCAGTATGCCAGGAGGTGACCAGAACCTATATTCAGGCGGTTATGGATAAAGTCCTCCAGGCAAAAGAAGGTATGGAACAGGCGGGACAGGGCGCCGGGGAGCTGGAAGAAGGCGTTGGAAAAGCAGGAGAAGGAAATGAAGCCATTACGGAGAATCTTCAGGTACTGGCAGACAGCACTCTGACTTTCCGGAATGGGACCCGGACTTTTTCAGAAGGACTGGGCAAGTATGTTCAGGGAGTAGAAACACTGGCGGCAGGGACAGAGGAGCTGGATCAGGGAACAGCAGCCCTGGCGCAGGGAATGGAACAGGTAAAGAAAAAAATGCCGGAACTGTCCCAGGGCGCCGATAAACTTGCTGAAGGTGCCCAGACTCTGGAAGAAGGTACCCGGGAGAATGTCCGGGGCAGTCAGGCACTGGAGGAAGGGGCCGCCCGGACCGATGAAAGTATGAAGACATTGAATCAGGGCCTTTCTGCTCTTGGGGAAGCTGCAGCCTCTCTGCCGGAGGCTGCCCGGGAACTGGAAGCAGGGACAGAGGAATTAAGGGAAAATGCGGCAGCCCTTCATAATGGGATGGAGACTCTTCAGCAGGGAACAGCTCAGTGGCAGCAGGGAGCAGAAAGTCTGGAATCCGGTCTTCAGACCATTATTGGAGAGAATGGCAGTCAGTCGGACGCTTTGTCCCAGGGGGCAGCCAGTCTCAGCCAGGGGCTGGAAGATCTTTACAACAGTCTTCCTTCTTATACAGATTCCTTATCAGAAGATGATGGATGGAGTATTTCAGAAGAAATCCAGAGGACAGATCCCTCTTATTTATATGAAGAGATCCAGCAGGCCGCAGACAGCGGAGATATAGGCAGTTTGACCGGAGCCGCCTGGGCGGCTTTGGAAGCGGCCCAGACAAATTATCAGGGGCTGCAGGAAATGGAGGAGCAGATCTTCCTTGCAAGGGAGTCTGCAGGAGAGGCAGATCCTTCCGGTGAGGAAGGATTGAGCAGTCAGATTTCTATGCTGAAAGATCAGGCGGCCCTTCTGGCAGAGAGCACGGCTGCTTACACAGAGGGAGTGAATGAGGCAGCCAGGGGAAGCCGGGAACTTGTTTCCGGACTTCCTGAGATTACAGAAGGAATTTCCCAGGCTGCAGCAGGAAGCGGGGAGCTGGCTGCCGGGGCGGAAACTCTTTTGCAGGGAGTTTCCGGACTTTCCCAGAAAGCCCCGGTTCTGGTACAGGGGATCCAGGAAGCGGTCCAGGGCGGGAGTCTTCTTCAGACTCAGGGAACTTCTGTGCTGGAACAGGGCGCTGAAACTCTTGCAGAAGGAGCCGAAGCCCTTTCTCAGGGAACCAGCCAGATGGCGGCGGGTACCCAGGCATTGAAGGAACAAGTGCCGGCACTTCTTAACGGAGGGGAAGAGTTAAGTCAGGGACTTACCAGTCTGAAAGAAGGGACAGGAAGTCTGAAAGCGGGAGCTGCAGAACTGGTGGAAAACGGTCCTTCTCTTCTTTTGGGCGCCTCTCAGCTTTCCCAGGGAGGAGAACAGATCGGTCAGGGAGCCGGAAAGCTCTATGAGGGAAGCCAGGAACTGGGAGAAGGGCTGAAAAGTCTGGAACAAGGAGCCGGAACTCTTAAGAATGCCCTGGAAGAAGGGGGAATAAGCGCCGGGAACTCAATCCTGTCCGAAGAAGGGATGGATATGTTTGCTGATCCGGCAGTTACCAAGGAAACCCAGATCACAGAAGTGGAAAACAACGGCCATGCTATGGCGCCTTATATGATGTCGGTAGGACTCTGGGTAGGCTGCATTGCTTTCAGTCTTATGTATCCTCTGACAGAATATTCCGGAAAACTCAAGTCCGGAGGGGCCTGGTGGCGGAGTAAAGCTTCTGTACTCTATCTGGTAGCTCTGCTCCAGGCAGCAGTGATGACAGGCGCTCTCTGGATCTTTGACGGCTTCCGTCCTGTCCAGCCGGGAAAGACCCTTCTTACTGCCTGTCTGGCTTCCCTGGCTTTTATGTCCATTATGTATTTTTTCACAAATCTTCTGGGAAAAGCGGGCAGTTTCCTGATGCTGGTCTTTATGGTGGTCCAGCTGGCGGGTTCTGTGGGAACTTATCCGCTGGAACTGTCCGGTTCTTTTGTGCCTTATCTTCATGACTGGGTGCCGTTTACCTATACGGTGACTGCTTTCAGGAGCACCATCAGCGGAGGAGAAAGTATAGGAAAATGCCTGCTGTTCCTGGGAGCTTTGTTCCTGGTGTTCTCCCTGATGACGGTCCTGGAATTCCAGATCCGGGCCGGAAAGATAAAGCGGGGAAAAAGGACCTGGGTAACATGGCTGAAGGCACACGGATTAGAGTAGGAATAGGATTTTCACAGTTTTGGATATTTTCGGGATCAGTTGAGTGAGCAAAGAAGATATGCTATACTGATGGCAGATAAAACTGCCGGGGGACAGGGGTCTTTGGTCCGGTATCTGCCATACGCAGAGGCAGAAGATCATTATTTTACAGGTGGGTGGGAGATGGTATCCATCTGGGGGAGGTCCTATGAATTTAGAAGAAACTTTATACAGAATCCATCATGAAAAATTGTACTACTGTGATAATGAGGAACTGATGCAGGAGCAGGGAAAATACCTGGATATGTTGTTTGCCTATAATCAGCTTCCTCCCAGCAAAGGGGAAGAGAAAAAAGCTCTTCTGAAGAAGATGTTCGGAAAGATCGGTGAAAACTGCTATATCGAAACACCTTTCCATGCCAACTGGGGTGGAAAAAATGTATATATGGGGGACCATGTATATGCGAATTTTAATCTTGTCCTGGTAGATGACGCTGCTATCGAGATCGGAGACAATGTTATGATCGGACCTAATGTGGTATTGTGTACAGGTACCCATCCGGTATCTCCACGACTCCGGGCAAAGGAAGCCCAGTACAATAAGCCGGTGAAGGTAGGAAGCGGCGTATGGATCGGCGCCAATACTATGGTCATGCCGGGAGTTACTATCGGAGAGAACAGCATTATCGGTGCCGGAAGTGTAGTGACAAAAGATATACCGTCCAATGTGATCGCCTTTGGAAATCCCTGTAAAGTCTACCGGGAGATCACAGAAGATGATGAGAAATATTATGATAAGGATAAATTGATCGATATAGAATAAGCAGAAAGAAGAGCCGGTTTAAACGGGATACAGCCGTTTAGACCGGCTTTCACCATATAAATTTACCAAATGAGCCGAATTTTCAAAAAATTAGCACTCAGGGGTTGACAGTGCTAATAACAAGTGTTATAGTAGCACTAGAACAAGAAAACCAAGTCTGTTTTACAGGCTATTTCATAAGATGATGGAGGGGATTTGTATGAATATCAGTAAATTCACACAGAAATCGCTTCAGGCTGTTCAGGATTTGGAGAAGACAGCATATGAATTCGGCAACCAGGAGGTTGAACAGGAACATCTGCTCTATAACCTTCTTCACCAGGAGGACAGTCTGATCTTAAAACTGATCGAGAAAATGGAAATCCAGAAGGAACATTTCCTTGACAGGATAGAGCAGGCTTTAAATGCCAGGACAAAGGTTTCCGGAGGCCAGCCTTATATCGGCCAGTATCTGAACAAGGCGCTGGTAACCGCAGAGGATGAGGCAAAAGCTATGGGAGATGAATATGTTTCCGTAGAGCATTTGTTCCTTGCTCTGCTGGATAACCCAAGTCCTTCTATGAAAAAAATCTGGCAGGAATATGGGATCACCAAGGAAAGATTTCTTCAGGCCCTGAGCACTGTGAGAGGAAATCAGAGGGTGACTACGGATAATCCGGAGGTAACCTATGATACTTTGAATAAATACGGGGAGGATCTGGTGGAAAAGGCCAGAGAGCAGAAGCTGGATCCTGTGATCGGCCGTGACAGCGAGATCCGGAATGTGATCCGTATCCTGTCCAGGAAGACCAAGAATAACCCGGTGCTCATCGGTGAACCTGGAGTAGGTAAGACAGCAGCCGTTGAGGGACTGGCCCAGAGGATCGTTCAGGGAGATGTGCCTGACGGTCTGAAAGATAAGAAGATTTTTGCACTGGATATGGGTGCCCTGGTAGCAGGGGCCAAATACAGAGGCGAGTTTGAGGAAAGGCTGAAAGCCGTTCTGGAAGAAGTAAAGAAAAGCGAAGGACAGATCATCCTGTTTATTGATGAGCTCCATCTGATCGTAGGGGCAGGTAAGACTGACGGTGCCATGGATGCCGGAAATATGCTGAAACCTATGCTGGCAAGAGGAGAACTTCACTGCATCGGTGCCACCACTTTGGATGAGTATCGGAAATATATTGAAAAAGACGCTGCCCTGGAACGTAGGTTCCAGCCGGTTATGGTAGATGAGCCTACTGTGGAAGACACCATTTCCATTCTTCGTGGACTGAAGGAACGTTATGAGGTTTTCCATGGAGTAAAGATCACCGACAGCGCGCTGGTGGCCGCAGCGACTTTGTCTGACCGTTATATTTCCGACAGGTTCCTGCCGGATAAGGCCATTGACCTGGTAGATGAAGCCTGTGCCCTGATCAAGACAGAGCTGGATTCCATGCCCACAGAGCTGGATGAAATGCGCCGTAAGATCATGCAGATGGAAATTGAGGAAGCGGCCCTTAAGAAAGAAAATGACCGTCTCAGCCAAGACCGTCTGGTAGAGCTTCAGAAAGAGATGGCAGAGCTGAAAGATAAATTCAACGCTCAGAAAGCCCAGTGGGATAATGAAAAGGTTACAGTAGAACATCTGCAGAAGCTGAGAGAGCAGATCGAAGATATGAATAATCAGATCCAGAAAGCTCAGAGAGATTATGACCTGAATGAGGCCGCAAGGCTTCAGTACGGGGAACTGCCTAAGTTACAGAAACAGCTGGAAGCAGAGGAAGAAAAGGCAAAGAATCAGGATCTGTCTATGGTCCACCAGAGCGTTACAGAGGATGAGATCGCCAGGATCATTTCCCGGTGGACCGGCATTCCTGTGGCAAAACTTACAGAAGGAGAACGTGCCAAGATCCTCCATCTGGAAGATGAGCTCCATAAACGGGTGATCGGACAGGACGAAGGCGTTTCCAAAGTAACAGACGCTATTATCCGTTCCAAAGCCGGTATTAAAGATCCCACCAAACCTATTGGTTCTTTCCTGTTCCTTGGACCTACCGGTGTAGGTAAGACAGAACTGGCCAAGACACTGGCTGCCACCCTGTTTGATGATGAACAGAACATGGTACGTATTGATATGAGTGAGTATATGGAGAAGTATTCTGTGTCCAGACTGATCGGAGCGCCTCCGGGATATGTAGGATATGAGGAAGGGGGTCAGCTTACAGAAGCTGTAAGGAGAAAACCTTACTCTGTAGTCCTTTTTGATGAGATCGAGAAGGCTCATCCGGATGTGTTCAATGTTCTGCTCCAGGTACTGGATGACGGACGTATCACCGATTCCCAGGGAAGGACCGTAGACTTTAAGAATACTATCCTGATCATGACTTCTAATATCGGTTCCACTTATCTGCTGGAAGGTATTGAAGATAACGGAGAGATCAAACAGGAAGCCAGAGACATGGTAGAGAAAGATCTAAGAGCCCACTTCCGTCCGGAGTTTTTGAACCGGCTGGATGAGATCATTATGTTCAAGCCTCTGACGAAAGAGAATATCGGCGGCATCGTTGACCTGCTTATGGCAGACCTGAATAAGAGATTAAAGGATCAGGAGCTGTCTATAGAATTGACAAAAGCCGCAAAAGATTATATTATTGAGGGCGGATATGATCCTGTTTACGGAGCCCGTCCGCTGAAGAGGTTCGTGCAGAAGAACGTAGAGACTCTTACTGCAAGGCTGATCCTTTCCGGTAATGTAAGAGCAGAGGACAGGATCATTATAGATCTGGAAAACGGCCAGCTTACGGCTCATACAGTTTCAGTAGAGGATACTGTACAAAGCTGATCTTCAGGATCCTGAAAACTGGCCTGCAGTGATCCGGAATCAGAGGAGGAAGATTATGATACCTAAGGACCCGGTAATGCTTTTAAGCTATGTGAATACGCAGCTTCGTGATTTTTATTCTTCCCTGTCTTCCATGTGTGAGGACAAAGGATTAAATCCGGAGGAGATCAAGACAAAGCTGGCAGGTATTGATTACCAGTACGACAGGGCCAGAAATCAGTTTGTATAAGAATATGAAGAGACAGTCCCGAAACCAGGACCGGAAATTTCCGGCGGCAGTTTCGGGGCTGTCTTTTTCTTTTCCTTGAAAAAAACAGAGGATAGGATATACTGAGGATAAGAAATTAAGATCAAAAGCTAAGAGCAGAAGCTTTATATGAAGCGCAGAGGTAGAATATAAATGAAAAAAATTGCTGTGGTAGAGGACGACAAAGTTCTGAGACAGGCTTTGGAAAGTCTTCTGAAAGAAAATGGATATGAGACTTTCTGTCTGGAAAAATATGATAAAGCGGAGGATGAGATCCTCTGTGCAGAGCCGGATCTGGTACTGCTGGATATCCTTCTTCCCGGGACCAACGGCCAGGAGATCCTGAGAAATTTAAGACAGAAGTCTCAGGTGCCTGTGATCATGGTCACCAGCAGGGAAGGAGACATGGATCAGATCCTGGCTATGAGCTACGGCGCAGACGATTATATCACCAAGCCCTATAATCCTACCCTTCTTCTGCTGAAAATGGAAGCTCTGTTCAGGCGGATCCAGCCGGGAGCTCCCCAGGAGGAAGTAGAGTACAGAGGGATCCTTCTCAATCTTCTACGCAGTACCATGACTTATCAGGGAGAAGAGAGGGTACTGTCTAAAAATGAGTTTTCTATTCTTTATTATCTGATCAAGAATCAGGGACGGATCGTATCCAGAGATGAGCTGATGGATCATCTCTGGGACTGCAACGATTTTATTGACGACAATACTCTGACTGTAAATATCAACCGGCTCAGAAAGAAACTGGAAGAGGCCGGTATCCAGGGAGCTATACAGACACGGAGAGGACAGGGGTACTTACTATTATGAAAAAAACAGATTATATAAAAGACTGTTGGAGACCGATCCTTCTCTGGCTTCTTACCGGGGGACTGATACAGACAGTACTGTACTTTTTCCAGGTAAAGAAAGAGCTGATGATCCTTGCGGCCGGAATCCAGATCCTGGGACTTGCAGGGACGCTTTTGTGGGAGTATATGCGAAAAAACCGGTTTTACAGGGAGTTGGAAGAAAAACTGGAAAATCTGGAGGAAAAATATCTGATCCGGGAAATGCTCAAAGCACCGGATTTTCTGGAGGGAAGGATCCTTTATGATACGGTGGATCAGATGGGAAAGGCGATGAGCGACCAGATCTTTGCCCAGCAGAGAAAAAATAACGCTTTTAAACAGTATGTGGAAGCCTGGATCCATGAGGTGAAGCTTCCTATCGCCAGTATGCGGCTTCTTCTCCATAAGGACAAAGGAGAGAATTCCAGAGTGATGAAAGAACAGGTGGCCCGGATGGATAGTTATGTAGAACAGGTCCTTTACTATCTCAGGAGCCAGGTGCCGGAGAAGGATTATGTGATCCGGGAGTATTCTCTGAAAACCGTGACAGATCAGGTGATTTCCAGAAACCGGGACAGTCTGATCCTGAATCATATCCGGGTCCTTCAGGAGACGGAGGATATTCCCGCCCGGACAGATGAAAAATGGCTGAGTTTTATTCTGGGTCAGATCTTAAGCAACAGTGTGAAATATAAAAAGGAGAAAGATCCCTGTATCCGTTTCTACACCCAAAGGACTTCCCGGGGGATCCTCCTGTCTGTTCGGGACAACGGCATAGGGATCTCCAAGGCTGATCTGCCCAGGATCTTTGAACACTCTTTTACAGGAGAAAA
Source organism: Candidatus Blautia stercorigallinarum (assembly GCA_019112785.1). Taxonomy (GTDB): domain Bacteria; phylum Bacillota; class Clostridia; order Lachnospirales; family Lachnospiraceae; genus Blautia; species Blautia stercorigallinarum. The sequence goes on from DXIQ01000003.1 coordinate 32,788, forward strand.
CGGAAGAAAAGGGCAGAGCTCTACCGGCATGGGGCTTTACCTGTGCAGAAAGCTCTGTGACAGACTGGGACACAGGATCTGGGCAGAATCGGAGAAAGGAGAATATACGGAAATCTTCATAGAATTCGGACAGGACAAACACACAGAAGAGTTGCTGCATTAGTCAAAATCGGGAATATTCCTGACAGTTAACTAATGCAGCAGCTCTTTTTTATCTTACACAGATGTAAGGTTTGGTAATAAAAATCCATGGCTGGGCACAGTGGTTTTTTTTATAATAGAGTCTGTAAAGAAAAGTGTCTTGCTGACAGAGAAAAAGGAGGAAGATCTGTGGAAAAATTACTGGACATCCAGCATATGATGAAATATTACGGAAATAAATCCAGCCTTACAAAGGCAGTGGACGATATCAGCTTTTCCGTGGAGAAAGGTGAGTTTACAGCGGTAATGGGAGCCAGCGGTTCAGGAAAGACCACCCTTTTAAACTGTATTTCCACCATTGACCGGGTAACAGGAGGCCATATCCTGGTAGAAGGAAAGGACGTGACCAGACTGAGAGGAAGAAGCCTTTCTAAATTTCGCCGGGAAAAACTGGGCTTTATTTTCCAGGATTTTAATCTCCTGGATACTTTAAATGGTTTTGACAATATTGCTCTGGCTCTTCAGATCCAGAATGAAAAGCCGGCCAGGATCCCCGGCAGGGTAGAGGATATGGCCCAAAAGCTGAATATCCGGGAGGTGCTGAAAAAGTACCCCTATCAGATGTCCGGAGGCCAGAAACAGCGGTGCGCCTGTGCCAGGGCCATGATCACCAATCCTTCTCTGATCCTGGCAGACGAGCCAACGGGAGCATTAGACTCTCAAAGCGCAGGGATGCTCCTGGATAATCTTCAGTTTCTGAACCGGGAGCTGGGGGCTACGATACTGATGGTGACCCATGATCCTCTCTGCGCCAGTTACAGTGACCGGGTGCTGTTTTTAAAGGACGGAAAGCTGTTCCATGAGCTGAGAAAGGGAGAGGCGGACCGGAAAGGATTTTTTGACCAGATCATTCATGTCATCGCACTGCTGGGAGGTGATCTGAACCATGTTGTTTAGTCTGTCTTTGAAAAACTTCAGAAAAAGTATCCGGGATTATTCTATTTATTTTTTCACCATGATCCTGGGGGTGGCGGTTTTCTATATCTTTAATGCCATTGAGACCCAGACTGCCATGATGGAGGTAACCCAGGCGAAAACCGCCATTATCAATATGATGAACGGGGTTCTGTCAGGGGTAAGTGTTTTCGTATCTCTGGTCCTGGGGTATCTGATCGTCTATGCCAGCAGATTTATGCTGAAAAAGCGGAAAAAGGAATTTGGAGTCTATCTTACCCTGGGTATGGGGCGGATCAGACTGGCGGCTATGCTGTGGCTGGAGACCATCTGGATGGGACTGATCTCTCTGGGAGCAGGACTGCTGGCGGGGATCGGCCTTTCCCAGCTTATGTCCCTGGCAGTTTCCAATCTGTTTCAGGCGGATGTATCCAGATATGAATTTGTAGTTTCCGGCCAGGCAGTGGGGAAAAGTATCTTGTATTTTCTTCTGATCTACCTGGTGGTCATGGTCTTTAATACCTTTTCCGTAAGCCGGGCTAGACTGGTGGAATTTCTTACCGCAGGACGGAAAAAGGAGAAAAATTTCCTGAAAAATCCCATACTCTGCGGCCTGGTCTTTTTTGTGGCGGCGGTGCTTCTGGGGATCGCCTATTACAATGTGACCGTTAACCAGCAGGCTATGACTACAGAAATGGACGTTCTCACCCAGGTGATCCTGGGAATCCTGGGGACCTTTCTGGTATTCTGGTCTCTGTCCGGTTTTCTCATGGCGGCAGCAGGGAAATTCCGGAAGCTGTACTACCGGCGGCTGCATTCTTTTGTGGTAGGGGAATTGTCCAATAAGCTGAATTCTACAGTGATGGCCTGCAGTGTGATCTGTCTGCTGATTTTTATGACCATCTGCCTTTTGTATGCAGCCATTGCCAGAAAAGAGTACAAAGACCAGGAGGCAAGAAAACTGGCACCGGTGTCTATTTCTATGTCAAAGGAAATGACAGACTCGTATTCCATCTTTGATATTCTGGAAAGCCAGGAGATCCCCTTAGAGGATTTTCAGGATCTGGTCAGTGTATATACCTACCAGATCCCGGAACTGACCAATGAGGCAGTGACAGGACAAAGCCACGGGGAAGAGGATCATTATGGACAGCTTTTTGACCAGACCCCGGTAGAGGTGATGAAGGTGGGAGATTATAACAAGGCAGCCAGAGCTTATCATATGCCGGAATATGAACTTGCACAGGATGAGTATCTGATCGTTTCCAATCAGGAGGGGGCCGTCCTGAGATGGAATACGGGACTTTCCAGGCAGCAGGAGACCACAGTGAAGGGAAAGACTTATCACGCCAGAGAGGATACCTGTCAGGACGGTTATCTCCAGATGTATTACCAGCCTCAGAATTTCGGGATCCTGCTCCTGCCCGATTCCACAGAGCTTGGAGAAGAAGAGCGGTATAAAAATTATGTTATGGGAGATTACCGGGATAAGAGCAAAGAGTTTGCCCAGGAGATGGATCAGGATTTTGCCCGGAGACTGAACCCAGAGGGGAGCAGTTATGCTCCCGTATGGGTAACTACCCAGTCTGCAATCTATGACGACAGCATCGGCACCAGCGCCATGTATATTTTCCTGGGCCTGTATCTGGGGATCTGTTTCCTGATCTCCGGATCCGCTGTGCTGGCCCTGAAGATCCTGTCAGACAGCGCAGACAGTAGAGGAAAGTATCAGATCCTCCAGAAGCTGGGCTGTGAGGAAAAAGAGATCCGCAGAGCCCTAAGACAGCAGAACGGACTTCTCTTCCTCCTGCCCCTTGCCCTGGCAGTGATCCATTCGGTCTTCGGGATCCAGGTCTGCCGGGAAATCCTTGGGATTTACGGCTCCCAGGGCTCGGCCACGGCGCTGGCCGTCACCGCAGCCCTGACAGGCGCCATTTATGGAGGATATTTCCTGCTGTCCCATAAGTGTTCTGTAAAGATCGTAAAAGAATAAAAATTCAGGATTCTTCCAGTACCAGGAAGGTTACGGAAGCAGGAACCAGGGAAATGGTTCCTGCTTCCTGCATTTTTCCCTCAAGAGGAGGAAGCTGGGCGGTTCCCGTAAGTTCCAGAGGCTTTCCGTTCAGAAGGATCTTGGGGGAACGGAGATAGTCGGCGGTCAGGGCGTAGACTGTGCTTTTACAGGGCAGTTCCACCAGGGCAGACTCAGAAGGAGAGTTATTGACGATCATATAGACATATCCCTTTTTCCCGTCTTTTCTGGAATGGACATAGCAGTGGAAACCTTCCCGGATCTCCTGGCCGGAGTCATAGACTTTGGATCCCATCAGCCGGTTCCACAGCAGAACAAGCCAGTAATTGGGCCGGGGCAGATGAGTCTCAAAGTCCAGATAGCCATAATCGGAAGCCATGAAGGTATTGTGGAAGATCACTCCGTCTGTAACTGTGCAGAAACGTCCCAGTTCATCAGCAGAGCGGATCACATCCAGGAAAGTAGAGGCCCAGGTGTTTCCTCCGCAGCCTGCGTCACCGGATTCTGTGACCCACATCTGGGCGCCGGGACAATATTGATCCCGCAGTTTTTTGTAATAGCAGGCAGCTTCCCAGGGGATTCCCAGATATTCTTCAGACAGAGCTTTGTCCCCCGGCCAGTGTACGCCCAGGAAAGCGCCTCTTTCAGAAAAGCAGTTGTACATATGATAGCTGTATACATCTGCCTGTTCTTTGCAGCCTTCCAGGAGATCTTCCGAGGGAATAACGGATAAGTTGTGATAGCCTACATAAGGGCTGAATTTTTCCCCGCTGGAACAGGGACCTACGGTAAGGACCTCCGGATAATTTTCTTTAAGAAAACGGAAGCAGAGATCCTGATCCCGGCTGAAATCTTCTGCTGTGTAGTTGGAAGGCGTCCCGCCCAAAATGGTAGTGTTTGGCTCATTCATAAATTCCACGGCAGAAACAGGAACGCCGTAATCACGGCTGTAGTCCAGGAGAAGCCTCAGCTGACCGGGATTCCAGGTTCCGTCAGGATTCCGTACTCCGTCACAGTTGGCCGGAGAGATCAGCAGCTTACCGTCTGCATATTTTACAAAATCCAGAAGCCGGTCCCACTGGTCCCGGGTGAGGATACTGTGGAAGCCTTCCGGCACTTTTCCATTGGTGCGGCCGTCAAGATCATAGTAAGTGGTGGTAGCCCAGGAGCCGCTGACCCGGATATAGGCAGGCCCCAGGGCTTTGGCCAGATCCAGCGCCCGCTGGTCCTGAAGGTCCGCGGGAGGAAACATTTCCAGGAGAGAACCCATCTGGGACAGATCGGCAAGCTGAGGAACTTCCTCCCTGCCTTCTATCTGTCCGGGAGTATAGAGTTTCCAGAACGTGCCTCCGGTGACTTCTGTCATTTCTATGTTGTAGGAAACCAGCCGGCTGTCCATTTCCCTTAAAAAGGGCAGGCTGTCAGTGGGCAGTTTAATTTTGATCATAATAAAAACCCTCCTTGTTCTTTTTCATCTTTAGGATGCTCTATGATTTCTCATTATACGTGACAAAAGAATTTCCGTCTATACAGGACAGCGGATAAATATTTTTTGACTCATTGCTTTGCGGCATCTTTGTGATATAATAGCCTCAGTGTGGAACTGTACTGAGTTTCATGTGAGAATATTTAAAGGAGTGAACAGATTATGAAATTTATATATCCGGCAGTGATCAGAAGAACAGAGGAAGGAAAGTTCCAGGCTACCTTTCCGGATCTGGAGTGCTGTTATGCAGTTGGAGATACTTTAGAAGAAGCAGTGGACAATGCCAATGAAGCAGCCTATGACTGGCTGTATCTGGAAATCTCCGAGGATGGAGATCTGCCTCCTGTTTCAGACCTTCATGATATAGATCTCCAGGAGGGAGAAGAAGTCCGGAATATTGCGGTGAATATCCGTTTTACAGAAGGCTGGGATGAATAATGGAGAAAAATAAGGGACTCCTACATCTGTAAATAGAAAGCTTTATGAAAAAATACTGGAGATGGAGAAACACTATTCACTGTGAAGCTGCTGGATCTGCTTCTGGATCAGGATCCCTGCGGCCTGGGAAAGCTGATCCGGTTTTTCTATCCGAACATAGTCCTGCTGATAGATCCTGGAGGCAGCCAGAGTATCGGCGTCGCTGCCGTTTAGTATAGCCATGACCTTTACCCCTTTCTGCTTCAGAACATGGACCTCCCGGGCAGTATCTTCGATCCCGGGTTTTCCGGAATAGTCCTGGCTGAGAACCCTTCCTTTGGAAGGATCCGCCGGGATCCGACGGTCATCATTGGGACTGGCGTCTGTAAGGACCATGAGGATCCTGTTGGCAGCGGGAGAAGATTCCAGAAGATGTCCCGCTCCCCGGAAAGCCAGTCCGTCCCGGTTCCAGCCGGCAGCGCAGTAGCCGAAGATTTCTTTATTCTGGTCTTTATCCTCATAACTCAGAAAGCGGCGGATAACAGTAAACCCTCTCAGACTGAGAAAAGAATAGACCTGGAAAGGAATTCTGCATTTTTGAAGGCTTTCGGCGATGATGTAGCCCTGAAGAGCGATGATCTCCTGACTTCCCAGACGGGAAGCAGAGGCGTCCAGCATCAGGTCTACAGAGAAATCCGGCTGCTCTTCATCTGTGGTTTCCATGAAGATACGGTCGTCGTCCAGCCACAGAGCTTTCCAGACTTCCCTGGGAAAGATCTTTCCGGAACGGCTGGGGATTTTTAAGGGCTGGGGGTAGACCAGCATGGCGTTTTTGATCTGCTGGGTCAGATGGTGGATGCTGCTTTGACAGAAATCCCGTCTGTTCTGATAATAACTTTCATTTTTTTGCCTTTGTGCCTCCGAATCCCGGAGAAATTTCTGCACAAGGGCATTTTTTTCTTCCTGGGCAGGGAGCTTTCCATCTGTAAAATACAGCCTGCAGTTTTCGTGAGCATCTGTACAGAGGAGGTTTTCCAGCTGAAGGGAAACCTCCTCCGGATATAAGGGCAGGCCGAAACAGTTTTGGATATATTGGTAGTCGGCGGCGCTCTCAGATGGCTTTTTCGGAAGAAGTTCCATGCCCTGCCGGGGCGTGATGCTGCCCTGAACACTGCCGGTCCGCCCCATATTCAGATCATCGCTGCGGATCAGGCGGCGGGGGAGTCTTTGAAAAAAGTGGTGGCAGAATCTTTCCCGGATACCAGAAAAAAAGCCGGAGAAAAGATGATCCCGGCGATAGCGGAAATACCGGTGAAAGATCTCAAGAGTACGGTCGTAAATTTCCTGTGAGGTAATATCTCCGGGATATAGAAGGTCTTTGAAAAGCTGTCTTTCCCAGGGATTGACCAGCCCCGGCTCTTTTCCCAGTACCTGCCGCCATTTGGCGGATTCCAAAGCGTAGACCAGGCTGTTCTGTGCCATCCATTGCTGCCGGGATTTCTGGTCATCCTGCCGGAAGAAATCCCGGGCATGTTCCAGACGCAGTTCTTCTAATACAGGACGATGAGGCACTTCCCTTTGGAAGGCGCAGTTTTCCAGGGCAATCCAGAGAAGACCGTCATAGGTTTCCTTGAAAAGCCCTTCCTGTATGGTGGAAAAAAGCTGCTCCATGATATCCGGATCATACCATTTCCGCACATATCCGATAATAGAATTCATATAAAAATCCGGTTCCCCGTCAAGCTGAAAGGCCATGAAATCCGGTTGAAAATCGTATTCTCCGGAAGCTGTCCAGATGATATTCATGGTCCGCCGCTGACGGGAAGTATACATTCTTCTGTCTGACATTTTTTTATCCTGCAAAAATATTTCCGGCAGTTGTTTTCTTAGAAATCCGGGATGCGATCACATCCTGTATCAAAGACTGTTCATAGGCGTCAAAGGTTTTATTGGTGATCCCCATATTCAGGGCGGCCAGAGGGGACAGGCCGTTTTCCATAAGGCTTATGGCGTCCAGAAGACCTCGAAGGTCCAGGACACGGCTGGTCAGCTCTCCGCTTTTGCATTTCTTTTCAATATCCTGGAACAGTCCGGCAAACTGCTGGATATAAGAGTTTTTCATAGAGGGAAATTCCCTTTTTAAAAGCTTTTCCAGGTTTTCCTGAGAGATTTCCGGCATATTTATGACCATGAAACGGGAGGTCAGAGCCTCGTTCAGATCTCTGGTCCCCGCATATCCGTAATTCATGGTGGCAATAAAACGGGCCGCCTCGTGAACAGAGATCCGGCTGTAGCCGGGAACGTTGATCACCCGGCGAAAGTCCAGGACAGAGTGGAGTACAGCCAGAGCCTCGTTTCTGGCCATGTTGATCTCATCCAGGATACAGAAGCCCCCCTGGGCGGCGCTTTCGTATACCGGGCCGGGACGGAATACCACCTGCCCCTCCCGGAAGGTGTCGGTACCGATCATATAGGAGGCATCCATGTTAATGTGAAAAGAGACATTCCAGCTGGGACGTCCGAAAACCTCTGCCAGATTTTCTGCCAGCATATTTTTTCCTGTAGCCTTTGCACCGGCCAGAAGGAGATTTTTGCCGCAGAGCAGAGCCTGGGCCGCCTGTTCCCAGATCTCTTTTCCATAGTATACATATCTGGGGGTTTTATCTGTATAGGATTCCCCTGTTCCATACTTCTTCCGGAATTCCAGGATTTCCTGGATGATCCCTTCATCAATGTGTTCTTCCCGTAAAAAATCCAGCACTGTTTTTTACCTCATCTAAAAAATTTAGCCGGATATATTTGAAAATATTCTATATCCGGACTGGCTGTACCCATATGATATATATACAAGGTACTTTCACACATTATTATAGCACTGCGGATCAGTGACAACAAGTATAAGACCATAAAGCAGGAAATCAGGAATACGTCCAGTGACACACAAAAAAGGTGTAAAATCTTTGACAGTAAAATAAGACTTTACACCTTTTATCCTCCAGTGAAACTGACTACTTGGTCTTGATGGTGCCAGTATACCGGAGGCCGTATCTTTTGTTCGTTCATATTCTTACATGTAGGTTGGATGATGGAGCAGAGTATCAGCAGTATGGGCATTTAAAATCTCATGTACACGTTCTACTTCATCAAAAATCATATCATCCATACGCTTTAAGCCGGCAATCTCTTCTTTGACGTTCTTCATGTCTGTCTTAAGACCGGCCACATCGGTTTTAAGTACCGCAACATCTGTTTTGAGCCCGGCGACGTCTGTTTTAAGTACCGCAACATCTGTTTTGAGCCCGGCAACATCTGTTTTCAGATCGGTGACATCTGCTTTCAGAACACCGATATCATTCTGCATGTCGGTCATCTTGGATAAGATTAAATCTAATTTTTGCCCATCCGTCATTAAAATCCCTCCCTGTTATTTAGGTGTATTGTAGCATGTGATCATGGCAGGTGTAAAGCCTTATTAAAATGTCAAAGTGCATAAAAAACAAGAGCTCTTTTTAAAAGGGAATTTGAGAATATGAAGTGAGATAATGAAAGTAGATAAGAAATGCCGTAAGTCTTTTCAAATTCATCATATATAAACAGCCAGAAAAATGCAAGAGTAAAATAACTTTTTATTTCCGCGGGCAACGAGCCAAGCGGACATGCTGGCATGTCCATTTGGCGGTGCTGTGTGCCAGTGGCACACGTTTAGCACCGACCGGAGTGGAACGTAGACCTGCCGCGGGAGTCTGATATCCCGATGCTTGCATCGCTGCTAGTTTGATGCCCCGTATGCTTGCATCGGGGTCTTTGACTTGATAAGATGTTCCGCTCTGCTTCCTGCCAGATCGTCTTAGCAAATAAGAGAAAGGATTCTTGCGTGCCAGAGGATTTTTTGATAGTATTTTATCAGAATAGATACGGGAGTGCCTGAGACCCAGCCGGCAGGTATTCCCATTTGATACAGAGGGGACAGACAGATGAGCAGAATATTAGTGATCGAAGATGACCAGCTTTTAAATGGAGGACTTTGCTTTAATCTTCAGAATGCAGGGTATGAGACCATACCGGTATATGATCTGAAAAACGCCTATCCGGTGGTAAAATCCCAGAAATTTGATCTTATGCTGCTGGATGTAAATCTTCCTGACGGCAACGGATTTGATTTTGCCAGAGAGATACAGGGATTTAACCAGAAGCCCCTGATCTTTCTTACCGCCCATGAACTGGATGAAGAAGTGGTGGAAGGCTTTTCTCTGGGAGCGGATGACTATATTACAAAACCTTTTAATGTACAGATTGCCATGCAGAGGATCCAAGCGGTCCTGAGGCGGACTATGGGAAAGAAAGAAGAGCATCTTTACCGCTGCGGAAATCTTGTGATAGATTTTGAGACCAGGACTGTGACAAAATCAGGAGAAAAGCTGTCTCTGACGCCTACAGAATTTAAACTTCTTTATGTGTTTGTAAAGAATGAGAATATGGCTCTTACCAGAAACCTTCTTCTGGAAAAACTCTGGGACAGCGAAGGAAACTTTGTAGACGAGCATACTCTGACCATCAATATCAGCCGTCTGAGAGCCAAGATCAAAGACGCTCAGTATAAATATATAAAGACACTTTATGGTATGGGATATCAGTGGATAGGAGCGCAGAATGAATAGAAAAATAAGTGCAGATACGATAGCCTTGGCAGCGGCCATAGGAGCCTGTGTCCTGTTTCTGGCTGCTACAGCATGTTTTGGAGAAAAGAATTTTTTTCCTTTCCTGTGCTATGGCTTCGGAGTGTTGATGATTATTCTGATCCTGGCGGTATATGGGATTTTCCGAAAGGCTTTTATTAGGTTTTCAGATAAAGTATGCGGCCAGGTGGAAGAACTTACCAAAGGAAGTTTCCAGAGTTACGGACCGGAAGAAGATACTTTTACATCCAAGATCGAAATGAAACTGGATAAGCTGTCTGATGTGATCCATTCATCTTTAAGTACCCAGGAATTTCAGAAGCAGGAGGTTCAGCAGATGGTATCGGATATTTCCCATCAGCTGAAAACCCCTATTGCCAATATCACTATGTACAGCTCCATGCTGGATTCGGGGAACTTTTCCAGTGAGCAGAGAAAGCAGTTTGCCCAGGTTATTGAAAACCAGGTGAAAAAACTGGAATTTCTGGTGGATTCCCTGATGAAAATGTCCCGGCTGGAAACCTCTCTGATCCATCTGGAGATAAAACCGGCCAGGATCTTTGACACTCTATTTCAGGCCTTGTCTCAGGTAGGGGCGAAAGCGGAATTTAAAGAGATTCAGTTAGAATGTAGCTGTGACCAGGATCTGATGGTGCCTCATGACGCCAAATGGACCCAGGAAGCTCTGTTTAACATCCTGGATAATGCAGTGAAATATACCCCTGAAGGGGGCAGGATCACTGTGAACACAGAAGTGTGGGAAATGTTTACCAAGATTGATATTTCCGATACAGGGATCGGTATTGCCAGAGAACATTATGAGGATATTTTTAAGCGGTTTTACAGGGAGGGAAAGGTTCATCTGGAGGAAGGAGTAGGAATCGGACTGTACCTAAGCCGGCAGATCATTACCCAGCAGGGAGGCTATATAAAGGTTTCCTCAAAAGAAGGCAAAGGGACTACTTTTTCCGTATTTTTGCCTAATTTACATGAAAGAAAGTAAAAGATTATGATTCATTAAAAATGACGTTTCATCACTACACGAAGACAGTGATGAAACGTCATTTTTGTTTAACAGGAACCCTTTGACTCCTGCGGGCAGCGAGCCAAAGGGATATGCTTGCATCGGGATTTTTGACTCAAAAGTTATTCATCTCTCTTCAGCCGTTCCATCAGGCCGGCTTTTGTGAAATGCCGGTAGCACAGAAGGGTGATCCCTGCGGGAACTGCCAGTACAAAAAGACTCCATAAAAGAAGGGGGAGCAAAGGCAGATGATAGGGCAGGACCGAAGGCGAGGAGAGAAAAAGGAACCGGTACAGGAGAAAATTCATTCCCGCACCCAGGATCCAGGAAATGATCAGAGGCATTCGGCACATATACAGGCACTCGTAAAGCAGCATTTTTTTAATCTCTTTCCTGGTCATTCCTACTGCCTCAAAAAGTGCCAGCTCCCGGTTCTGGGTGACCATTTTGTTCAGTGTAGAGTTTAAGAGGTTCAGAACACTGAAGATGATCACGATAAGGGTTGCCCCTACAAAGAGAAGCAGAAAGATACGGTTCTGTCTGGCCAGTTCCCGATGGTAATCCTGGTAGGAATCCATAAGGACCAGAGGGCAGTCTCTGGAAAATTCTTTCAGATACTGCTCCAGCTGGGGAGAAGCTATATGATCTTGGGTAGTGATGTATACCATACTGACGGTATTGATATCCGGATACATCTTTTCAAATACAGAGACAGGCACCAGGAAACTGGTATTCAGAGGCACATAATCCTCTGAGAATTTCGGATCAATGGATCCTGCTACAGGAAGTGAAATGTTTTCATAACCGCTGCCATCGTAATAATTCAGAGAAAGGCTGCCTTTCTGAAAATAATCGGTTCCATAGTAATAGATAGGATTATAGAGCGCACTTCCGCTTTCTTCCAGTTCTTCATAAGTCAGACTGCTGTCTGACAGATAAGGCTTCATAAGAGAAAAAATTTCTTTATCAAATGCGATCAGATTTGTGGATTCGGAACCCTGATCTGTGAGAACATTAACAAATTCTTCATGAAGGGGAAAGACCTTTTCCACATCTGAAAAGGAACCAAGCTTTTCCAGAAAATCCCGGCTGAAAACATTTTGTTCCTGATATTCGATCAGTTCTGTATCGGAAGAATTCAGGTATTCAGAGTTAAAGGAAAGAATATAATCTGCATCTTGAAAATATCCGGAATGTACTCTAAGGTCAATGTCCCAAAAGCTTATATAAGCAGCAGTAAGGAGAAAGAAAATACCTCCTGCCACCATAGAAAGCCTGGTAAGAAACATTTTCTTCCGGTTTTTTCTTGCCCGCATTTTCCCCAGAGAGCGGCAGGAAAGCCTGCCGGAAAAGGGCAGATCAGAGTTTTCCTGCCAGGTAAGAGCCTTCCAGGGAGTGATCCTGGAAGCAATCTTTGCCGGCTTTTGCAGAAAAGCCATGAGAAAAATATAGGAACAGAGAAATACCGTCAGCCCAATGCCGGCCATATAAGACAGACTCCATTGACCTGTTACAGCGCCGGACAGGAGCATACCGGGCAGGATCCCTGTCAGACTGCCTATAAGACATAACAGAGAACTTTCCAGGTTTACCATCCGCCGGATCTGTCTGGCAGTCATTCCCAGAGTCTGCATCTGTCCGAAAGCCTGTATCCTGGACATGATAGAGATGTAGAAAATACTGTAGATCACCAGCAGGCCAATAACCAGCACCAGAAGGTCCAGGAAAAAATAGACCAGGATCACAGAGGGCGTAAGGGGAGAGGTATCAATGCTGTAGTAATTGGGAGCTATCTGACTATCCGGAACTCCGTATTCCTCACTGATCTTAGCCAGAAGAGCAGAGGATTTTTCAAAACCTCCGGAAAGGAATTCCGGCTTCAGCCAGATCTTCAGGCTGAAATCTTTGCCTGTAAATAGGGGACTGGTTTGGGCGAAGGAAGCAGATACATAAAAGTCCGGAATGCTGGTACCTAAGGCTGCTTTTGTAATGCCGCAGACCTGAAAGACGTACTCTTTTTCCTTTTTGTCAAAAAAGGAAAGGGTATCTCCACAGGAAGCCTGGATCTTCTTTGCCAGGGCAGCGTCCAGAAGGATTTCATCTTCCTTTTCCGGGAGACGGCCCTCTAGAATTTCATAGTCCGGGGAAGTTTTTCCAGGTATTTCCTCATAGACAGGCCTGGCATATGTTCCCCCCAGTTCTCCCAGATCTCCGTATTTTTCCAGAAGGAATTTTTCAAAATGGAGATCTTTGACCAAAGCAGCGGTTTCTTCTTCCGTCAGGGAGGTAAAAACTGCGTGTTCCTCACCGGAAAAATCTTCATAGGTATTCAGATAATCCAGGGTATTGACACAGGGCAGAAAAGTCATGACAAAGGTACAGGTACAGATGGCGAATAAAATGCAGAAGGTACGGAACCTGTTGGCTTTTAAAGCCTTGAACACCAGTTTCCAGGCAGGCTTTTGATTATTATTGGCAATTAAAGACATGGCTCTCCCCACTTTCTCTCTACAATATGGCCGTCTTCGATATGAATGATACGGTCTGCCATCTGGGCAATCTCGTCATTGTGAGTGATCATCACAATGGTCTGATGGAAGCGCATACTGGAAGATTTCAAAAGGCCCACCACTTCCAGACTGGTACGGGAATCCAGGTTTCCGGTAGGTTCGTCACACAGAAGGATAGAGGGCTTTACCGCCAGAGCCCTGGCAATGGCAACCCTCTGCTGCTGCCCGCCGGAAAGCTGGGTCACATTTCTTTCCAGCTTATCCTGGATCCCAAGCCAGCAGGTGATCTCCTGGATAAATTCTTTATCCGGCTGGTTTCCGTCGATCTCAATAGGAAAAATAATATTTTCATATACATTCAGCATGGGGATCAGATTATAATTCTGAAAAACAATGCCGATATTCCTTCTGCGGTAAATAGAGGCCTGTTCCGGAGAAAGTTTTGATAACTCTCTTCCTGCTACCAATACCTGGCCGCTGTCCGGGGTGTCCAGCCCGCCCATCATATGGAGAAGGGTGGATTTGCCGCTTCCGCTGGCCCCTACAATGGCAGTAAAAGTCCCCTCCTCAATAGTCAGAGAAATATGGTCCAGGGCTTTTACCAGAGAAAAGTCTTTTCCATAGGACTTGCATAAATCTTTTATTTCTATAATCGTTCCCTTATTCATCAGAACCTCCTTTAAAGCCACAGTTTCCGGGAATATTTTTTACTATACTTACTCTACCATAGAATCCTATCAGGAATGTCTCAGACTTTCAAATAAAATCTCTCGATTTTGTAACAATTCAGAAGAAGTAACAAAACTGCAACAATTTTTCCGGGAAATGAGAGGTTGTTGAAATATGGAAAGGCTATGATTATTACAAGAAAGAAATAAGGAGTGAAGAATTATGAAGAAGATCATGACAAAAACAGCAGCCGTTTTATCAGGAATGCTTATGCTTTTCGCCGCAGTAAGCGCAGGCCCGGGGCTGGCAGAAGCGGCAGCGGATCTGCTGGGATATATGATCTATTTAGGTGTTTGCGGCTCCGGTGTGGTATTTTTATACCAAAAAGAAAGAGGACGAAGCATAGGATCTGTGCTATACTGAGAGAAGCAGTACACTAGCAGGAGAAAGGAGCCATCCATGAAGATCGTAATAGCAGACACAGAAGAGACAGTCATAGAAGAGATTATCAGGGTGCTGGAAAACAGCAAAGTAGAATATAAACTTGAAGGCACCACAGATAACAGTAAAGAGGGATATGAGCTGATAAAGGCGGTCCGTCCGGATCTTGTGATCATGGATGTAAGACTGGAAGGATCAGATGGACTGGCTATGATGAAGAAACTCCGGGCGGAAGGCGTCGCTTCCAAATTGATCATTCTGACAGAGGATACAGATTTTAATACTGCAAGGGAAGCCATTGAAACAGGAACCGACAGTTATCTTTTGAAACCCATAGAAGCCGCACTGCTGGAGAAGGAACTTCTGAAGATCAGCGGGAGACTGGCAGAGGAGAAAGCTGTTACATCAGTATTTACAGTAGAAAATATTTTCCGGGGATGCATAAACGGACAGCTTCATCCTGACAGCAGATTCCACAGAGTGACCCGGGCGGTCTATGGTTTTACCCTGGAAGAGCCGGCTGATGTATTTGCAGTGTGGCTTGGAGACGGATATAGAAAACAACGCAGAAATGTCTGCAGGCTGCTGGAAGAGAAAGGAAAAAATTCCCTGGCTTTGGTCTGTGTACTGCCTGTTGACGTATGGCAGGTGGTTACAGCTGTGATCTACCGCCTTAATGAAGAGCAGGAAAAGATTTTTTCTATTTTTCAGGACCAGGTAGTGCCGGCTTTGTGCGGGGATATAGAGGAGGAGTTAGTGTGTTTCTGGGCAGAAATGGAAAAGGGAAGCCAGCTGCCGGAAAAAATGAGAGAAATCCAGGAGATACGGGATTGGAATCTGCTCTATGACAGAGGAGATCTTATCCGGATCAGTCAGATAAAGGAAAAAGCACCTCTCCCCCTGCGGTATCCTGCAGAGCTGGAACAGAGGGTAAAGAAGGCGGTTCTGGGGGAAGACATGAAAAGGTGTTATTACCGGGTATATGACCTGCTGAGAAGACAGCTTCACTTTCCCAAAGATATGAAAGAATGTCTCATCCGTTTTAATATGGCAGTATTAAATGCATATAAAACTCGGAATGAAATAGAATCCGAGCTTAAGATCCAGGTTTGTATGCAGAAAATCGGAGAGGCCATGAGCTGGGGCCAGATCAGAGCCGCTATGGAGGAATATCTGAGTCTTATAAGTTTTAAAGCTTTTTCAGAGGAGAAAGATAAGGAATTCAGTCCTTTGATACGCAGGGCTGTCCAGCTGGTGAGAAAATACTATGACCAGGGAGTGACCCTGGAAGAAACGGCAGAGCGGCTTTTTGTATCCGAAGAGTATCTCAGCTCCCAGTTTAAAAAGGAGACAGGAGCAGGGTTTACAGAGACAGTAAGGCATTACCGGATCGAGAGGATCAAGGGATTGCTTTTAAACACCCAGCTGAAGCTGAACCAGATCGCAGAGCTGACCGGATATACAGATCCTAAATATATGAGCCGTGTATTTAAGGAAGAAGTAGGAGTCCTTCCCTCTGAATACAGAAAGTCTTTTAATTAAAAATCTCAACCTATTAAAAAAATTTCACCCTTGTCATAATGGAAAATTATGGTACGATACCTATGACCTGAAAAGGCCTGTCTCTGTACTGAGGCAGAGTAAAGTATGAGTACGAAAGAGGTGAGATGAATAATGGGCGAAATGAAACTTACGTTCAAAACTCCGGAAGAGATTTATGAATTTGTAAATACAGTATCTAAGTATGAATTTGACGTTGATGTCAGAAGAGGAAGAGTAGTTGTAGACGCAAAATCTTTGCTTGGTATTATGCATCTTGGACTCAACAGCATACTTGATCTGAAGATCCATTCAGGAAACTGTGAAGAATTGCAAAGAAAACTTGTAAAATATGGAGCATAAAGAATACCGCTTTTTCTGAGAAGAAAAGGCGGTAATTTTCACGAAAAAAATGTAACCATTGACATTACAACCTGCTTCAGGTAAAATGAAAACCGGAAGGAGAGGGAGAAAATGCAGATTTCAAGCAGATTTACCATTGCCATACATATGTTGACCTGTATGGAGACATTTAAAGAAGAATATAAGATAACCAGTGATTTCCTGGCGTCCAGTATCAATGTAAATCCGGTCATTATCCGACGGATCCTGTCTCAGCTAAAAGAAGCAGGACTCATCGAGGTGAAACGGGGAACCGGCGGCGCTGGGATCATAAAACCTCTGGAAGAGATCACATTTTTTGATGTATATCGTGCTGTAGAATGTATTGAGGAGAATACTTTGTTCCATTTCCATGAAAATCCCAATCCTGCCTGTCCGGTTGGAAGAAACATCCATAATATCCTGGATGATAAGCTGTTTAAGGTACAGGAAGCCATGGAGCGGGAGCTGAAATCCATTACTATGGCAGATGTGATCAGAGATCTGGGAAATGTTCTTGGAAATGAAGTGTAGGCATCGCCGTTGGGGGCTTTTATCCCCAACATCAATTTGCAATATGAAATTAAAAAGACCTGAGTAAATGGCCGGGCAAAGAGAGCCATTTATTCAGGTCTTTCTTTAGAAATATGGAAGTTGCTGCTTATCGGTCCATCGGCCTATAGCCATTGTATAGAAGGTGTTATCTTCATTGTTGAAGAAGTATTTAGCAGCGCCATGGAATTCTGATATTTGTCTTTATAGAATAATTTGCTGCGGTCAGATAATTTCCGATAACTGCGGTTAAGTTTATCAATGACGAACTGTTTTCCTTTTTCGAAATCCATGCCCTTTGTCACGTAGGCAAGATATAACAAACTGGGAATGTTGTCAAAGTGAGAAATTGCGTCAGCATCTGCCACACAGATTTCTTCGTTAGATTGCTTTTCAATGGGGACACTTCCTCTGTGGTTTCGAATGCAGTTCTGGACAGCCTGGATTTTGATGGGATCGTAATCAAATTTTCCAAGAAGTTCACCGGCTATCCGGGCACCATAGATATGGTGTTCTTCATACATAGAATAATCTGTCACAGAGGCTATATCATGGAGCCAGGAAGCGATTATTACAATTTCTTTATCTGCGCCAAATTTTTCAGATAAAAGCGCAGCATTCTGAACTACAGATTCGATATGATAATAACAGCCCATGCCAAATTTGTTCGTGGGTTTTTTACACCTGCTGAGTACTTCTGATTGACAGTGATCGATGATATCCGTTCTCATAAATATCTCCTTATCTCTTCAGTTTTACCAGATATTCACTGGTTCCTTCTTCCAGCTTCCGTTCTTCTGTAGGGCAAAATCCGTGCCTTTCATAGAACCGGAGAGCCTTGGTATTTTTCTCCAAAGCCCATAGGAAATTACTTTGCTTTTCCCTTACTGCAAAGGAGATCAAAGCGGCTCCGATCCCCATATTTTGGAAAAAAGTGTCTACATAAAGTTTCTGGATTTCCCGGCCGGAAAGCTGGATAAAACCCCGGATGACTCCATCGTCAAAAACGTAAGTGTTCTGCAATCTTTCTTTATCCTGGAGATATTCATGGGCCACAGACATGACCTGAAGTTTTCCAAAAGAATAGCCTTCATCTTTAAAAATCGGTAAAAAATTTGTACGATTGTTATAAACCAGGATTTCTGCAATCCTGGATACATCCTTTTCCTGTGCCTGTCTGATATTCATAGCAGTCCTTTCTATTGTCGGATTAATATTTTTTACTCTTGTTCCTATCTCAGAGAGAAACAGCCATCACATAGTCTTCTTCCCGATCCAGATAAACTTCAAAGCCTGCTCTGCGGTAAAGATTTACGGCCTGATTGGCCTTCTGGACGGAAAGAGAAACTCTGGAATAGCCCTGAGCTTTTAAAAATGCCAGCAGTTCCTGAAGAAGGGCCGTGCCTATCCCCATGCCTCTGTATTCTTTATATAAGGCGATGGCAAGGGAAGGCGTCTCGTCATCAATGTGTCCGTAATCTTCCATGATCCGAACCCAGGCAGCCCCTACAATTTTTCCATCTGCTTCTGCGGAAAAAGCTGCGTCATGCTCAGAAGAACCGAAATCAGCAATATACATCTGCATTTCCGGAGTCTGGAGAATGGATCGGGGAAAGGGCGGTTTTCCCTGGGGAACGAAAAGGGATTCATACAAAAAATCTTCCAGCAATGGATATTCTTCTTCGGTCATTTTTCGTATTTTATACTGCATATTTTCCACTCCTTTTATTTGTCATAATAAAATTCCGTCCATCTGCCCTTGTAGGAGTAACAGGGCATAAAGGGATGCTTTTCACCCTCCAGTTCTCCCCGCCGCAGTGCCTCTGCGTCAAGCAGATTCTTTTCAATGAAACCAGGATCAATGGGGTACTCATGGTGGCAGGGAAGAATAGTTTCTATCTTATCCTGAAGGCCCAGAAGTTTTCTCTGGCTTTCTATATACAGGTCCAGATTCCGGTGCTCTCCAAACATATAAATGGGACCTGCTTTCTGTACCGAGTCCCCGGGAAGAAGCAGTTTTTTCTCCCAGTCGGCAAAGGCCATACTGCCGTAGGTATGGCCGGGAATTTCAATAGCTTCCAAAGTATAGCCTCCGCATTTGAAGATATCTCCTTCCTTCAGAGGCTCCAGCTGGATGCCTTCTGAAATTAAGGGCCAGTCTCCTTTATGTAAATAACATTTTCCAAAATCTTTCAGCCCTCCTGCGTGGTCCGGATCCCCATGGGTCATGACCACTTTCACGGGGTGCTTAGTGATGCTTTTTACAGTATGGTACACATTGCTGTCCTCAAAACCTGTATCGATCAGTAACGCCTCATCCTCACCAAGGATCAGAAACTGACGGACCAGGCCGTCGTCTAAAATATAAAAATTTTCTGCAAATAATTGTATATCTGTCATTTTTTACCTTCTCTCAGTCAAAGACCCTGCGGCAGTCTTCAAATGGACATGCAAGCAAGTCCGCTTGGCTTGTTGCCCGCGGGAATAAAAATCATTTTTTTGGAGTTTATAACATTGGCTTTAAATCCATCCATATGAAGAAAATCCATACCAGTAATATACCAGAAGATAGGATTCCCAACAATCTTTCTTCTAAACTTATATGAAAAAGAAACAGACATAGGGTAGCACAAAGAATATAAATACTGCACAGTATCAGAACCGCAAAAGCTGCTTTCTTTTTCTGTAAAATAAGAGAAATCAGTAATCCTGTTCCTGTTAATAATGAAAAAATAAAGAAGTTCCTTCCCACAGGAAACAGGAATCGGAAATTAACCGGATTCAAGAAGTAATATCCAGATTCCAGGATTATAAAAAAGGAAAAGAGTATTCCTTTTACAGAGAGTTTTTTCATGGAAATCCCTCCTTACATACAGAACTCTTTACATGTTCATGGCAAGATCGATCCGAAATCCCAGGCTTTCTGCCAGAGTCTTCAGCTTTTTCAGGGAATTTTTCTGGCAGAGGAACATCACGTAGGAATCGCTGTCAATATCAAAGGCAGCCATTACATAGCCGGATTTTTCCCATTTTTTATCCAGGATTTCACACCACTGGGGAATAGATTCCCGGGGCTGAAACCAGCTCTCTTCAATGTCCAGAGAATGTCTTTTTACATTTTTCAGGTCAGAGACTGCCAGGAGAAAACCGGATAATTCCTCACACCAGTCACATTCACAGGCAAACTGATGATGAATCAGCAGATCTATACATCCCATCCACTGGAGAGACGCAGGGGAGTCTTTTAAAGATATTCCTCTGGCTTCATAATCTTCCAGATGATATTGATAATATTTTTCTGTATTTTTCATACATTTTCTGGCAGAGTCCAGGATCTCCGGATTGTTGGAACTTACGATCCTTACGATTTCCAAAAGGGGGTGATGGTAGTGTGGTTCCTCCTGGAGCTCCGGACCTTCCTTTTCCTGTCTGCTTTTAAAAAATCCCATACGATTTCCCTCCTGCCTGGTTTTTATATCAATTTTTCTAATTCTTCAGCCAGCTTGCTTTTTAGTTCAGTCAGTTCTTCTGCTGTAGGCCGGTTTTCATCCGCATACATTTGCTCCATTGGATACCACCATACCGGACCTTTTCCCTGATTCCCAAAATCTCCCAAATCCCCGGAAACTCTGGGAAATAAATGCCAGTGAAGATGAGTATCGCCGTTTCCCAGCAGCTCATAATTCATTTTCTCAGCGCCGAAAGCTTTAGCGGCAGCTTCTGCCACAAGGGACATTTCTTCAAGAAAAGCAAGTTTTCTGTCAGGCGCTAAATCAAAAAGTTCTGTTTTATGTTCTTTGCAGAGAAAAAGTGTGTAGCCTTTAAAATGCTGATGGTCCCCAAGTACCACATAACCGGTTTTCAGCTCCCGGACAAAATAGGGATTTGTTCCTTCTTTAATCATTTTGATCCTTTCGCATATCAGACACATAGATAACCTCCTGAATCTTGTATTTTTATTCTATTGCAAGAGCATATTTATATTCCATCCGTTCTTCTGAGGAAGATCTGTTTTTTCTGCCGGATCTGCACAGGACTCTGGACATCCCCAGTTTTTCCATAAGAGAATAAGAAGGGATATTTTCACTGTCGCAGTAGGCGATAAATTTCTTGATCCCAAGATTTTGGGAAGCATAATCTATCAAAGCCTGTGCAGCCTCGAAGGTATACCCATGTCCCCAATATCGTTTGTTCAGGATCCATCCCAACTCTCCTTCGGTCCTATCCTCGTTCAGATAGAGACAAACGGAACCTATATGGGCCCCTTCTGTGAGAATGGCAAATTCGTAAAATTCAGGAAATTCCTTCTGCCATTCTGCCTCTGCTTTTTTAAGAAATTCTTGAGTTTCTTCTATACTTTCTTCCGGAAGATCCAGCATGAATTTTGTGTTTTCCAGGTCGCCGCTGTAAACAAAAGCACTTTTTACATACTGAGGCCCCAGGGGGGAAAGAAGGAGCCGTTCCGTTCTTATTTCTGCGGGCAACGAGCCAAGCGGACATGCCTGCATATCCATTTGGCGACTGCCGCAAGGGTCTTTGATTTTCATAATAAAAATTCCTTTTGATTTATATATTTACAGACATTAAAGCTCTGTAACGGAGAGCTTCCGGGAGATCTCCCGGGGAGCTAACGGCTTGGCCGGATAGCCTACAACTGCCGCAGAGAGTATTTCATATCCCTGGGGAAGACAGAGCTTTTTCATAACTTCTTCGTTTTTCCGAAGCTTTTTCAGACAGCCCCAGATATAGGTGCTTCCCAGTCCAAGAGCAGTGGCCTGAAGCAGGATATTTTCAATGATACATCCGGTATTACAGTATTCAATATGATCTTCCGAAATGTCTGTAGCAGAGACAAAAATCATTGCCTGAGCTCCATATAAAGCATCGATTTTCTGCCCTGTTTTCCTGGAAGTAAGCATACAGGCATTCCGTATTTCTTCCATAAGAACAGGATCCTTTACCAGAGTCAGATGAGTAGTTTTGTCATCCCCGGCGGCCAAGGGCGCTGTCTGAGCTGCCTGGAGTATTTTCTCAAGATCGGAATCAGAAACTTTCTGATCGGTATATTTTCTGGTTGTCTGACGTAATGTTAACACTTGTTCAAAGTCCATAAGTATCTTCCTCCTGTTATATAGTAAAATCAATATCAAACCGCCTGCCCTGGGAAAAAAGAATCCCGTCGGTTAACCGGATACAGAGGATACAGGTATTTGTATCTGTAAAATCGTTATGTCCGTTGTCGATCCATTGAGAAAACGCCTGCTTCAGTTTTCTGGCGATCTCTGCATTTTCTGCCTTCCCGAAATATCCCAGATTTATGCCAATTCCGTGCGCGGTGAACCATTCTCCGGAAATGGCGGCATGGGGATTTTCAGCTAATTGTTTCATTTTGTTGGAAAGGGCATGAGTGATAATGTAGAAAGCCCTGTCCTCATAAAAAGCATTTACATTTCGCACATAAGGAAGATCATTTTCGATAGTCGCCAAAGCGATTACATTATCTTTTCCAAAACGCTCCGACAGGATCTTTTCTGCCTCTGAGCCTAATTTTTCCATAATTATACTCCTTTATATATATATTTCTTTTACTTTTCCAGCTTTGCTCTCTTGACCAGCAGCAGAATAAAAAGTACAAACCAAACCAGCCAGGCTAGTCCAGTGCCAATACCGGGCTTAAAGAGATCCAGGATCATTCCGAACAGAAAGGGAAGTGTCATGACCATCATTCTTTTACCATAACACTGGCACATGAAGACTTCATTTACCTTTTTCCGCTGGGCTTCTGAACGGAGATTATATCCAGTTAAGTAATCAGCAGCTTTACCTTTTGATCTGTAAAAATAAAGACCGATCAGAAACATACAGAGAGCCGCGATCAGATTATCAAATAATAGGACTAATATAAGAAACATAGGTTGCCCTCTCCTCATATCTTGCAACAGACATTTTAGAATATCAGACTTAATGTAGTTACCTAAGATTCTTTTCCATAAGGATTATAGATTCCCCCTGCTTTCCGATCTTTTCCACAGATATAGTGTCTGCAACGGTGGAAAAAGATTCGGAGATGCTTTTGACAGTCTCATATGCTGCATGGAGAGCGTTCCGGTTTTCCAGGTTTCCCAGAGTCATATGAGGGCTGTAGGGGATCTCAGAGGAAAAAGAGCTTAAAGCTCCGGAATAAAGGCGGCCATGCAGCTGTATGAGCTGTTTTTTCCCCTCTTTGACATCTAAAAAAAGATAATTTCCAAAGGCGTCTTCCCGCTTAAATATCCCTGCAAGCTGCAGAGAAAAAGGACGGATCCCGGATATTGCATTTTCTATGTGGCTGCCTAACTCAGCGTCGGCAATATCTGAATGAAAAGGAAAGATCAATGTAATATGGGGCCTTACCAGATCCGCCAGAGGATCATAGTTTCTTCGTATGCGGTCTATGATTTCCATATTACTGAATTTAGGAAATATCATAATAGTTCTCTCAGACATTATATAGTACTCTGCTTTCTGATTTTAATATAATCCACAGGGGTGATTCCTGATCTAGGCTTTACTTTTTATCTGGTGTATCTTTTTTGGACAGGTCATTTGTAAAATCCGTCCAGGCTTTTCCTCTTAAAAATACTGCTGCACATACGGCGATCAAAGCGATTATAACAAAGAATATTTCCATAAAAACACCTCCTGTAAGTAGATTATCAGGATAAGGAATCACCCTCTGTGGATATACATTCTTGACATTTGAGGATCTCCGTCGCCCTGGACCATGCAGTAAAATTCCCAGCCGTATCTTTCGTAAAAAGAAGTATGGTCTGTAATAAGATATAAGGTGCTGATTCCTTTTTCTTTCATGTCTCTGCATACATAGTCCAGAAGTGCTCCGGCCACTCCATGGTTTCTGTATTCTGCTTCCGTATAAACGGCGCAGACATTAGGCGTCAGGTCTTTTCGATCGTGAAAATCATTTTCAATAACGCCCATTCCTCCAATGATCTCAGAACCATTTACCGCCAGATACCACTGGGGAACAGGAGTCTTTTTCAGGAGAGATTCTTCCATGCTTTCTCTGTATGCTTTAAGAGGAATCCCCCATTTTTCATGGAACCATCTAGCGGCGTTGTCCAGAATTTCCGGCTTTTCGGATAAGTTTATGATTTTGTATTCCATAGAAATATACCTCGGTTAAGTGTTAATCTATAAATCGCAGACACTCTCATAATCATCTATGGTCATTACACGGATATTGCTCATATGGAATTCTCCTCCTCGTTCTTTGAAAAATTTTCTTTCAGATAGTTTTCCGCTGCGTCTCTGGATCTGAAAATGTGGACATTCCGGTTTTGACCATACTTTTCAAGAAGCTGGTAAATAATGGGAAGCTGGTCTTTGGGAAAGTCCAGGATCCATTGACGGAATTCTTCATCAAATTCTGTTTCCAACCAGGGAATATCTTCCCGCTTGGTGCCGATACGGGCTTTGGCTCCTGCAAGACAGACTTCCAGAGGGTAATCCAGGAGAAAGATGGTATCGCAGTTTTCCAGACGCAGTTCCATGGTGCTAAGATAGTTTCCGTCGATGATCCAGGACTGATTTTCCATGATCTTTTTTTGCTCTTGGACTAATTCTTCCCGGGAAATGTTGGTTCTGTCAGGCTTATGCCAGATCATGTCCAGATGGTATAAAGGCAGTCCGGTTACAGCTCTAAGCTTCCGGGAAAAAGTGCTTTTCCCGGCCCCAGGGCTGCCGATGACGATCACTTTTTTCATAAGGTTCTTTTCTTCAGCGGGCTTTTCCCATTTCTTTTCAAGTTCCATGACAAAATTAGTAAGAAGAATCCCCCGGCGCTCTACCTGCTGTTCTTTTATAATTTTATAGCCTCTATTTTGAAAAAAAGGTTTGGCAGTGATAGAAGCATGGGTTCGGATATTCCCTGAAACATGGGCTTCCAGTTTATCACAGAGTCTGG
Organism: Candidatus Blautia stercorigallinarum; assembly: GCA_019112785.1. Classification (GTDB taxonomy): domain Bacteria; phylum Bacillota; class Clostridia; order Lachnospirales; family Lachnospiraceae; genus Blautia; species Blautia stercorigallinarum. The sequence goes on from DXIQ01000003.1 coordinate 57,573, forward strand.
AGGCAATCCCTTCTCTCTGGTGATCCTTATGGACGTATAGACGGTCCAGGTATCCGGTTTCGTCTATGTCGCCGAACCCCAGGATTTCGTCTCCTTCAACAGCTACTAAAGCATAGTGTTCCAGGAAAGAGTGATTCCAGGCACTAAGGTCCACTTCACCGGTGGCCCAGGCGTTTAACTGTTCTTTGGTATAGTCTTGCTTATTGACTTCGTGTACGGTCTGGTAAAAAAGCTTTGCCAGCCGGGGACAGTCGGAAGGATGGTATTTTCGGATCAACATGTCAGGTGCTCCTCCTTTTATAAAGCAGTTCAACGATCTGTATTCATCCATAAGCTCTTTTCTCATGGGAAAATTTCCCTCCATAGATTTTTGCACAATCGGTATTCCCGCATGCTTACAAAGTCATTTGCAAAAAAATCAAATTGAAGGATCCACGGCATGAAATTCCTAATTTCCCGAAAATCATCAACAATAAAAATCGGCATTTCGTTTTTATCTGCAAAATCTTTGATGGTATCAATGGCTCTCCGATAAGGGCTGGATAATATAAGATCAATTTTTTTATCAGATAGAAAAGCGGTTACTGATCTGCTGTCCTCCAGTCCTTTTTCCGTCAGTTCACGGAGACGATCGTTGTGATTTTGATAATCAGGTTTGGCATGGCGCACAAAATATATGGTTGTCATAGTTGTTTCTCCAAAAGAAAAAGGCAGTATTTAAATTTGATCACGTTCAGATGATTTATATCTTATGGATCAGTTATCTATATTATATCATCTTTGTGTTCAGAAAGAAGTTTTTTTACATAAAATACATGAAATTTGGCAGAAAAGGATCAGGATTATTAACACACAAATATTCAGAGAAATCCGGGGTGATCTGGTTCGACAAGCTGATGAGAAGGTTTCCAGGATCCGGAAAAGAAGAACCTAGTCCAAGGGTTCGCCACGGTTATAAAAGTTTCTACAGTTTTATTGAACACATTGTCTTCAAATTCTTTTCAGAATTTAAAATTTTGACAAATCTGTCTATTTTATATCTTTATATTGATTTTAGTACAGTAGTTATGCTAAATTTTAATTACAGGTTCATGTTATTCATGCACAAATAACATGAATAGAGAATAAAGCAATTATGCATAATGGCTAACTGAGCAATGTGTTTCATGGAAGCTGCGTGAAACATGATTTCGACTACGGAAGAAAGGAATTCGTAATGAAAGAAGAAAAGAAAGTCCCCAAAAAAGGGCTCAGCAAAATGCTGAAACGTTTTTATGGAGTAGGAGACTGTGGCTTTACATTGATGTCCAATATTGAAAGCTACTATTTTAGTTTCTTTTTAACAAATCTGGCCCAGTTCAGTCTGCCGATGGTAACTTTGATCACTACTATATCCAGTACGGTAGACGCAGTTCTTTCCTGGATCTACGGGGCGATCCTCAATAGCATTAAGCCTCTGAAATGGGGACGCTACCGCTCCTGGCTGGTTGTCATACCGTGGCTGGTGCCCTTTTTGTATGCGTTCCAATTTGTAAAGATCGGAGACGGATGGATTTCTGCTATTATTATCATAGTGGCGGCCATTGCCAGCCATGTGGCGTGGAATTTCGCTTATGTAGCTAATGTATCTATGATCTCCGTAGCAGGGAAAACGCCTGAAGAGCGTTCCCAGCTTTCCTCTACCAGGGCTGCTTGGGCGAACTTCTCTAAAGTTATTTTCTCTTATGTAGGACCAGGATTGGCTGCGGTTATGGCTGGATTTATCGGAGAGGTAAATCAATATGGCGCAGCGGCATTTGTCCTTGGCTGTATTATGGCGGTTCTGTACTATGTTCATTTCCGTATGTTTGACGGCTATGAGGAAGTACAGGAAGCGCAGCCTAAGGAAAAGTCCCGGAAACAGGAAAAAGATAAGAACAGAACCGGAGGCATGGATCTGATCCGGGCTCTGCTTCAGAATCCTCCTCTGATCGCCCTTTTAATCGCTGATCTTGCGAAGTTTATGTTTAATTTTGTGCTTATGGGAGTTGCGACTTACTATTTTACGTATATAGCTGTAGATGATGGATTGCTGTCCGCTTATATGCTGGTTACAAATATTTTCTGCGTGATCGGGGCATACCTCAGCAAAGCATTGAGCAACCGTTTTACTACCAGAACTACTACCATAGGCGTTATGGCTGTCCAGGCAATCCTCCTGATCGTTTCTTATCTGTTTTATAACAATGTTACTCTGGTAATCGTACTGATGAGTGTGGCAATGTTCGGTTATGGTATTACTTATGCCTGCACACCGGCACTTTATGGAGATACCATTGTATATAGCGAATGGAAAACAGGAAAAAATGCGGCAGGATGGATCAGCGGACTGCAGAATGTACCTTTAAAAGTCTCTATTATGACCAGAGGAATTATTATTTCAGCATGTCTGGCTATGGGAAATTTCAGTGCGGATATTAATCCGGCGGAGACTCCTGAAGGACTGAAAAACGCCATAAGTATCGGGTTTATGGTGATTCCTGCCATTGCTCTGATAGTTGCTGTTATTGCGCTGCTCTTTGGTTTTAAACTTACAAAAGATAAAGTAGAACAGTATGCAGCTGAAATTGCCGCCCGTTCCTGAAAATAAGAAAACAGACAGAGACAAGATGAACAGAGATATTAGATTTTTCTTGAATTTGCAGATCCTTGCAGATGAGCTTATAGAACAATATCAGGATATAAAATTTTACAGAGGGCAGGATGCCCAGACTTTAGAAGGGGTTTATTTCTATAATAGTAGCAGAGAGCTGCTTTCCCGGTATGTATATATCCTTAAAGAAAAGGATTTACAGAGTATTTTTCCGGAGCAGCATTGTTCTCTGATCGTACTGGGGGAAATTCCGGAAAGATGGAAAACGGGCGTTCACAGTATTTTGCAGCTGCCAGAGGAAACAGATATTCTGGATCTGATGAACCGATGCCAGGAAGCTTTTCATAAACACGAGTCCTGGGCGGAAAAATTACAGAATATTATCGTTCAGGAAGGAAGTGTGGATGAACTGTGCCAGATCAGCTGTTCCTATTTCGAGAATCCCCTTTTTGTCCATGATTCTCAGTTACAGGTGATTTCCTGCCCTGTATGGCGGGAAGAAATGATCGCATGGGAGAAAGATGAACAGACCGGTCAGCTGATCACTCCCCTGGAGGATCTGAATGATTTTCGTACAAACCGGGAATATCTCCATACGCTGACTACAGAAGGAGCCCATATTTATTCTGCGGAACTTAGGGGATACAGAGATATATATGTAAATATCCGGGACGATAACGGGACTTATGAGGGGCGGCTGGTAATCTGTGAGATTGACAATCCCTTAAAACCCGGTCAGTTTGCCTCTGCGGAATATCTGGCAAAGCTGATCCGTATGGTATTGTCCAGACGGGGACATTTGGATATTCCATATAAACGGGCCTTGTATCAGATGCTGGAAAGCATGGTCCAGGGTAAAAGCTTTACAAATTCGGAGATTGAAAGCAGGATTTCCCAGTGTAAATGGACATTAACAGATCATTATGTCTGCATACGCACAGACGGGGAAGAACAGGAAGGAAATCCCGGGTCCGCAGCCAGTTTATGTAATTATGTGGAAACAAAGGTTCCTGGAAGCAGAGCCTTTTTCATAGGGAACCAGATATGCATAATCATCAATCTGTCTGTAAATAAAGACTATACTTCAGAAATGGCCGGTATTCTTAGAGATGGGCTTTTTAAAGCAGGATTTAGCAATGTTTTTGATGATTTTACCCGGTTGAGCCATTACTATCACCAGGCCTCTGTTGCTTTGGAATACTGCCGCAGACGGAATGATACAAAGTGGTATTATATGTTTGAGGAGATTGTAATGGATTATATCGGGGATCTCTGCGGATCTCAGTTTGAGCCGGAAGAACTGTGCGCCTGTGAGCTTAAAATGCTGAGAGAATATGATAAAGAAAACCATACAGAACTTTATGAAACTCTTTGCAAATATATTTTGAATGAGCGCAATACAGTGGCTACTGCCGCTCAGTTGTATATAGGACGGAGCACTTTGTTTTACCGCCTCAGAAAGATTAAAGAGATTACCGGACTTGCAGCTGCCGATATGGCAAAGCCAATAAAAAATTTATATTTAAGATTTTCTATGTTTATTATGAAAAATTATATAGAGAAGGGAGAATAAATTATGTTGACACCAAAACAAAATCTGTTGGAAACTTTAAAAAAGGATGGAAAACCGGAATGTCTGTGTAATTCACTGACCATGTTCCGGACAATTCCAGGAGATCCTTGTTTTAAACTGCTGAGAGGAAACCGGGTCAGAGGAACCAATTCTTATGATCAGTGGGGCACCTATATCATGTTTCCTGAGGATGCGCCGGCGGCAGTGCCCTATGTAACAGAGGAAAATCAGGTTATTAAGGATATTACAGAGTGGAAAAAATATGTTAAAGTTCCGGATCTGGCAGGAAAATGCGCAGAGGGGTGGGAAGAGGCCCTGGAAGCAAAAAGCAAGATCGATCAGGATAAATACCTGACTATGGTTGTTATGGGAACAGGTATTTTTGAACAGCTTCATATGCTTATGACTTTTGAAGATACTTTAGTGAACTTCCTTCTTGAGCCGGAAGCTATGCATGAATTGATCGATGTGATCTGTGAATATCGTCTTACCTATATGAGACTGATCGTGGAACATCTCCATCCGGACTGCATTATGTCCCATGATGACTGGGGATCCAGGACCAGCATGTTTATGTCTCCGGAGGTATGGAGAGAGTTCTTTAAAGAACCATACAGGAAACTTTATGATTATCTCCATTCACAGGGTGTGATCGTTATGCATCACGGAGATTCTTTTATGGAGCCGATTGTAGAAGATATGGCGGAAATCGGAGTGGATATCTGGCAAGGGGTTCTGAATACCAATAATATTCCGGCTATCTCTGAAAAGATAGGAGATCGGATGCTTCTTATGGGCGGTGTAGATTCTGTCATCGACCGGGAAGACGCCACAGAAGAGGAGATACGAAAGGAAACCCGCCGGGCCTGCGAGGCCTATGGAAATCTGAAAGGATACTGGCCTGGAATTACATATGGAGGCCCTGGAACTATTTATCCTCATGTAGAACCTATTGTAATTGATGAGATTAATAAATACAATATGGAACACTTTGGAGTGGCAATTTCATAAGATAGAAGATATAAGAGAATAATCTTGATTTTGTTCCTTTGATAAAAAACAAGAGACCATCCCGGGGGATCATGGCTTTTATAAATCCTGGATCTACCGGGAATGGCCTCTTTCTTTTGTGTGTGGGCTCAATGAGGAAAAAGGATCAGGATCTTAAGACAATGCCAGGGCCTTTTTCAGAGATCCTCTTTTACAGCGAGCAGCCGTTCTCCATACAGATCCGAAAGATCCAGCCCTTCTTTTTGTCAGAAATTTTTTAAGAGAAATAATAATCTTCTCCAGCGGGAATTCCCTGGAAAGAATAGTCTTCCAGCACTTCTTTGACCAGATAAGGCTTGTCGGAGATCAGGCCGTTTACCCCCATATCCAGATACTTTCTCATATTTTCTTCCATATCTACGGTCCAGACATATACCGGGAGCCAGGCCCGGCGGCAGGAGGAGATAAAGCTGTTGGAGACCATGTTTTCTTCAATGACTACAAAGTCGCAGTCCAGGGAAAGAAGGTCCTCCACTGTAGTCTTGCCCAGGTTTCCGAACATACAGCAGCCGGTCTTTAAGGACGGATTTTTCTGGCGGACAAGCTGGATCAGGTCGAAGTCCAGAGACATAAGGATACAGTCTTTTTCAAAATCGTATTTCTCGATCAGAGCCAGGATCTGATCTACAAGGATTTCCCGTTCTTTTCCGGAAACCGCTTTTAATTCGATGAGCAGACGGATCTTTCCCTTGGAAAGCCGGAGCAGCTCCTCCAGGGTGGGAACCTGTCCTTCCATGCCATACTGAGACAGGGAGATGGACTGAAGTTCTTTCAGAGTAAGGCTGCTGATATTTTTAAACCGGCCTGCCATACGGCTCAGGTTGTCATCATGGGCGGCTACAGGAACCTGGTCTTTTGTCAGCTGGATATCTACTTCTGCAAAATCTGCTCCGGAATCAATCGCTCCTTTTACTGCCTCCAGGGTATTTTCCACACCCAGATCGCTGCCCCTGTGACCGATGGACAGCGGCCTGTGGACAGCGGGAGGTTCCTGAGCGTACTGATACATGGCCGAAAGGCCGGCGGCAAGGACCAGAAGGACCATAGGGATCCAGAACTTTTTCAGAAGGGGAACCTCCCTGAAAAGAGGACGGAAATATGCCTGGATTTTACGGATCCTGGAGGATAGAAAAGTTTCTATTCCAGAAGGAGTCTGAGCAGAAAGCCCGGCTGAGGATAAAAGCACAGGCCCGGTTTCTTCTGGAAAGGGAAGTAAGATCCCTGCAAGAAGTGCAGAAAATCCCAGGGAAAGAATACAGCGGAGGCTCCAGACCAGTACGCCGGTGAAGGCTGTTTCCTGTGCCTTTCCGGAGAAGAAAAGCAGGCACAGGGTTTTCAGGGGATTTTCTTCTATAACAGAGGAAAAATCTCCTGGCAGGATACCGGATTTTCCAAAAAGCAGCTGCCACAGGGCGATAAGGATACCCAGGATAAGAACACCTTTTATTCCCGCTTTTTTCCAGGTAAAGATACTTTCTTTGCAGCTTTTTCGGAAACTTTTTCCCTTCAGGATCATAATCGGAAGAAGGAAAAGCAGCAGAAGAAACAGGACAAATAAGAGGGCATAAGCCAGGTCCAGAACAAAATCTCCATACCACCGCTTAGACAGCTCTCCGGTAATGAAATTTGGAATTTCCAGATGGGGCATAACCGAGGGCACCAGATAGAGATCCTGAAAAGGGAGGAGCAGGATCCCATATACAAAGAGCCCTGGGATATCGCTGAAATTTAAGGAAGATATAGAATATACAGAGGTCTTCAGAGTATCCTTAAGAGAAAAAGGAAATCCGGCATAGCTCCGATATAAGGAAGTAAAGATAAAGGAAAACTCAAAATATGCCAGGAAAACGGAAAGGCAGAGGAGCAGGATAATGGCAGCAATTCCCGGAAGGCTGAAAAGGATCTGAAGCATATGGTAATTATACAGGCTGGTGTCTCCGGTTATTTCCAACATCATAACGAGCAGTTCTTTGATCCCGGGAATGAAAAAGAAAAGGGAGAGGACTTTAAAAGCCAGTTCAAATAAAAACAACTGGGGAAGCAGGGAAAGAAAACTGTGAAAGATTTTTTTGCTGTGGGTCAGGGATAAGATTTTGCACATAAGAAACCTCCGGTAAATATTTCAGATTTTTAAAACAGAGCGGTGAGATTTTCCAGGATCAGAGCGCCGCCCAGGCTGTAGGCCAGCAGAGAGAAGGGCCTTCCCAGCAAGGTGAAAACCAGATATTTTTTCATGGACATGGAAGTCAGCCCTGCTATCAGACATAACAGATCGTCAGGCATACTTGGAAGAATCAAAGCCAGAAGAAAGAATATATCGAATTTCTTTCCCTTTTCTGTCCAGGAAATGTATTTCTGAAAAGTTTCTTCTGATACAAACTTTAAAAGAAAGGTCTGTCCATAGTGTCTTGCCAGAAGAAAACTGATCACAGATCCTGTGACCATTCCGGCATAGTTCAGAAAGAAGCCGTACAGGGGGCCGAACATTGCTACGCCGATGATACAGCTGACGCCGCCGGGAACTACCGGGATCACTACCTGTATGGTCTGCAGCAGGAGAAAACACAGCGGGGCCAGGACACCTGTCTGACGGAGAAACTGTTCCATGGCTTTCCGTGAAGAGAAGATCCCGCTTTGAAGTCCTGCACCGAGAAGCAGGAGGAGAATCGTGGTTCCGATGATGGTCAGTCTGTTTTCTTCAAATTTTTTTGCCAGTGTCATGAGATATGCCTTCTTTCTGTTCTATATTTTTCAATCTTTATGGATCGGATATTTTGCCGGAAACTTTATAGTGCTGTAGTCTGTCTGGTGGGGATTGTAAGGGAAAATTCCTCTTTCCGGTGCAGAGCGTTCATCTTTCTGATAAAAAGCCACAGTCCGGGTCCGGCCAGAAGAAAAAAGATCCCTCCGTTTACTGCCAGATCCTCAAGGATCTGGAAGAATCTTGGCAGAGTAGTGAGAAAAGCCAGGGCCAGAAGGGCTGTGGATATATAGAATTTATAGAGTGCAGATTTCTTTTTCATAAGATTTACCTCCCATAGGTGTCTGTTTTCTTTTGATGGTTTTATCATAGCAGGGGAAGGTCTCACTATTATTTCAATTTTCCAGGAAAATGTTGCAGTTTTGTGATATTTTCCTTTTTTCCTCTGCCTTGCCACCTCCCTCGTTTCATGGTAGTATTAGGAAGAGTCAAAGACCCTCGCGGCAGTCGCCAAATGGACATGCCGGCATGTCCGCTTGGCTCGTTGCCCGCGGGAATGAATAAGGAGAGAAATCTATGAGTTCTTACGAGAGTTTTGCCAGGGTCTATGACCTGTTTATGGACAATATTCCCTATGAAGAGTGGTGCGGATATCTTACCGGGCTTTTAGAAGACCAGGGGATCCGGGACGGACTGGTCCTGGAGCTGGGCTGCGGGACAGGAAATATGACCCGTCTTCTGGCCGGAAAGGGATACGATATGATCGGTGTGGACAATTCTGTGGACATGCTGGAGATCGCCATGGAGAAGAAGGAAGAAGAAGGACAGGATATCCTCTATCTCCTTCAGGACATGCGGGAATTTGAACTTTACGGCACTGTCCGGGCAGTGGTGTCTGTCTGCGACAGCATGAATTATCTAACGGAAGAAGAGGATCTGCTGGAGGTGTTCCGGCTGGTAAACAACTATCTGGATCCCGGCGGGATTTTTATTTTTGACCTGAATACAGAATACAAATATGAAGAGATCCTGGGAGAGGCTACTATAGCCGAGGATCGGGAAGACGCCAGTTTTATCTGGGATAATTATTACGATCCAGAGGAACAGATCAACGAATATGATCTGGCTCTTTTTATCCCGGTGGAAAAGGATGGGGAGACTCTTTACCGAAAATATGAAGAGACTCATTATCAGAAAGCCTATTCTCTGGAAAAGGTGAAGGAACTGTTGGCAAAGGCAGGAATGGAATTTGTAGACGCTTACGACGCCTTTACCAGGAATCCGGTGAAAGAGGACAGTGAGAGGATCTACATACTTGCCAGAGAAAAGGGAAAGAAAAATATTTAAGATATAAAGAGGAGATTTAAAATATGGGAGATTATATTGTAAGGGCCACAGCGGCTAATTATCAGATCAGGGCATTCGCGGCTACTACCAGGGATCTGGTGGAGTATGCCAGAGCAGCCCATAATACCAGCCCGGTGGCTACAGCGGCTCTGGGCCGTCTGCTTACAGCGGGAGCTATGATGGGCGTGATGATGAAAGGAGAGAAGGATCTGCTGACCCTGCAGATCAAGGCGGGAGGTCCTCTGGAGGGCATTACCGTTACTGCAGATTCCAAGGGAAACGTAAAAGGATATGTGGGAAACCCCAATGTGGTCCTTCACGCCAATGCCCAGGGAAAACTGGATGTGGCAGGTGCTGTAGGCGTGGGCTTTATGAACGTGATCAAAGACATGGGCATGAAAGAGCCTTATGTAGGGCAGACAGTGCTCCAGACAAGCGAGATCGCAGAGGACCTTACCTACTACTTTGCTACTAGCGAGCAGGTACCTTCTTCAGTGGGTCTGGGCGTATTGATGGAAAAGGACAATACTGTGAAGCAGGCAGGGGGCTTTATCATCCAGCTTATGCCTTTCACAGAGGAAGCAGTGATCAGCCGTCTGGAGGAAAATCTGAAGAAAGTGACTTCTGTCACAGCTCTTCTGGAAGAAGGGCATACACCGGAAAGTCTTCTGGAACTTCTGCTGGAGGGATTTGACATTGAATTTAACGATAGGATCCCTACCCAGTTCCACTGTAACTGCAGCAAAGAGAGAGTGGAGAGAGCCCTGATCAGTATTGGGAAAAAAGACATTCAGGAAATGATCGATGAAGGAAAAGAAATCGAGATGAACTGTCATTTCTGCAATAAAAATTATACCTTTACCGTAGATGAACTGAAACGGATCTTAAAGGAATGTAAAAGATAAAAGAGAGGTTTGGCGGAAGATGAAAGATGGATTTATAAAGGCGGCAGCGGCAGCTATTGACGTCCGTGTGGCCGACTGTATTCATAATACAGATGAGATCATTAAGAAAGCCAGGGAGCTTTCTCAGAGAGGAGCCAGGATCCTGGTATTCCCGGAGCTTTCTATTACCGGCTATACCTGTCAGGATCTGTTCTGGCAGGAGACTCTCCTTGGCAGCGCCAGGGAGCAGCTTTTAAGAGCGGCAGAGGAATTAAAAGATGTGCCCGGACTGATCTTTGTGGGTCTGCCCTATGTATATCATGGGAAGCTTTATAATGTGGCGGCAGCCATAAACCAGGGAGAGATCCTGGGTCTGGTCCCCAAGGAGTACCTGCCGAATTATGGAGAGTTTTATGAGGCAAGGCATTTTTCTTCCGGGAAAAACCTCTGGGGATATACGGATTTGGGAGGAAAGCAGGTGCCTGTGATGGAAAAACTGCTGTTTTCCTGCAGGGAAATGCCGGGCCTTACCGTGGCTGCGGAGATCTGCGAGGATCTGTGGGCGGCTGCTCCTCCAAGCGTAGCTCACGCCATGGCCGGGGCAAATGTGATCGTAAACCTTTCCGCCAGTGATGAGACTGTAGGGAAAGCGGACTACAGACGGGAGCTGGTAAAGAGCCAGTCTGCCAGACTGCTGTGCGCCTATATTTACGCTACTGCCGGATACGGAGAGTCTACCCAGGATCTGGTTTTCGGCGGCCAGCACCTGATCTGTGAAAACGGTGTGGTGTTAAAAGAGGCGGAAATGTTCCAGAACCAGTCAGCAGAGGCAGTTCTGGATATCAACCGTTTATCAGAAGAACGGAGAAGGATCTCTACCTGGCATGAGGAAAAGAGAGAAGGATATCTCACAGTAGAGTTTTCCCTTCCTGTGGAGGAGACAAAGCTGGAGCGGTTTATCGATCCAAATCCTTTTGTGCCGGACAGCCGGGGAGAAAGAGACAAGCGTTGTAATGAGATCCTGATGATCCAGGCTATGGGACTGAAGAAGAGGCTGGAGCATACCCACTGCAAAAGAGCGGTGCTGGGAATCTCAGGAGGTCTGGATTCCACATTGGCTCTCCTGGTCACTGCCAGGGCCTTTGATCTTCTGGGAATGGGAAGAGAGCATATCACTGCGGTGACCATGCCCTGCTTCGGCACCACGGACAGGACTTATACCAACGCCTGCGAATTGACCAGACGGCTGGGAGCAACCCTTATGGAAGTGGATATCAAGAAAGCAGTACTTCAGCATTTTTCAGATATCGGCCATGATGAAAATGTTCATGACGTGACTTACGAAAACTCCCAGGCCAGGGAGCGTACCCAGGTGATCATGGATATTGCCAACCAGCAGGGAGGCATGGTAGTAGGAACGGGAGACCTTTCAGAGCTGGCTCTTGGCTGGGCTACCTATAATGGGGATCATATGTCCATGTATGGAGTAAATGCTTCAGTGCCAAAGACTCTGGTCCGCCATCTGGTACGGTATTACGCAGATACCTGCAAAGAAGAAAAACTGTCCCAGATCCTTCTGGATATCCTGGATACTCCGGTAAGCCCGGAGCTTCTTCCACCAAAGGATGGGGTGATCTCTCAGAAGACGGAAGATCTGGTAGGGCCTTATGAGCTTCATGATTTTTTCTTATACCAGATGCTCCGTTTCCATTTCAGACCGGGTAAGATCTACCGCATGGCAAAGGCGGCTTTTGCCGGCGTTTACGAGCCGGAAGTGATCATGAAGTGGCTGAAGACCTTTTATTCCAGATTTTTTGCCCAGCAGTTCAAGCGTTCCTGTCTTCCCGATGGACCTAAAGTGGGAAGCGTAGCCGTATCTCCAAGAGGAGACCTCCGGATGCCCAGCGACGCCTGTGTACGGATCTGGATGGAGGAGCTGGAGAAGATTCAGGAGTAAAAGAAAGGCGGCAACTATGAAGGCGGTAGTTTTTGAAGAAAAAGGAAAACTGATCCTTACAGAACGGCCAAAACCCTGTCTGGAAAAGGATACCGATGTTTTGGTAAAAGTGACCCTTACCACCATCTGTTCCAGCGATATCCATATCAAACATGGAGCGGTGGCAAATGCTGTGCCGGGAACTATCCTGGGCCATGAGTTTGTGGGCGTGGTGGAGGAAATCGGAAAAGAAGTGAAAAAGGTAAAACCGGGAGACCGGGTAGCAGTGAATGTGGAGACTTTTTGCGGAAGCTGCTTTTACTGTGAGAGAGGCTTTGTAAATAACTGCAGCGATCCTCTGGGCGGCTGGGCCCTGGGGTGCCGGATCGACGGAGGACAGGCGGAGTATGTGCGGATCCCTTATGGAGACAACGGTCTTACCAAAATCCCCGACAGTGTGTCAGATGAAGCCGCTCTTTTCACCGGGGATCTTCTGTCTACCGGTTACTGGGCTTCCAGGATCGGAGAGATCAGCAAAGGAGACACTGTGGCGGTGATCGGGGCAGGACCTGCGGGACTTTGTACCATGATGTGCGCCAGACTTTATGACCCAGGTAAGATCATTGCCCTGGATACAGACGAGAACCGGCTGAAAGTGGCTAAAGAGAATCACCTGGCGGATTATTGCATAAATCCAGGTAAAGTTTCAGAAAAGGGCCTGGAGGCCCGGATCCGAGAGCTGTCTTGCGGGCGGGGAGCAGACAGGGTCTTTGAAGTGGCTGGAGGAAAAGATACCTTTCAGACGGCCTGGAAGATCGCAAGGCCAAATGCAGTGGTAACTCTGGTGGCAATGTATGAAGAGGACCAGCAGCTGCCCCTGCCTTCCATGTATGGAAAGAATCTGGTCTTTAAGACAGGGGGAGTAGATGGCTGCTATTGTGAACAGATCATGGATCTGATCCAAAAGGGAAAGCTGGATACCAGCCCGCTGATCACCCACCGGACGACGCTGGAGCATATTATGGAGGCTTATGAGATTTTTGAAAAGAAACAGGACGGCGTGATCAAATTTGCGATCAAGGCGGGGCTGCCTCATTAAACAGTACACTAGAATATTTGTACATTTTATTGTTCGGTCTGTGACTATCGCATTAATCGAAACCGAGAAGATTTATACATTTTATTGCTCAGTCTGTGCCGCTTTGAGCCTGTGGTCTCAAAGCTATGCTCGACAAATTCGCATAAAATGTATAAATCTTCCAGACATATGTTTAATGCGATAGCTTCTCGATAATTAGCATAAAATATACAAATATTCCGGATATATGTTTCATGAGGCAGCCTTATATAAAAAAGGAAAAAAGGAAGGCGCGACATGGGTGTTAAACAGGATTATCTTATGCGTATGATCAATGATGTGGTCCGGGGCCTGGCTCTGGTCCTGACGGGACAGCGGGAGGTCCGCTATGAACTGCCTGTGGAGGAAGAGCGGACAGAGGAAGAAAAGCTCTATGCCCGGATACTGGAGATGGCAGACCGGGGCGAGATCAATGAAGCGGAAAATATTCTTCTGGGAGATTTCCCCGAGAACACACCGGGATACGGGATCATGGTAGCGGATTTTTATCAGCATTTAGATGAATTTGAGGATGATTTCCTGGAGGAGCATGATTACTCCAGAGAAGAGGTTCTGGAAGGACTGGAAAGCCTGGCTGAGGAGTATGGATTGACCGAAAGATCCTAAAACTTTAAAGAGAAGGTTCGATAAAACAGAAGAGAATAGCAAAACATAGAGGAACAGGGAGGTATCAAAATGGAACAGTTGAGAGTAGGTATTTTAAGTACAGGAAATATTGCAGCAACGATGGCGGAAACAGTGGCTCAGATGAAAGAAGCCAGGATCTATGCGGTGGCTTCCAGAAGCCTGGAGAAGGCAGAAGCTTTTGCAGAACGCTTTCAGATCGAAAAAGCCTATGGTTCCTACGAGGAGATGGCGGCAGATGAGAATGTGGATCTGGTTTATGTGGCCAGTCCTATGTCGGAACACTATGAGAATGTGAAAATGCTCATTGCTCATGGAAGAAATGTATTATGTGAGAAATCTTTTGCAGTAAATCAGAAACAGGCAGAAGAAATGATCCGTCTGGCCCGGGAGAAAGGTGTGCTTCTGGCTGAAGCTATGTGGGTCCGGTATATGCCTATGTGGAACACGATCCGTCAGGTACTGGCCCAAGGAGCCATCGGAGAACCTATGACTCTTACTGCAAATCTCTGTTATCTTATCGGAAACGTGCCAAGACTTCTGAAACCGGAACTGGGCGGCGGGGCGCTTCTGGACGTTGGGGTATATGCCCTGAACTTTGCTTCCATGGTCTTTGGCAATCAGATAGAAAAAATGGTATCTACTGCCATTATGACAGACACTGGCGTAGACGCTCAGAACAGCATTACCCTGATCTATCCGGGAGGAAAAATGGCGATTCTCAACAGCTCTATGCGGGTACTTTCTGACCGGCAGGGAATTATTTATGGCACAGAAGGCTTTGCCGTAGTAGAGAATATCAATAACTTCCAGACGCTGACCATCTATGACCGGGATCGTCAGGTAAAGGCTCAGTACCATTGCCCGGAACAGATTACCGGATACGAGTATGAAGTCCTGGCTTGCAAAGAAGCCATAGAACAGGGACTTACTCAGTGTCCTCAGATGCCTCACAAAGAAACTATGGAAATCATGGGACTGATGGATCAGGCAAGAGAGCAGTGGGGCTTGAAATTCCCGATGGAATAAGGAAGGTGTGATAGAATGAGGGGAGCTTCCAAAAGATTACTGGCGGGTATCGCCGGCATGCTTCTTCTGGTTCTGGTAGGAACCGCTGGAATACTGATTTTGGGTAAAAACCAGGAAAACATTTCCGGCGGCCCGGGAACTTATTGGTCACAGGAAGAAGGAAAAATCCTGGAAATAGACAGAGAAAAGGGTGAAATCACAATTCAGAGAATGGAGGACGAAAAAGAAGTTCTGCTGGACTGTTCCAAAGAATCTGTTATGGAAGACATTACCCTAAACCCATATAATCCAGGTGATCAGATAAAGTATTATTTCTGGCCCTATGAAGCTTCCGAAGATAGGATTAAGGTAGAGAAACTTTTTAAATTAACTATCGAAGGAATATTCTGATATTTCTTCAAAATCATTATTCAGCACATAGTAAACTTTCTTTTCCCTGACAGAATATACAAAGGTAACTCTTGTTGCCCACAGACCTTCCTGTTTCACTGACTTTAATATGTGGAAAGCGTCGGAAACAGAAAAGGTTTCTTTCTGCTTTTCAAACTGTGCCTGTGCCCGCTCATACCGGTCATCGCCTGGGACTATATAGGGGCGGGTGCTTTAAGGATTCAGGACAGAGTAGTTTGTCATGAGAGAATACCGTTTCTGTTCCAGCCGATATCCGATCCCAGGTTCTATGAGAAGGACTCTTCCATATCTGTCAGAAATCATGGCCTGCATAGTTGTGTCCGGGGCATAAAGGATTTTTTGTTCCCGTATTTCCATTCCGGTGAATTCCATGGAAAGAATGATACCGGTTATCCGGCATTTTTATCCCGATATAAAACCGGTCTTTTTCTTTCATGACTTTGTGATCCCATACAGACAGATCAATGTCAAAGTTAAATCCTGTAATTGTATCTTTTCCGTTATAAACAAATCTTGTGCACATATCTATCCCTCTCTTAATCCTACTAAATCTCCGGCTTGTATAGCCTGGATCTTTTCTGTGATTTTTTCTTCCGGCCAGTCCCACCATTTTATCTTCTGGAGTTCCTTTATAGTTTCTTCATCGAACCGTTTTCGGATAGGTTTTGCCGGGACTCCTCCTACGATGGTATAAGGAGGTATGTCTTTGGTCACAACCGCCCGGCAGCCGATTACTGCGCCGTCTCCAATGGTTACTCCGGAAAGGATTACAGCTTCATAACCGATCCAGACGTCATTACCGATCATAATATCCCCTTTCTGATCCCAGGCTTGGGCAACATTCTCTTTTTTAAGGCCCCATTCTTCAAAAAACAGGGGAAAGGTATAGGTGGATAGAGAAGCCATTTTATGATTGGCACTGTTAAAAAGAAATTTTGCACCGCAGGCAATGGAACAAAACTTTCCTATGATCAACCGGTCTTTATTGATGGGATAATGGTATAAGACATTATTTTTCTGGAATTCTCTGGGATCATGGATAAAGTCATTATAGATGGTATAATCCCCTATTTCGATATTGGAATTTTCAACTACATTTTTAAATAAACCGTTTCTCTATCGCCGGTCCGGGGATAGATTTTATCTGTTATAGTCATCTGAATATCCTCCTAAGGAAAAGATTTCCCGCAGTCAAAAACAGGGGAGATAGATATGAGCTTATCTGCCTCTTAAGGTCTGCAGGATAAGGATATTTTACCGGGAGGTGCTGTCCGTTCGCAATC
Source organism: Candidatus Blautia stercorigallinarum (assembly GCA_019112785.1). Lineage (GTDB taxonomy): Bacteria > Bacillota > Clostridia > Lachnospirales > Lachnospiraceae > Blautia > Blautia stercorigallinarum. The sequence goes on from DXIQ01000003.1 coordinate 74,181, forward strand.
TACAGAAAGATACCGAAGTGTTTTGTATAAAAAGACCGCCGCATTTTGGTGTTTTTCCTGCGGCGGTCCATTTCATTTATGATAAATGATTTTTCGTACGGCGGATGTGGAAAGGCAATAGCGGAGGGCAAGTTCCTCCACAGAAAAGCCTTTTCTGTATTCCGTCCGGATCTTTTTATTGCGCTTTTCCAGTTCTTTTCGATAACCGGATACCTCTCCCCAGGATCTGTGCTGCTCCTCTTTTGCCGGCACATAGATATAGTCGGCCTGGATATAGTTCTGGAGCTCTTCCACTAGTGCTTCGGGAAGAAGCGTCTTTGCGTTTATATATTTCAAATGCAGGCCTCCTTCTTGATCTAGCCAAGGGGACAAAGCCGGCATTTTTTATGAGCGGCTGTTCTGATTACTCCATGCGAAGGCCGCTCAGGATACCGGCTTTGCATGGAGTAGGTCTTGATTTCTCTTTTTGTTGTTTCTGCACATAGATTTCAATACTCCGATTTTTGATATAAGGATTTTGTTTCACAAGAGGAGTATAGCATTACGGACCGGGCATATCAAGCAGCATAGGGGAAATCAGGGAAGAAAAAATTCACGTAAAGGAAGACGAAAATTACAGGAGGAAAGAAGGCAGATGTAAGCAGAAAAACAGAAAAGGAGCTGTGAAAGCTCCCTTTCTAATCGGCGATCCTTGCTTTATCCAGCGCTTTATTGATGGCATCCAAAAGCAGCATAGAGGTATATTTGTTTTCTTCGGAGTAGGTAATGTTTTCTGTGGATTGGGATTCACAGATCTGAGTGGAGAGGGCATCCAGGGCTGGCTCCATCAGAGGATACATGGCGGTGGTGGTCTCGCTGAGATTTTTCAGAGAGATGGAATTAATGTGGTCTTCGTCCACGGTAACCTCTACGTCAAAGGTATTGGCATTTAAGGTTATGGGACTTGTGTAGACACCGGCATGATAGACGGCCTGGGCGCTGGCAGTGTCCGCCTCTCTGCCTTTTCCGAACATCATAAAGAGCAGAACAGCCAGTACAATGGCGAAGACCACGAAAATACCGGTGTAGATAACTTCTTTCATATGTAATACCACAATTTTAGTTTTTGAGCTCATGGCTGCACCTCCTGCATTTCTTTTTATAGCATATTATAGAAATAGGAAAAATATGACGGGAGTTTTGATTCTTCCTGCCGGCAGGCGATGCCGGGACGGATTCGAAGCTATGAACGGCAGACCGGGATTTTGAAAAGATCTGTACTTTTGCCACAGCCTGTGCTATCCTACAGTTACAGGAAGTGGTAAGCAGAGGTATCTGTAAAATACAAAAATTGCTGTATGCAGGAAATTTAAGAAGCTGTAAAGCGGAAAACAGTTCTAAAAATAATCTTAATAACAAATCCGTCCGGTTCGGACATTTTTCAACGTATATAAAAAATAATCTGGGCAGAGCCATTTCTTTTGTGTATAATGATTTTACAGATACAGTTTCTGCGGGCCCGAAAGGAGGCCGTTTGAAAGAAACTAAGTGTCAGGAATCATCAAAACCCCTGGGACAGGTAGAAGACGAGATCATGAAGACCGGAGCCCAGTTCTTCGGAGAGGAATTGCTGAAATGGTTAGGCATTAAGGAACCTGTAAAAAGGATCGCCCCTACAGAGCTGGTCCATCTGGAAACCGGAAAGATGTACCAGGACTTCAACTATGAGATGGAGAACGGCTGGTGGTATCATATTGAATTTGAAAGCGATCCTCTTACCAAGGCTGACCTGCGGAGGTTTCGGGAGTATGAGGCAGCTACCAGCAGGACCTATGGAGTGGAAGTTCTTACCTGTGTGATCTGTACTGCAAACAGAAAACACATTCTTACGGAGATCACTGAGGGAATCAATACCTACCGGGTCAAACTGATACAAATGAAGAAAAAAGACGGGGATAAAATCCTGAGGAAAATACAAAAGAAGAAAAAGCTGAAAAGGAAAGATCTGATCCCGGTACTGCTCAGCCCTCTTATGGGCGGCAAATCAGAGATCAAAACCAGGATACTGGAAGGAATCAAGGCAGTTAATAGAGAAGATAAGCTGATCAGCATAGAAGAAGCGAAAAAAATGGAAGCAATGCTCTATGCCTTGGCAAACAAACTGCTCAGCAGAGCAGATCTGGAAAAGATAAAGGAGGAAGTCAAAATGACAATACTGGGAGAAATGCTGCGTGATGATTTCATAGAAGAGGGACGACAAGAGGGAAGGCAGGAAAATCAGGAGCGGTACAACCGTTTGATCTTGTGTCTGGATAAAGATGGAAAGACATCTCTAATAGTGAAGGCTGCGTCAGATCCCCAGCTGCTGGAAAAATTATTCCAGGAATATGGGATTTAGCTTTCTGTGAGATAATGAACGGAGAAAAGAGGCTGCCGGATGGGGCAGTCTCTTTTCTATATCACTCGCCGGATGAACATAGAGGTTTCCCCGGCTTCCGGCTTTGTGGTATACTAGCCGCAAGCAACTAGTATCATCGGCATTCGCCAAATGAGCATAAATGCTCGCTTGACTTCTTGCTTTATGGTATACTAGCCGCAAGCGGCTAGTATCATCGGCGGTCGCCAAATGAGAACAAATCTCGCTTGGCTCCCCGCTTTATGGTATACTGATACAGAAAAAACTGCCTTTTAAGGCCGCGCAAAAAGAGGAAGATCATGAAATATAAATTATTGGTGTTAGATATAGACGGAACTGTGACCAATTCACAGAAACAGGTAAGTGAGAAGACAAGGGAGGCGGTGATCCGCCTTCAGGAGAAGGGGGTTCCTGTGGCTATCGCTTCCGGGCGGCCTCCCCAGGGCGTTTCTTATGTGGCCCAGGCTCTGGAATTTCAGACCTATGGAAGCTACGTCCTGCCTTTTAACGGGGCACGGATCCTGAATTTCAAGACAAAGGAATGTGTGTTTGAACGGACCCTGCCTTTAAGCCTTCCGGCCAGGCTGTGGAGAGATGCGCTGGAAAACCATATCGGGATCATTACCTACCGGGGAGATGTGATCTATTCCGGAACAGAACCGGATCAATATATGGCCATTGAGTCCCGGATCAATCAGATGCCCATTGAATACCGGAAGGACTTTGGCTCCTTTGTGGATTTCCCTGTAAATAAATGCCTGCTGACGGGAGATGGACAGGATCTGGAAGCCCTGGAGCCTGTGATGGCCAGGAAGTATCAGCATGAGGCTCAGGTATTCCGTTCAGAGCCTTATTTCTTAGAGATTACTCCGAAAAATGTGGACAAGGCATATTCTCTCAGGCATCTCCTGGATATTCTGGGGATCTCAAGAGAGGAGATGGTCTGCTGCGGAGACGGGTTTAATGACGTGTCCATGATCCAGTTTGCAGGGCTGGGAGTGGCTATGGCAAACGCTCAGGAGAAAGTAAAGGACGTAGCAGATTACATTACAGTAAATGACAACGATCATGACGGGATAGCAGAAGTGATCGAAAAGTTTTTTTAGAAGGAAAGAGGAAAATGGCATTACAGTTTATTTTCGGACCTTCCGGTTCGGGGAAATCTTATTATATTTACAATAAGATCATTCAGGAGTCCATGGAGAATCCGGACAGGCAGTATCTGGTGCTGGTGCCGGAGCAGTTTACCATGCAGACCCAGAAGGAGCTGGTGATGCTCCATCCCAGGAAAGGGATTATGAACATCGACGTTCTCAGCTTTGAACGTCTGGCTTTCCGGGTACTGGAGGAGACAGGGGCTCTTTCTCAGGAGCTTCTGGAAGAGACGGGAAAAAGTATGGTCCTGCGTAAAGTAGCGCAGGAAAAAAAGGGTGAGCTGAAGCTCCTTGGATCAAAAATGAATAAACAGGGCTATGTGTCCCAGTTAAAATCCATGGTCTCAGAGCTTCGCCAGTACGAGATCGGGGCAGAGGATCTGGACAGACTTCTGGAGGATATAAAGGAAAAACCAGAGCTTTTTTACAAGCTGAAAGATATTCAGACATTGTATAAAGGCTTTTTTGATTATCTGGAAGGAAAATTTATTACCCAGGAGGAGATTCTGGACGTTCTGGCCCAGAGGGCGGAGCAGTCAGAAAAATTAAGGGACAGTACAGTGGTACTGGACGGCTACACCGGTTTTACTCCGATTCAGATCCAGGTGCTGGAAAAACTTCTGAAGATCTGCCGGCAGGTATATATCCCTCTGACTGTAGGAAGAGGGGAAGATCCTTATAGGCTTGGCAGCCCCTACGGGCTTTTTTATCTTACCCGGCAGACTGTTCATAAATTATGTAAACTGGCGGAGGAGACGAAAACATCCTGGAGCGAGACATGGATCCCGGGAAAGGGAGAGAAATATCAGGGAAGATTTCAGGAGAAAGGGGCTCTGGATCATCTGGAGAGAAATATTTTCCGGAAGAATGGAAAGCCTTATGGAGGCGGAGAAAAGGCGGTTTTTATCCGTGAGGCTCTGAATCCTCAAGAGGAAATGGAGGAGACTGCCTGCCGGATCCGGCATATGGTACGGAAAAAAGGTTACCGTTTCGGGGACTTTGCTCTGGTCACCGGAGATATGGAAGTCTATGCCCCGGCTGCCAGAAGGGCTTTTGAAAAATACCAGATTCCCTGTTTTATAGATGAGAAACATTCTCTTTTTATGAATCCCTTTGTGGAATATATCCGCAGCGCTGTAGATATGGTAGTGGAGGGCTTTAGTTATGAAAGTGTATTCCGGTTTCTCCGCTGCGGACTGACAGATATCACAGAAGAAGAGATGGACAGGCTGGAAAATTATGTGATCGCCATGGGAATCCGGGGCTTTGCCCGGTGGGATCAGGAATGGGTCCGGTCTTATCGTGGAGAAGATCCGGAAGAATGTGTAAAATTAAACCCAGTAAGACAGAAACTTGTGGATATGTGGCGGCCTTTCGGGGAAAGTCTGAAGGATCCTCAGGGTACTGTTAAAACTTGCTGTCAAGCTCTGTATAGATTTATATGTGAAAATCATATTGAAAAGAAACTGAAGACATATGAGGAAGGATTCGCTGCCGGAGGAGATATGGCTCTGGCAAAAGAATACAGCCAGATCTACCGGATCGTTATGGATCTTCTGGACAAGCTGGTGGAGGTTCTGGGGGAGGAGCGGGTCAGGCCGGGAGCCTTTAAGGAGATCCTGGAAGCAGGACTTTCCGAGGCAAAGGTCGGCGTGATCCCTCCTGCCGCAGACCAGGTCCTGGTGGGAGATATGGAAAGGACCAGGCTGAAAGACATTAAGGTTCTTTTTTTTGCGGGCGTCAATGAAGGAAAGATACCAAAGGAAAAAAACGGAAGCAAGATCCTTTCTGATCTGAACCGGGAAGAGCTGGAAGGACCTTTGGAAAAAATGGGCCTGGCCCTGGCGCCTACGGCAAGAGAAGAGCTTTATACCCAGAAATTTTATCTCTATCTGAACCTTACAAAACCCAGCCGGGAAGTTTATCTTACCTACAGCCGCCTAAATAGCAGCGGAGATATGCTCTCCCCCTCCTATCTGGTCAACCAGGTGGAAAAGTTTTTTCCTAAAGCCAGAGAGCTGGAAGAAGTTCCTCTATATACAGAAAGTCCCCAGGGGGCTGTGGAGCAGGTGGCCCGGGAACTGGGAGGCAGACAGGAGAAAACCAAGGTTTTCCAGGAGTTGTATACCTGGCTTCTGAAAGAAAAAGAGTGGAAGCCCTGGGCGGATCGGCTGGTAGAGACTGCATATTATGTCAACCCGCAGGACGCCATTGGAAAAGCGGTGGCACAGGTTCTTTACGGTACAGAACTGGAGAACAGTGCTACCCGGCTGGAGCAGTTTGCCCGGTGCGCCTGTTCCCATTTTCTCACCTACGGCCTGGTTCTTAGGGACAGGGTCCGGTATCAGTTTACCATGGCGGATCTGGGAACCCTGCTTCACAACAGTCTGGATCTTTTTGCCAGAAAGCTTCGGGAACAGGGACTCCTCTGGACCCAGCTTGAAGACGGAGAGAGAGACCGGCTGGCAGAAGCCTGTGTGGACCAGGTGGTGGCTCAGGCAGGAGAGTCAGTGCTCCTTTCCTCTGCCAGAAATGCCTATACGGTAAAGCGGGCGAAAAGAATGGTAAAGAGAACAGTGTGGGCCCTTCAGTTCCAGCTTCGTCAGGGACGGTTCCTGCCGGCTCTTACGGAGTGGGCTTTTGGTCCCTGGGATAATATTTCAAGTCTGGATCTGCGGATTTCTCCGGAAGAAATCCTCCACCTTACAGGAAGGATCGATCGGATCGATCTGTGCCGGGAAGATGGGAAAGTCTATGTGAAGGTCATTGATTACAAATCAGGAAATACCCAGCTGGATCCGGTAAAGATGTACTATGGCCTTCAGCTTCAGCTGGCCCTGTATCTAAATGCGGCAGTGGAACTGGAACAGCGGCGTTTTCCAAAAGAGAAAATCGTTCCTGCAGGGATCTTTTACTATAATATCAAAGATCCGATGCTGAACCGGGAAGATGTGAAAGATCCGGAACATGCGGACCGGGAGATCCTGAAAAAACTGAAAATGGACGGTCTGGCAGGAGGAGAACCGGGGATCCTGGAGCGGCTTGACAAGGATCTGGCTCTTAGAAAAAGTGTAGAATCCCTGGCAGTTCCGGTAAAGTATACGGCTAAGGGAACTCTTGCGGGAAATTCCAAGGTGGCGGATCAGGAACAGTTTTCAACGATTATGAATTATGTAAACTATAAGGCCAGGGAGATCGGACAGGAGATCCTTGGTGGAAATGTAGAGGTAAATCCTTTCGCCTATCAGAAAGAAAGTGCCTGCGATTACTGTCCTTACCGGAATGTCTGCGGTTTTGACGAGAAGATCCCCGGATATTCCTTCCGGAGACTGGGAACCTGTAAGCCGGAGGAAATCTGGGAAAAGATGAAGGCAGCTTTGAAAAAAGTATCCACTGGGGAGGAGGAATAAAGATGGCAGTTTCATGGACCAAAGAACAGCAGAAGGTCATAGATACCAGGGACTGCAACATTCTGGTAAGCGCCGCGGCAGGAAGCGGAAAAACTGCGGTGCTGGTAGAGCGGATCCTGGAGCGGATCATGGATAAAAACCGGCCGGTGGATATTGACCGGCTGCTGGTGGTGACTTTTACCAGAGCTGCGGCGGGAGAGATGAAAGAGCGGATTGCCAGAGCCATTGAGAAACGGCTGGAGGAAGACAGCGAAAACGAACACCTTCAGCGGCAGAGCACCCTGGTCCACCATGCTCAGATCACCACCATAGACAGCTTCTGCGCCTATGTGGTAAAAAACTATTTTCATCTTATTGACCTGGACCCTTCTTTCCGTATGGGAGATGAAGGGGAAATGCGGCTGATGAAAGGGGACGTAGCGGAAAAGATCCTGGAAGAAGCCTATGGACGGGAAGACTATGAGGAGTTTTCTTCCTTTGTAGAAGGATTTGCCCAGGGAAAATCCGATGAGAATATTGAAGACCTGGTACTGAAGCTCTATGAGTTTTCCATGAGTTATCCCTATCCCCGGGAATGGCTGGAGGAGTGCCGCAGAGCTTACCAGGTAAAAAGCCAGGAGGAGCTGGAAAATGCCCCCTGGATGGGAGCTATAAAAGGAGAACTCCGAAAACAGATGGAAGAGGCGGAGGAACTTCTTTCCCAGGCTCTGGAAATCGCCGGGGAAGGGGACGGCCCGGGATTTTATATTCCCCTTCTGGAGGAAGAAAAAAAATCTGTGGAGAACCTGCTTTCCATGGAGAAATTTTTTCAGTGGAAGGAAGCTATGGACCATCTGGAATTTAAGCGCCTTCCTCCAGGTAAAAAGGCAGAGAAGGAGCAGGTCACCGAGGAAAAACAGGAGCTGGCAAAGAACCTGCGCAGCCAGGCAAAAGAGCTTCTGAACGATCTGAAAGGAAAGTATTTTCAGGAATCAGCAGAAGAAATGGTGGAGCACCTACAGGGGGCAGCCCGGCCCGTAGGGGTCCTGGTGGATCTGACCCTGGCCTTTATGGAGGCCTATAAAAAGAAAAAACAGGAAAAAAATATCCTGGATTTTTCCGATCTGGAGCACTATGCCCTGGAGATCCTGGTAGACCACAGTCCCCAAAAGGATGAACGGACCCAGGCTGCCAGGGAACTGGCAGATCAGTTTGCGGAAATCATGATCGACGAGTATCAGGACAGCAACCTGGTCCAGGAGAAGATCCTGACCTCTGTCTCCCGGGTAGAAGAGGGAGAATACAATATCTTCATGGTAGGAGATGTAAAGCAGAGTATTTACCGGTTCCGCCTGGCCCGGCCGGATCTGTTTATGGAAAAATTCCGCAGCTACCCCACAACTCCCGGGGGCAAAACTTACCGGATCGACCTTCACAAAAATTTCCGCAGCCGGGGTACGGTGCTGGACAGTGTGAACTATCTTTTCTATCAGATCATGGGAGAAGATCTGGGAGGGGTGGAATATGACGAGGACGCAGCCCTTTATCCAAAGGGCCAGTTTCCCCAGCTACCCCAAGGAACAGAGCCGGCAGCGGAGGTCCTCCTTCTGGAAGAGGATGATCCTCTGTGGCAGGAGCAGGACAGTCCGGAAACTGCCAGGGAGCTGGAAGCCAGGATGATCGCCATGAGGATCCGGGAACTGATGGAGGCGGGGCAGGTAACAGATAAGGATTCCGGAGAGCTGAGAAAAGTAAAGTACTCGGATATTACCATTTTACTCAGGACCATGTCAGGATGGTCAGAGACTTTTAAAAAGATCCTGAATTCCTGTAATATCCCTGCCAGCGTTACTACAAAGACGGGATATTTCTCTGCCCCTGAGGTGGCGGCGGTGCTGGATTATCTCCAGATCCTGGATAATCCTTTTCAGGACATTCCCTTGGCCGGAGCTCTGAAAAACCAGCCTCAGGGATTTACCTTTGAGGAACTGGCCCGGATCCGGAATATTGGAAACGCAGGGGAAAGGACCAGCCTTTATGAGGCTCTGCTGGAGACAGAAAAACTCCGGGAGCCCCTGGGAGAGAAAGTCCGGGAATTTTTGAAAACCTACCGGGAACTGCGCCGGGAAGTGCCTTATACTCCTATCCATCAGCTGATCTGGGATTTCTTTGACAAAACAGAATTTCTCCTCTGGCAGCAGGCTTTTGCGTCAGGGGAACAGAGAAAAGCAAATCTTCTCATGCTCCTGGAAAAGGCCAGAGATTATGAAAGCACCAGCTACCGGGGGCTGTTTAACTTTGTCCGGTATATTGAAAATCTGAAAAAATATCAGGTGGATTTCGGAGAGGCAAATATCCTTTCCGAAAAAGAGGATACGGTAAAGATCATGAGTATCCACGGCAGTAAAGGCCTGGAATTTCCTGTGGTGTTTGTGGCAGGTATGGGAAAACAGATGAATATGCAGGATGCCAGAGAGAGTATCGTGCTTCACCCGGATCTGGGGATCGGCGCTCCCTGGGTAGATGAGAAGCTGAGGATCCGGACCAGGACCATTCTCCAGAGAGCGATCCAGCAGGAGATCACCCTGGAAAGCCTGGGGGAAGAGCTCCGGATCCTTTATGTGGCTCTTACAAGGGCAAGAGAGAAGCTGATCCTTACAGGCACTCTTACAAAACTGCCGGAACGGCTTTCCCAGCAGGAAATGCTGAAACGGCGGAGTCAGAGACGCCTTCCCTACGGAGTGCGGGTGAAAGGAAAAAGCTATCTGGACTGGATCCTGTCGGCTCTGGCCAGACACAAGTCTATGAAGGAATTGTACCAGTCTGTGAATCTGGGAGTCTATCCTCTGAATCCCCTCTATGAAGGACCTGGAGATTTCAGGATAAGGAAAGTCTCGCCTCTGGAACTGGTAATGGGAGAGCTGAACGCCAGGACCAGAGAGCTGGAAGAAAAGAAAGTTTACCTTCACTGGGATACAGAAAAGGTTTACGATCCGGATACCAGAAAAGAGCTGGAAGAAAGCCTGGCCTATGTATATCCCTATGAAGATCTGGGAAGGATCCCGGCAAAAGTGACGGTGTCGGAAGTAAAACGGCTTCAGGAAGAAGAGGAAGAAAGCCTGGAACTGTACCCGGCAGTCCGAAAATCCCGGGAAACAGCCTCAGAGACAGGAAAGCCGGTCAGGGAAACACAGGAATCGACCGGAAAAACACAAGAGACCGCCCTAGAATTGTCCCTTTCTCATGAGAATGATCTGGCTCAGGAGACTCCAGAGGAAGGATATGTTCCGGCGTTTATGAGACCGGAACAGGAAGAGCTGAAAGGGGCGGAGAGAGGAACTGCCTATCACGCAGTTCTGGAGCGGCTGGATTATAAGAAGACAAATAGTCTGAAAGAGGTGCAGGACCAGATTCGGGACCTTTGTTTCCAGGGAAAGATTTCAGAAGCAGTGAAAAACTCCGTATGGCCAAAAGATATCTACGATTTTGCAGTAGGCAGCCTGGGACAGAGAATGAAGAAGGCGGCGGCAGAAGGACTTCTTAAGAGAGAGCAGCCCTTTGTTATAGCTGTGCCGGCTTCCTCGGTAAAGGAAGACTATCGGTCAGAGGAAGAGATCCTGGTCCAGGGTATCATTGATGCCTGTTTTGAGGAAGAGGGGGATCTGGTGCTGGTAGATTACAAAACAGACCGTATTCCCTCAGGAGATCCCAGGGAACTGACAGAGAGGTATAAGATCCAGCTTCTGTACTATCAGGAAGCTCTGGAACGGATGACTGGTAAAAAAGTAAAAGAAAAATATATTTATTCCTTTTATCTAAAAAAGGCAATACCGGTGTGAGAACGCCGGTATTGCCTTTTTAAGACTTGAAGTTTCCTTACTGTTTTACAGTAATTTCATAGATATTTTCTAAACCCTGTGCTATGATGAAAGCATAGGATTCCTCTGTCAGTGGAGGAAGAAAAATGAGTAAGAAGACATTAAATGAGCTGACACTGAAAGATAATTTTATGTTTGGCGCCAGTGATGGTAAATGAGGAAAACTGCAGGAAAGCCAGAAAGACTTCGAGATGATTTTGTAAAACAGCTTCAAAATTTTATCTTTCAGGTAAAACGGGACAGAGAAATGGAGGGACGCTTTATGCTTTTGGAATTGTTATTGCAGGATGAGCGGGCCGAAGGAGTTCTGGAGGGAAAAAGAGAGGAAATCCTGGAATTGTTATCAGATTTGGATACGGTACCGGAAGACCTGGAAAATGAAGTGGAAAGCCAGGAAGATCCGGAGGTTTTAGGAATCTGGCTGAAACTGGCCGCAAGAGCTTCTTCTCTGGAGGAATTCAGAGAAAATATTCACAAATGATAAACAGATCTTACTCCTGCGAGCAATGAGCCAAGGGACATGTTGTATGTAGAATTGGCGAATGCCGCAAGGGTCTTTGAAAGCAGCGAAACTGAGGAGAAGAACTGCCGCATTAATCGAAATGGAGAATATTCCTGACATATGACTAATGTGAAAGCGCCTTCCTCAGTTCCTGTTTTTCAATGTATATCTATGCCATATCTGGCAAAATCCAAGAAATGATTTAGATTAATAAGCAATGAGGTATTTGATTTCAGGATTTCACAAGTGAGAAATCTGATGAAACCTGTATTATTTTATGAATGGGCAGAGAAATTCTATTTTCTAAGGACCTTCTATTTTTCTTTCACCAATCTTTAGAAATTCTTAATATAATATTGTTGACAAAATTATATTATATAACATATAGTATTGAATAAGAAATAGCAAAGGGGTGAGGATATGGTTTTCAATACAGGTGCAGCCCTTCTGGATGCCATTGTTCTGGCAGTTGTATCCAGAGAGGAAGAGGGGACTTACGGCTACAAGATTACCCAGGATGTGCGCCGGGTACTGGAAGTTTCAGAATCCACCCTGTATCCGGTTCTGCGGCGCCTTCAGAAAGATGAGTGCCTGGAAACTTATGACCGGGAATTCGCAGGAAGGAACAGAAGGTATTATAAAGTCACAGAAAAAGGTATGGTACAGTTGAATCTATACAGGGAAGAATGGAAAAGCTACTCAACAAAAATCAGTACATTGTTTGAGGGAGGGGACTGAAATGAACAGAACAGAATTTTTAGAGCAGCTGGAGCGGCTGCTGTGGGATATACCGGAATCAGAAAGAAAGGCAGCTCTGGAATACTATCAGGATTACTTTGAAGACGCAGGAGCGGAGAATGAAGGAAAAGTGATCCAGGAGCTGGGAAGCCCCGGCAAGGTAGCGGCCATCATCCGGGCAGATCTGGAAAATGAGGGGATACAGTACGGAGAATATACAGAGACGGGATATACCGATGAGAGATTTCAGGAAAAAAATGTACCGGAACCTTCGGAAATGAAAGAAAACAGCGAGAAATCTGAAACCGGATCAGGAACCGGCCAGGAAGAAAATAACTGGGACGGCACCCGGTACAGAGATCCTCAGGGAGAGAGAAGACAGCACAGTTATGACGGCCCTTACAGCAGAGCCGGGTATGGAAGAGCTTACGGACAGAATCCCAGACGTTCCAGAAGCGGAGCCGGGTGGATCCTGCTGATCATTTTTGTTGTAGTAGCCTTTCCCATGGTGTTTGGTTTCGGAATGGGAGCTTTAGGTATACTTATGGGGATCATCGGAGGCATTATCGGACTGCTGGCAGGCGGGATCGGCCTGACTGTAGGCGGCGTTATGTTTCTGATCCACACCCTGGTGTTTCAGCTGCCTTCTCCTCCTACAGCAGTTGCCTGTGTGGGAGGGGCGCTCATGATGACGGCAGTTGGTATCCTGCTGCTCCTGGCTTTCATCTGGCTGGTCTTCCGGGCGTTCCCGGCAGTATTCCGCTGGACGGTGGATCTGATCCAGAGAGTCCTGCACAGAGGTATCCGGGGAGGTGAAAATTCATGAAAAAGTTTACAAAAATCGCTTTGATCACAGCTCTTGTCATGCTGGTCACAGGAGGGATCCTTACGGCAGGAGGAATCCTTTTCGGGGCTTCCCCACAGGCATTCATGAACGGCCTGGAAAGAGGAACAAAAAATAATTCTGTTTTTAACCGCTGGTTTGGAAATCACTGGCTGGAAAGACTGACAGAACTGGATGATCTGGATGAGATCGGAGAGGACTGGGAAGATTACTGGGAGGATCGAGGAGAATCCTGGATCAGAGACTGGTCTGATGAAACAGGTATCCGCAATATGGATTGGTCCGATGCCGGGGAAAAGGCCAGCATTGACGCTTCAAAGGTGAAGAGCCTTTATGTGACGGCAGAAGCGGGAGAAATCCGGATACAGCCCTCTTCAGATGAAAAAATATGGATTTCGGGGCTGGATCCCAGTCTTTATGTGGCGGATATGGATCTTGATACAAAAGAACTTACCATATCCAGAAGCGACTCATCAGTGGACAGTGAAAAAACTCTGCTGATCCGGATCCCGCAGGATAAGGTGTTTGAGGAGCTGTATCTGAATTCCAGCGCAGGAAACCTGGAGACAGAAGGAAAACTTGCCGCCAAAATCTGTGATATGGATGTGGCGGCAGGCAATCTGGAAGTGGAACTTATGGAAGCGGATGATTCCACCCTGAACTGTAACGCGGGTCGGCTGAAGATAAAATTTACCGGGAAACTGAATGACTATGCGGCAGACGTCAGTGTTAATACCGGCGCCCTGGATCTGGGCGGAGAGAGCATAGATGGTTTTCATGATGGAACCTTTGGAGACTTAGACTCAGATAAGACTATGGACATAGATAATAATGCAGGAAATATCAGAGTAGATTTTGAAAATAAATAGAAAGGGGTATGTGTCATGTCAGATAAGAGATTATATCGTTCTTCTGTAAATTATATGCTGGCAGGAGTCTGCGGAGGGATCGGAGAATATTTTAATATAGATCCTACTCTGATCCGCCTTGCCTGGGTCATTGTCACCTGTATGAGCTTTGGTTCAGGGATCATTGCCTATATCATTGCTGCGATCGTCATTCCTAAATAAGAAAGAAAAAAGGCTGGCAGCGATTCAGTTATATCGCCTATGCAGGCTTAAGTTTGGGACCAGGTATCGTTAAAATAATTGTATAAAGAAAAAGAAAAGGGCCATACTCTAGGAAAAAGGAGTGTGGCTTTTTATGTCTAAGAAAAAAGAAGAAAAAATTAATTTAAATAGGATCCCTCAGGAGGAACAGTTAAAATATGAAATTGCCGAAGAACTGGGAGTTCTGGACAAAGTTCTGGAAGGAGGATGGAAAAGCCTTTCTGCCAAGGAGACCGGAAGGATCGGAGGGCTTATGACCAAAAGAAGAAGAGAGGAAAAAAAGAAAGAAGAAAATATGGAAATTTCTTGACGCATGTTATGGCAGGTGGTATTATACAGATGTATAATTCCATAAACCTATTAAGTGCACCTGTGTTGACCGCACAACACCGGTGAAAAGGGAATCAGGTGAGAGTCCTGAGCGATCCGGTCACTGTATTTGGGGAGCAATGCCAGAAAAATCCATTGTACGCAAGTATGAGAAGGAGAGGCAAAGCGAAGAACCATAAGTCAGGAAACCTGCTTAATAGCAGTAAGGTGAAAACTTCCGTGCAAAGTTTGAGATCCCTGTAGTCAGAAAATGACTATATGTTTCCGCTTTTCATGAGAAGGCGGATTTTTTATGGAATAAAGCCGAAAGGTAAACGCCTGAATTTATAGAATTATGCATGATTAAATGGCAGACGGTTTTTCCCGGATTCTTTTTATGGCCCTGTATATTTACTTTTCCGTTGTCCCGCAACCAACGGAACATACACATCCTCCGCAGGACCAAGGTGTCGTGACAGAAGCCGGGAAAGCCGCCGAAAACTTCATATTATCCACAGGAGAGGCTGTAACAGGCCTCTTCTTTTTGCGCGATACACCCGGCAAGCGACCAACCTGCTTGCACGAGCGGGCATTTGCCGGGTAACGGTCATCGAGAGGCAATTCAGACTTTGAATATGAAAAAGAGAGATGAAAAAAGAATGGAAAAATATAAGAAAAAGATAAGGCCCGAAGAACGGCTGGCCGCTTTTTTTCAGCGAAAGGGAGAGATCACAAGAAGGGAGAAGCTGGCTATTGTATGGCAGATGAGTGTTCCTGCTATTATGGCTCAGATAACGTCGATTTTCATGCAGTATATCGATCAGGCGATGGTGGGAAGTCTGGGCGCACAGGCCTCCGCTTCAATCGGGGTGGTATCCACCAGCACCTGGCTCCTTAGCGGCCTGTGCAGCGGGGCGGCCACAGGCTTTTCCGTACAGGCGGCCCACCAGATCGGCGGGAGAAGAGAAGTCAATGCCAGAAAGATATTGAAACATGGACTGGCTGCGTCTCTTTGTTTTTCCCTGCTCCTTATGATCATTGGCATAGCTTTAAGCAGTCATCTCCCTGTGTGGCTGGGCGCCGGTGAAGAACTGTGGAAGGATGCCTCCGGATATTTCTTTGTCTATGCCTGCTCTCTCCCGGCGGTGCAGTTAAACCGTCTGGCGGGCTCCATGCTCCAGTGCAGTGGAAATATGCGTACCCCCAGTATTTTAAACGCCAGTATGTGTCTTCTGGATATTTTTTTCAATATGATCTTCATCAGGCATTACGGCGTGCTGGGAGCTGCCATAGGAACTGCTCTGGCGGAGCTGGTGGTATGTGTTCTTATGCTCTGGACCGTCTGCTTCCGGTCCCCGGTGTTCCGGTTCCGGAGAGAAAAGCTGGGCGGGATAGATAAGAGGATCCTGTTCAATGCTCTGCACATCGGCGCGCCCCTGGCCTTTGAACATGTGGCCGTATGCGGAGCCATGATCGCAACAACCAGGATCATAGCCCCTCTGGGTACGGTGGCCATTGCGGCTAATTCGTTTGCAGTTACTGCAGAGAGTTTCTGTTACATGCCCGGTTACGGGATCGCCGAAGCGGCAACAGCTCTTGTAGGCCAGAGCCTGGGAGCCGGAAAAGAAAAGATCGCAAAAAGCTTTTCAAATCTTTCGGTCCTCCTGGGAGGCGGGATCATGGCGGTCACCGGGGCAGTGATGTTTTTTATCTGTCCATGGGTCTTTCAGCTGATGACTCCGGACCTTCAGGTGCGGCAGCTGGCGGCGGAGGTCCTCAGGATCCAGCTGTTTGCCGAGCCTCTTTACGGTGTGTCCATCGTGGCTTCCGGAGCTCTCCGGGGAGCAGGGGATACTCTGGTCCCAAGTATTTTAAATCTGATCAGTATCTGGGGCGTGCGTCTGACCCTGGCCCTTTTACTGGTAGGCAGATGGGGACTCCATGGAGTGTGGACTGCCATGTGCATTGAGCTGTGTGTAAGAGGACTGCTCCTTCTATTCCGCCAGCAGACTAGTGTACTGACACGACCATAATTCAACTAATGACTTGTCTGAATTCCCATCTGCGGCGTTGTTGTCAGTCAGCGTAGCCACCGCTACGCTTCCTTCCGCCGCCTTGCAGACTGAAAATTCATCCGGCGTCATTAATTTGAAAATGATCGTGCCAGTACACTCAAGGTGGGATACACAAGATCAGCTGATGCAAAACATTGAGATTTACAGAAAACGGATTTCCAGCATTACAGGCTGATGATCCGTATAGGTAAAATCCGTATTTACTACAGTGACCCCGGAGATCTGTAGGTTGTCTGATACCAGAAAACCGTCCAGCACATATACCCGTCCTTTTTCCATAGAACCGTCATAAGGCCGGTCCAGAAGCCGGCAGGTAGGGAAGGTATCATCAGCGGCTATGGAAAAATGAGGAGGAAGAGACTCCTTTTCCAGCAGGCCGGGAGTCCAGTTTTTACTTTTTCGGAGAGGATATTTTTCCTCTCCTTTTATGATCTGGTTAAAATCTCCCCCGGCAATGATATAATTGCCCTTTTCATATTCCCGGGAAAGGATTTGGGAGAGCAGGCGGCTCTGAGCCAGTTTTCCTTCCCCTTTGTCATAGGCTTCCAGATGAAAGTTGAAAAGGACCAGTTCCCTGGAACTGTCTTCTATAGGAATCCTGGTTTCCAGGATACATCGTTTCAGATTACAGGTTTTCACAGGCCAGGAGAAGGATTCCGGAAGGGACAGCCGCCGGGCGGAGCAAATGTTCAGCCTGGTAAAAGTACTGAGACCGCTGCTCATTTTTCCCAGGGGAGGAAAAGGGTAGGGGATAAAATCACATTTATAGTTCCAGGCAAAGATCCCCGGCCTCCCCAGGGCTCTTTCAAAATAACGGTGCTGATCTATCCTGTAGGAGCGGTAAGAGTCCAGGTCCACTTCCTGAAGGAAATATATATCCGCCTTCCGGGTATCCAGGATTTTCCGGATACCCTTCATATTTTTTATAACCTGTTCCCGGTTTCTGGGACGGACCATTTTTCCCCCGTCCATGAAGAAATCCATGGTCCTGTCAAAACCGGCGAAACCGATGTTCCAGGTAAGGAGCCGGAAGGAATCCTTCAGGGAAAGTGTCTGTCCGCCTTTCGGAACAGGGAGAGGCGTCTCTTTTTTTGGCCGGTATTCCCGGAGAGTATACCAGGAAACTGCCCCAAGGACCAGACCTCCCCACAGGCCCCCTGCTTTTAATATGTTTTTAAACAAATGATTTTTCAATAGCGCTATCCTCCTGAAGGGGCTGTGGCATTAGTCATATTCTCGATTTTGATTAATGCGGCAGCTCCTTTGATGTTGATTCGTTCGGTCTGTTCTTTACAAAACTTATAGTAACACAAAGGGGAAGAACATTCCCCTTCTTTTGCAATTCTTTTCTTTCTTTTCTGTTAAATTTACGCAAAAATTCACAATTTCCTATCTTGACAAAGCTTTTCAATATGACTATGATAAGAAAAATGAGAAGATGCATGGATTTCCGGAACATTCAGTGGGAAGAAATCTGTGACATCGAAAGAAAAAGGTAATGAGAAAGAGGAGTACGCTCCGGGAACTTGCAGAGAGAACAATTCATCGGCTGAAAGATTGTTTAAGGGAAAAGGGCGGAAGGTAGCTTTTGAACCGGAAGGCTGAAGGAGATTGCCAGGAAAGGGCGAGATTTGGTAGGGCTTCCCGGTTTGTCCCCGTTACAGGACCTTTGAGTGATAAATAAAGGTGGTACCGCGGCTTTGTCGCCCTTTGTAACTATTAAGAAGATGGTTATGGAGGGTATTTTTTATGTGAAATACCCTTGTGGCCAAGAGGAGGAGATTATGAGCAAAGAGCTTGCAAAAACTTATGACCCCAAAGGTCTGGAAGACCGCATTTATCAGAAATGGCTGGATAACAAATATTTTCACGCAGAAGTAAATCCAGACAAGAAACCTTTTACCATTGTGATGCCCCCGCCAAACGTAACCGGACAGCTTCACATGGGACATGCCCTGGATGAGACCATGCAGGATATCCTGATCCGTTTTAAAAGGATGGAAGGATATGAAGCTTTGTGGCAGCCGGGAACAGATCATGCGGCCATTGCCACAGAGGTAAAAGTAACAGAAAAATTAAAAGAACAGGGAATCGATAAAGATGAGATCGGCAGGGAAGAATTCCTGAAATATGCCTGGGCCTGGAAAGAAGAATATGGTGGAAAGATCATCAATCAGCTGAAGAAGCTGGGTGCTTCTGCTGACTGGGACAGAGAACGTTTTACCATGGACGAGGGCTGTTCCAAAGCAGTACAGGAAGTCTTTATCCGTCTTTATGAGAAAGGCTATATCTATAAAGGATCCAGGATCATCAACTGGTGTCCGGTATGCCAGACTTCCATTTCCGACGCAGAGGTAGAACATGAGGACCAGGACGGATTTTTCTGGCACATTAATTATCCCATCGTAGGCGAGGAAGGAAAGTATGTGGAGATCGCTACTACCCGTCCGGAGACCCTTCTGGGAGATACGGCAGTGGCAGTTAATCCGGAGGACGAAAGATATAAACATCTGGTAGGAAAGATGCTGAAGCTGCCGCTTACCGACAGAGAGATCCCTGTGATCGCGGATGAATATGTAGATAAGGAGTTTGGAACCGGCTGTGTAAAGATCACCCCGGCTCATGACCCTAATGACTTTGAGGTAGGAAAACGCCATAACCTGGAAGAAATCAACATTATGAATGATGACGCCACCATTAATGAACTGGGCGGCAAATATGCCGGTATGGACCGGTATGAGGCCAGAAAAGCCATGGTGGAGGATCTGAAGGCACAGGGCCTTCTGGTAAAGGTGGTTCCCCATTCTCACAGTGTTGGAACCCACGACCGTTGCGGCACTACTGTAGAGCCTATGATCAAGCCTCAGTGGTTTGTTCGTATGAAAGAGATGGCCCAGGCTGCCATTGATACTTTAAAAGAAGGAAATCTTACATTTGTTCCGGAAAGATTTGATAAGACTTATCTTCACTGGCTGGAAAATATCAGAGACTGGTGTATTTCCCGTCAGCTCTGGTGGGGCCACCGGATCCCGGCTTATTACTGTGACGAGTGCGGTGAAACTGTAGTTGCAAGAGAAATGCCCCAGAAATGCCCGAAATGCGGCTGCACCCATTTCCATCAGGACGAGGATACCCTGGACACCTGGTTTTCCTCTGCTCTGTGGCCTTTCTCTACCCTTGGCTGGCCGGACAAAACTCCGGAGATGGAGTACTTCTATCCGACAGATGTGCTGGTTACCGGTTATGACATTATTTTCTTCTGGGTAATCCGTATGGTATTCTCCGGTCTGGAGCAGACAGGAAAGACCCCATTCCATCATGTACTGATCCATGGGCTGGTACGGGATTCCCAGGGAAGAAAAATGAGCAAATCTCTTGGTAACGGCATTGATCCTCTTGAAGTGATCGACAAGTATGGAGCCGATGCTCTCCGTCTTACACTGATCACCGGAAATGCTCCGGGAAATGATATGCGTTTCTACTGGGAGAGAGTAGAATCCAGCCGGAACTTTGCCAATAAGGTATGGAACGCCTCCAGATTTATCATGATGAACCTGGAAAAAGCGGAAGTTCCTGAGAAAATGGATCTTGCGGATCTGACAGGAGCAGATAAATGGATCCTGTCCAAGGTAAACACCCTGGCAAAAGACGTTACTGAAAATATGGATAAATATGAGCTGGGTATTGCTGTACAGAAGGTATACGATTTCATCTGGGAAGAATTCTGCGACTGGTATATCGAGATGGTAAAACCAAGACTTTACAGCGATACCGACAGTACCAAAGGCGCAGCTTTGTGGACTTTAAAGACAGTGCTTGGCAATGCCCTGAAGCTGCTCCACCCCTATATGCCTTTCATCACAGAAGAAATCTACTGTACTCTTCATCCGGAGGAAGAATCCATTATGATCTCCTCCTGGCCGGTATTTAAAGAAGAATGGAATTTTGCCAAAGAAGAGGAAGCTGTGGAGATCATCAAGGAAGCAGTAAGAAGTATCCGGAATGTCCGTACAGGTATGAATGTTCCTCCCAGCAGGAAAGCCAAGGTCTTCGTAACAGCAGAAGATGAGAAGATACGGAAGATCTTTGAAGAGGGTGAAGTTTTCTTTGCTCCTCTGGCTCACGCAAGCCATGTGGTTGTTCAGAAGGATAAGGCCGGTATTGAGGAGGACGCAGTATCTGCCGTTACATCTAAAGCTGTGATCTATATGCCTTTTGCAGAACTGGTAGATGTGGAAAAAGAGATCGAGAGACTGAAAAAGGAAGAGGAAAGAATGACTAAAGAGCTTGCCCGTGTAAACGGCATGCTTGGAAACGAACGTTTCATCAGTAAGGCGCCTAAGGCCAAAGTTGATGAAGAGCGGGCCAAACTGGAACGCTATACATCTATGATGGAACAGGTGAAAGAGAGATTAGCGCAGCTGCAGTAAAATGCGCAGGGGGGCTGCCACATAGAGGTTTAGGAGAGAGATTATGAAAGAAATCAGGAAGGTATTATGCCTGAAATATCTGAATATGTTTTCTGTGCCGCTGCAGTTTCTGGCGGTATTCGTAGGCTACTTCTTTATAGAAGCAATTTCCAGACATTCTATATGGGAAGCCATGGATTTTTTAACAGAACGGCCCTTGGTCTTTCTGTATAACACATTTTTGATTTTTACAACTACGCTGATCGTATACCTCTTCAGAAGAAGAATCTTCTGGAGAGTGATCCTTACGATCTTCTGGATGGGACTGGGAATTATAAACGGCGTGCTCCTGTCTACCAGGGTAACGCCTTTTACCGGCCCGGACCTGCATATGATCACCGATGCCTTTGAGATCGCAGACCGGTATCTCCCGCCTTTCTTTTTCTGGGTGGTAGTGGTGCTTGCCGTAATTGCGGTGCTTGCTTTGGTCCTTCTGTTCATAAAAGGACCCAGGTATAAGGGAAAGCTTCGCTATAAGGTGAATATTCCTCTGATCATTGTAGGTATCCTGGCTTTTGCGGGAACTACAAAGCTGGCTCTGGAGAAACGGGTATTATCTAATTATTTTGGAAATATTGCTTTTGCTTATGAGGACTACGGCTATCCTTACTGCCTTGCAACTACGATCTTTAATACGGGGATCAGCTGCCCCAGAGATTATTCTGAGGAAGCTGTGGAAAAGATCATTGAAAGCGAGGACTCTCTTCCGGAGACAGGAGACAGCCGTCCTAATATCCTTTTCCTTCAGCTGGAGTCCTTTTTTGACCCGACTCTGGTAAATTATCTGAATGTATCGGAAGATCCTATCCCTAATTTCAGGAAACTGATGGAAGAATATTCATCGGGATATTATAAGGTGCCTTCCGTAGGAGCAGGCACAGCCAATACAGAGTTTGAATCTATTACAGGTATGAGTATGCATTACTTTGGACCAGGAGAGTACCCTTATAAAGGGATCCTGGAAGAAGAAACCTGTGAAAGCGCGGCTTATGTGCTGAAAGACCTGGGATATGGAACCCATGCAATCCATAATAATGAGGCCAATTTCTACGGAAGAAGAAGGGTGTTTGCCAATCTGGGATTTGATACCTTTACTTCTTCGGAATATATGTCCGAACAGGATGACACCAATCCTAATGACTGGATCCGGGACCGGAATCTGACAAAATATATCCTGCAGGCCATGGAATCCACAGAGGGTCCCGACTATGTTTATACTATTTCCGTGCAGGGGCATGGGGATTATCCGGAAGAGCCGGTGCTGGAAGATCCCAAGATCACCGTATCCGGCAGCAGTACAGAAGCCCAGGACAACAAATGGGAATATTACTGTAATCAGATCTACGAGATGGATCAGTTTATCGGTGAACTGGTCAATGCTTTATCCCAGCTGGATGAAGATGTGGTCCTTGTGATGTACGGCGATCATCTTCCTACTATGGATCTGACCGTGACAGATATGAAAAACCGCTATCTTTTCCAGACCCAGTATGTGATCTGGGATAATATGGGACTGAAGAAGCAGGATAAAAACCTGGCAGCTTATCAGATGGCGGCAGAGGTCATGGACCGGGTAGGGATCCATGAGGGAAATGTTTTCCGTTTCCATCAGGCCAGAAAGAATACGCAGAATTACCAGGTAGACCTGGAAATGCTCCAGTATGATATCCTTTATGGAGAACAGTATGTATACGGCGGCAAGAGCCCATATGAGAAGACCGCAATGCGGCTGGGGGTTGTGGATACGCAGTTTGACAGTATCGAGAAGATATCAGAGGGAAGATATTATATCCGAGGGGCGAATTTCACCCAGTCTTCCTATCTGGAGATAAATGGGGAGCTGGTGGAAGCTACCTTTATCGATGAAAATACCCTTCTCGTTCTTACAGATCTTCTTCAGGACGGAGACGAAGTGGATATCGCTACGAGAAGCAACAGTTCCACCCACCGAGTCCTGACCAGAACGGAAAGTTATATTTATCACGAGCCTCAGGAAGGCAGTCAGGAAGGAACACTGACTCCTGTGTCAGAGGAAGAAGAGGAGCAGGCTGCAGAGGGATCCCAGACTGAAGGAACTCCGTCAGAAGATTCCCAGTCACAGGGAGCTCAGACAGAAGAGAATCCGACAGGAGAAACTCAGGAAGAATAGAGAGCTTTTTTTCTCAGGCGACATAATTTGCTTGCATATTGCCACCACTTCATTATAATGATAAGTGACCCCGGTGCTACACCTGGGGCATGGCATTATAAAAGAAGTGGTGGCTTTTCTTTACTATGAAGGCCCAGTCTCAAAGCAGAGACAGACGGGCTGCCGGAAAATCTCCATTTCTATAGAACAGGAGGGATACAGCTTGTTCACATATGAAGAAGCGGTTCAATATATTGAAGATATACCGAAATTTACAACAAAAAATAAACTGGAACATACCAGACAATGTCTGGATCTTCTGGGAAGCCCCGATGAGGGAAAGAAGATCATCCATGTGGCGGGGACCAATGGAAAAGGCAGTGTCTGTGCCTTTATATCCACCATGCTGGAGGAAGGCGGTTATAAATGCGGCCTGTTTACATCCCCTCATCTGGTGAAGATCAATGAACGTTTTCAGATCAATGAAGTGATGGTTTCCGACGAAGTTTTTCTGGAGGCTTTCTGCCGGGTAAAAGAACTGGCAGACTCTCTGGTGGAAAAAGGAGAATATCATCCTACCTATTTTGAATTTTTATTTCTGATGGGAATGCTGATCTTCCAAAAAGAAGAGGTAGACTATATCGTACTGGAAACCGGACTGGGAGGTAGACTGGATGCAACCAATTCCGTGAGACATCCGCTGGCCTGTGTGATCACATCTATCAGCCTGGATCATGTAGAATATCTGGGGAATACGATCCCGGAGATCGCAGGGGAAAAAGCCGGTATCATCAAACCGGGAGTGCCGGTGGTCTTTGACGGCAATAACCGGGAAGCGGCAGATGTGATCAGAGCCAGAGCGGAAAGCCTTGGATGTCCCTGGTATGAAGTGAAGGAGGAAAAACAGGAGCTGAAAGATTATACGCCGGAGGGGATCCGTTTTGTCTCTGATTCCAGAGTATATGGGAAGACAGAGCTGTTTATTCCTTTTATCGCCAGATATCAGATGATGAACGGAGCTCTGGCCCTGGAGACTATGGGAGTCCTGAAAAAGGACCATCATCTGGAGAAGGAAACCCTGATCCGGGGGATGAAAAACACCCGCTGGCAGGGAAGGATGGAGACCATACTTCCAGGGGTGATCGTAGACGGGGCCCATAATGAGGACGGGATCGCCAAGTTTGTGGAGACAGTAGAATATTTTCAGAAGGACTATCCCATCACCCTGCTGTTTTCCACTGTATCTGACAAAGATTTCCGGGATATGATCCATGAGATATGCAAAGGGCTGCATTTTTCCTGCGTGGTGATCACGGAGATCTGGGGGAGCAGAAAGCAGTCGTCCGCAGAACTGGCGGAGCTTTTTAAAGAAGAAGGCTGTGAAAATGTATATGCGGAACCGGATCCGGGAAAAGCTTTTGATATGGCATATGCCCAGAAGGGGAACGGCCTGATGTTTGTTGCCGGTTCCCTCTATCTGGCAGGGGAGATAAAGGATTATGTAAGGAGGACGTTCCATGATTAATTTTGAAGAAGAACTGAAAAAGTTTCAGCCCTGTCTGGAAGTGGACGACGCTGAAGGCGCCATTTACCGGCAGGATCTGACAGATGTCATTGACATCCTGAAGGAAATGATAAAAGACAACAGCAGCACCTCAGATAAACAGGGGAGAAATTTATGAATTGTATGATATGCAATGCTCCGCTTACCGCTTCTGAGTATTGTCCCAAATGCGGGTGCAGGGTGACAGCCCAGAAAAAAGCCTGGGCTCTGTCAAATCTCTATTATAATCAGGGACTGGAAAAAGCCCAGGTCAGAGATCTGTCAGGAGCTATTACCTGCCTGAAGCGAAGCCTGAAAATGAATAAGCTGAATATACAGGCCAGAAATCTTCTGGGGCTGGTTTATTTTGAAACAGGAGAAGTAGTGGCGGCCCTCAGCCACTGGGTGATCAGCAAAAACATGATGCCAACGGGAAATATTGCCGCCGGTTATATCGATCAGCTTCAGAAAGACGGAAACCGTCTGGATGAGATCAACAACAGTATCCGGAAATACAACCAGTGTCTGGAATACTGCAGGAGCGGCAATATCGATATGGCAAAAATGCAGCTGAAAAAGGTACTGGCCAGCAATCCGAAACTGATCAAAGGATACCATCTTCTTTCTCTGATCTATATCCACGAAGAGGAATATGAGAAAGCAAGGAGACAGCTGAAAACAGCGGCTAAGATCGACAAGAGCAATACCACTACGCTCAGATTCCTTAAGGAAGTGGAAGAGCAGACCGGAAGGCGGACAAATCTGGAACCCCGGTTTGGAATGCGGGAGAAGGAGAGGGAAGGAAAGGATGGAAGCCTGATCTACCGGTCCGGAAATGATATTGTGATACAGCCGCCCGAATTCCGGGAAAAGACGATTACCAATACTCTGGTAAATATCGTACTGGGACTGGTAGTGGGAGCGGCGGCTCTCTGGTTCCTGGTGGTGCCTGCCATTACTCAGAATGTCAATGAAGAGGCTAATCAGAAAGTGGTGGATTACAGCAATCAGATGGCTACCCAGGCGGCAGAGCTGGAGCGGCTCCAGGAACAGATGGCCGCGTCCCAGGAATCTGTGGATACAGCCCAGAGTCAGATCCAGGCAGCCCAGAATCAGACTGCCGGTTACGAGAATCTTTTAAAGGCCTGGGATGAGTATCAGCAGGGAAATTTTACAAATGCGGCCAATGCCATTGCGCAGGTTGACGGAGAATCTCTTTCCGTAGAAGGAAAGAGTATTTATGATACGATCATGAACCAGGTAGGAGGCACTTTGAAAAAGCAGTATCGGGATGAAGGCATTGAATATATAAACGCGGGAAATTATGATGCTGCGATAGAAAGCCTGGAAAAGGCGGTAAATATAGGAAACCAGGACCGCAGATCCATGTATTATCTGGCTCAGGCCTATGCGGGTAAAGGAGATGTGGAAAACGCAGTTGCCTGGTATCAGAAGGTTGTGGATAATTATCCGGGAACACAGAATGCTCTGGACGCTCAGGACTATATCGACCAGCATGAGGACGAACTCTCAGCAGATGGTCAGGAAGACACCCAGGGTGAAGACGGCGAGAGCAGCCAGGACAGCGGCACCGATGAAGAGAATACAGAAGAAGGAACCGAAGGTTAAAATGTGGCGGCACATACATAAGAGGAACCTTGAGGAAAAGGAGCTTTTAAAAAGCTCCTTTTTTCTATACAGAAAAATCAGGAAAAGCCTTCAAAGAAGAGGAGAGCATGGATAGAAAGGGGACCGATTATGGAAGAATATATGAAAAAAAGAGGGACAATGCTTATTGTCTATATTCCCAGAGAGCTGGACCATCATTTTGCCCAGCAGATCACCGGAGCTATAGACCAGGAGCTGGAAAGGGGAGCAGTAAAGCAGCTGGTCTTTGATTTCTCTGATACAGATTTTATGGACAGTTCAGGGATCGGGATGATCATGGGAAGAAAACGGCTTTTAAGCTACAGCGGCGGCACTGTCAGTGCCATTCATGTAAACGACAGGATCTTGCGGATCATGCAGCTTTCAGGGATTTACAAACATATTGAGATCAGCCAGGAACCTGTGTGGAATCACAGGAAAAGATAGGAGGACCCAGGCATGGAGAAGAAAAATGAGATGATCTTGGAAGTAGAGAGCAGATCCTGTAATGAGGGACTGGTAAGGATAGCAGTGGCGGCTTTCAGCACTCAGCTGAATCCAACCTTGGAAGAGGTGGCAGATATCAAAACAGCAGTTTCTGAAGCGATCACCAACTGTATTGTCCACGCTTATGATAAGGGAACAGAGAAGATACGGGTAGAGTGCAGGAATGATCAAAGAGAACTGACTGTGGTGGTGAAGGATACAGGAAAAGGCATAGAAGATGTCGAAAAAGCCATGGAGCCTCTGTATACCACCAAACCGGAGCAGGACCGGTCCGGCATGGGATTTGCTTTTATGGAGGCCTTTATGGACCAGGTAACGGTAGAATCGGAACCGGGAAAGGGAACCACTGTGACCATGAAAAAACTTATCGGAAGACAGAATCCGGTTTTTGAATAGGAGGGCGTATGGAAGATATCCTTGCCCTTATCGGGCGTGTGCACCAGGGAGATAAGGAAGCAAGAGATATACTGGCAGAAAAAAATATGGGGCTGGTCCACAGTATCGCGAAAAGATTTCAGAACCGGGGCGTGGAGATGGAAGACCTGATCCAGATCGGAAGCATCGGGCTTCTGAAGGCCATTGATAAATTCGATCTATCTTATAATGTGAAATTTTCAACCTATGCGGTGCCTATGATCACAGGAGAGATCAAACGTTATCTCCGGGACGATGGTATGGTGAAAGTCAGCCGTTCTCTCAAGGAGACGGCGGCCAGAGCCTATGCAGCCAGGGAACAGCTTCTCCAGAAAAAGAACCGGGAGCCGGATATGGAAGAGCTGGCAGCTGAGGTGGGGATTTCCAGAGAGGAGCTGGTCATGGCCCTGGAATCAGGGGCGCAGATAGAGTCCCTTCAAAAAACCATCTATGAAAGCGACGGAAGCGATATTTCTCTGGAAGATAAACTGCCTCAGGAAAAAAGCCAGCAGGAAGAAATCCTGAATAAAATGTTTCTGGAGGAAATACTGGGAGATCTGAGCGCTAAAGAGCGTGAACTGATCTATCTGCGTTTTTTTCAGGAAAAGACCCAGGCTTATATAGGAGAAAAAATGGGATTGTCTCAGGTACAGGTTTCCAGGATGGAGAAAAAAATACTGGGACGTCTTCGGGAAAAACTGTAAACAGATGAGAATAATTCCTTCCCTGAAAAGAGATACTATAATCCGTAGGACGGTGTGTCTGAAAATACCGCGAAAGGTACAGAGGCTTACAGAAAGCAGGGAGGTTTTATGAGTGAAATCCTATATATACAAACAGAAAAAAATGTAGAGGTCCACAGCCCTCAGGTCTGCCTGGGGGATGTGGCAAAGCTGGCCTGCAGCGATCAGAAAGTACTGGACCGCAATCTGGTCCGCAGAGTCATGACCATACCGGATCATGCCCAGGGAAGATACGTGGTCTCGGCAGTGGATATGGTAAGAGCCATTGCCCGGGAGGAGAAAAATCTGGATGTGACTCATATAGGAGAAGCCAACGTTATCGTTACTTACAAGGAGCCGGCCAAAGCAGGCAGATGGAAGGAGTATGTAAAGACTGTGTTTGTCTGCATCCTTTCCTTTTTCGGGGCGGCTTTTTCTATTATGACTTTCAATAATGATGTAGACATACAGACATTGTTCCCCAGGCTGTATTTCCAGCTTACCGGGATCGTGCCGGAGGGGTGGACTCTTCTGGAATTTTGCTATTCCCTGGGGATCGGGATCGGAGTGATTTTCTTCTTTAATCATTTCGGACATGGAAAGATCACCAGGGATCCTTCTCCTATAGAGGTGCAGATGCGTACCTATGAGGAAGATGTGGACAAAACACTGATCGCGGATAAGAACAGAAAGGAGAAACACACATGAATCTGGGCCTTGTCATTACCGGGATCGCAGGCATCTGCGGAGGCGCCGTAGTCGCCGCTGCCTTATCCGCCTTTATCATAGGGCTGGGGATCATTCCCAGATATGCGGGTATCACTCATACAGGCAGGCACATTCTTTTATATGAGGACTTTCTGGTGTCAGGGTGTATTGTTGGCAATCTGATTTCTGTATACAGTCTGCAGGTATCTGCAGGGAACCTTGGCGCCGGTCTCACAGGACTTTTTTTCGGGATTTTTCTGGGAAGCTGGATCATTGCCCTGGGAGAAGTGGTAAATGCCTTTGCCATAGCAGCCAGGCGCCTGGGAATACGCCAGGGAGCAGGACTGATCATTCTATCCATTGCTTTAGGAAAGATTCTGGGAAGTCTTCTTCAGCTTTGTGCATAAAACCCGAAGCAGTCCGCATACTAAGACCAGAAGTAAAAAGGAGGGAAAGGGCTATGGAACAGCCGCAGAAAGAACAGGAAAAGGCAAAAAAATATGAAGAATATGTAAAAAAGAAGACCCCGGTCCATTCTTTGGCCAAGAATATGCTGGGAGCATTTATAAGCGGGGGGCTTATCTGTACCTTGGGACAGGGAATCTTAAATGTGTGTCAGTGGCTGGGACTGGATAAAGAGACAGCAGGATCCTGGACCTCGCTGATCCTGGTATTTTTAAGCGTTCTTTTCACAGGGCTGAACATTTATCCCAAGCTGGCCAAATGGGGCGGTGCGGGAACTTTAGTGCCTATCACCGGATTTGCTAATTCTGTAGCGGCTCCGGCTATTGAATATCAGAAAGAGGGGCAGGTGTTCGGCATTGGCTGTAAGATCTTTACCATTGCCGGTCCGGTTATCCTTTACGGGATCCTGGTATCTTCCCTCCTGGGACTGATCTATTATTTTCTTCATATGTGGGGGATCGTATAATGGGA
This sequence comes from Candidatus Blautia stercorigallinarum, assembly GCA_019112785.1. Classification (GTDB taxonomy): domain Bacteria; phylum Bacillota; class Clostridia; order Lachnospirales; family Lachnospiraceae; genus Blautia; species Blautia stercorigallinarum. The sequence continues at coordinate 103,648 of DXIQ01000003.1, forward strand.
CATACAATAGGCGAACAAAGCATTCAGTTTGACAGCAGTGTATATCTTCTGGGAGCCGGCTCCGTGGTAGGAAAAAAGGAAGGGGATGGACCCCTGGGAAAATATTTTGACAAGATCGGACCGGAAGACGGTCTGTTTGGATGCGGTTCCTGGGAAGAGGCAGAAAGCACACTTCAGAAAGAGGCTCTCTCGATCGCTATGGAAAAAGCCGGAGTTTCCCGGGAAGAGCTGCGTCTGATCTATGCGGGGGATCTTCTGGCTCAGACTATTGCTTCTTCTTTTGGGATTATGGGATTTCACAGACCGGTATACGGACTATACGGGGCCTGCTCTACTATGGGAGAGGCTTTGTCTCTGGCTTCTATGGCGGTGGCGGGAGGCTATGGGGAATATGTAGGAGTGGTGACCTCCAGTCATTTTTGCAGTGCGGAGAAAGAATTCCGTTATCCTCTGGGATATGGCAGTCAGAGGCCTCTTTCCGCTACCTGGACAGTTACAGGAAGCGGGGCCTGTATCCTGGGAACCAGAAAAAGCCATGCCAGGATAACCGGGATCACCACAGGAAAGATCGTGGATTATGGACTGAAAGATTCTTTCAACATGGGAGCCTGTATGGCTCCCGCGGCAGCCAGTACCATAGAGGCCAATCTCCGGGATTTCGCCAGAAAGCCGGAAGACTATGACAGGATCATTACCGGGGACCTGGGGGAGATCGGGCAGAGGATCCTTTTTGACCTTCTGGAAGAGAAAGGGATCACCATAGAAGATCGGCATATGGACTGCGGAATTGAAATTTTTGACAAGGAGACCCAGGATACTCATGCGGGAGGGAGCGGCTGCGGCTGCTCAGCAGCCACCTTTGCCTCTTATATCCTGCCCAAAGTAGAAAAAGGAGAGTGGAAAAGGATCCTTTTTATCCCTACAGGAGCTCTGTTATCCAAGGTCAGTTATAACGAAGGCAAAAGTGTTCCGGGAATTGCCCAGGCGGTTGTAGCAGAACATTGTTAAAGGAGAAAGATATGGAATATATTCAGGCATTCTGGGTGGGAGGACTGATCTGCGCCCTGGTCCAGATACTTCTGGAAAAGACGAAACTGATGCCGGGAAGGGTCATGGTGCTTCTTGTATGTACCGGAGCGGTGCTGGGAAGCCTGGGAATTTATGACAGGCTTATCGATTTTGCCGGAGCAGGGGCCAGCGTACCTTTGCTGGGTTTTGGGAATACCCTTTTTAAGGGAGTGAAAAAAGCAGTGCTGGAACATGGATTTCTGGGTATTTTTATGGGGGGATTTACTGCCAGCGCAGTAGGAATTTCCTCGGCGCTGAACTTCGGGTATCTGGCAAGTCTTATTTTCAGCCCCAAGATGAAAAACTAAGCTATACTTTTTTTCAAAATAATAGTATAATAAAAAATAACATACAGATCAGTGATAAGAAGAGGGGCTGTCACATGAGCGGGATAGAAGATGAGTTCATGGGGCAACCCCCCTTATATGCGGGTCTTAATTTCAGAGGAGGAAACGGAAGATGCTCCATGCATTCTCGCGTTCAGAAGAACTTTTAGGAAAAGAAGGATTGAAAAGACTGTCGGAGGCCAAGATCGCGGTGTTCGGGATCGGGGGAGTGGGCTCTTATGTAGTGGAAGCTCTGGCCAGATCCGGCGTGGGAAGCCTGACACTGGTAGACCATGATGTGGTGAGCCTGACAAATCTGAACAGGCAGCTGATTGCTCTTCGTTCTACCATAGGGAGGAAAAAGGTTTTAGTAGCCAAAGAAAGGATCATGGATATTAATCAGGATGCGGTAGTGCATACATATGATACTTTTTTCGGAGCAGAGACAGCGGACCTTTTTGATTTTTCCGCTTTCGATTATATCGTGGATGCTGTAGATACAGTCTCTGCAAAACTGCTTTTGATAGAAAAGACCAAGGAGGCAGGAGTACCGGTGATCTCCTGCATGGGGACCGGCAATAAGCTGGATCCTTCCTGCTTTCAGATCGCGGATATTTCCAAGACCAGTGTATGCCCTCTTGCAAAAGTGATGAGGGCGGAACTGAAAAAGCGGAGGATCAAGAAAGTAAAGGTCCTTTTTTCTACAGAGCCTTTGCCCAAAGAGCGGGGAAGGCGTCTGGGACAGACAGAAAAGAAAAAGGAAGAGCCACAGGAGACCAGAAGCGGAACCGGGCGGCCTGTTCCGGCCAGCGTATCCTTTGTTCCGGGCGTGGCAGGTCTGATGATAGCAGGTGAAGTGATCAGGGATCTGGTTTTTAATAAAGCATAAAAGGGGATTATAACAAAACAATGGAAAATAACAGGATCGAAAATAAATTCTGTGCTTGTCTGGGCAGTGATAATGTATACAGAAATGAGCCTATGAAAAAGCACACTACCTTTCGTATTGGAGGGCCGGCAGATTATTACCTCTGCCCTCACAGTGCAAAGGAGATACAGAAAGTGGTGGAAATCTGCAAAGAAGAGAAGCTTCCCTATTTCATTCTGGGAAACGGCAGCAATCTACTGGTCAGCGATAAGGGATACCGCGGGGCAGTGATCCAGCTTTGGAAAAATGTCAGCGATATCCAGGTGGAGGGCTGTCTGATACAGGCAAAGGCCGGAGCAAGCCTGGCTAAGATCGCAGCCCAGGCTCTGGAGGCAGGGCTTACCGGTATGGAATTTGCAGCAGGAATTCCCGGAACTCTGGGAGGGGCAGTAGTGATGAACGCAGGAGCCTATGGAGGAGAAATGAAAGATATCCTCAAAGAGGCGCTGGTGATGGATGGAGAGGGCAGGATTTTCACCCTGACAAAAGAAGAACTGAAGCTGGGATACCGGACCAGTATCGTGAAAGAAAAAGGATATATTGTCCTGGCAGCAGTTCTGGAACTTCAGCCGGGAGACCGGGAAGAGATAAGGAAACTTATGGAGGATCTGAAACAGAGGCGTGGGGAAAAACAGCCTTTGGATATGCCCAGTGCCGGCAGCACCTTTAAACGTCCGGAGGGATATTTCGCCGGGAAGCTGATCATGGATGCAGGGCTTAGGGGCTTTTCTGTGGGAGGAGCCCAGGTCTCTGAAAAACACTGTGGATTTGTGGTGAATACCGGAGGGGCTTCGGCCAGTGATGTCCTGGCCCTGATCCGTGAGGTACAGAAGAGAGTCCGGGAAAAATTCGGCGTGGAACTGGAGACCGAAGTGAAATTTCTGGGAGAATTTGAGGAGGAACTATGCGGTTTGTAATTGTTACGGGAATGTCGGGAGCAGGAAAAAGTACTGCACTGAAAATGCTGGAAGATATGGAATATTTCTGCGTGGATAATCTGCCGGTGCCCCTGATCGAAAAATTTATACAGCTTATCCGGGATAGCGGTCCCGGAGAGATCGAAAGGGTAGCCGTAGGGATCGATGTAAGAAGTGGAAAATCTTTAGATGAACTGGAATCTGTCCTGGAGAAGATCAAATATCCGGGAACAAAGGTGGAGATCCTGTTCCTGGACGCAGAGGATGAGGCTTTAGTAAAGAGATATAAAGAAACCAGGAGGAGCCATCCTCTGGCAGGCAGCGGCCGGGTAGATGAAGGGATCAAAAAAGAGAGGGAACGGCTGAAGGATCTGAAACATTATGCGGATTATATCCTGGATACCAGTAAGCTTCTTACCAGGGAACTTCGGGAAGAACTGGAAAAAATCTTTGTGGAAAACGTAAAATTCCGGAATCTCATGGTCACAGTACTGTCTTTCGGATTCAAATACGGGATACCCCAGGATGCGGATCTGGTCTTTGATGTGCGTTTCCTGCCCAATCCATACTACATAGAACAGCTGAGACCTTTAAGCGGTAATGATCAGCCGGTAAGGGATTATGTTATGGGCTTTGATCTTGCTCATGAGTTTTCTGATAAGCTGGAGGATATGATCCGGTTCCTGATCCCCAATTATATTGCGGAGGGAAAGACCCAGCTGGTCATCGGAGTAGGCTGCACCGGAGGCAAGCACCGTTCGGTGACTCTTGCCAATGAGCTTTACCGCCGTCTTGACAAAAGTGAAGAATATGGCCTCCGTATAGAACATAGAGATATAGAAAAGGATGGAAAGTAATGTCTTTCTCCGGAGATGTAAAAGAAGAACTGCTGAAAAAAATCGACAGTGCCAGACACTGCAGGATCGCTGAACTGGCGGCTATGGTAGCCTTCAACGGAGAAATCCGAAAAAACAGCCAGAATGAGATCGATCTGAGAGTATCCGCGGAAAATCCGGGGATTATAAGAAAATACTTTACATTACTGGAAAAAACGTTTAAAATAAATGGCGAAGTTTCTATTGATGAAAGAATAGTCAAAAAAAACAACCGATTTACGATTGACGTAGGAAATCAGGAACTCACAGTGAACATCCTGCAGGCGGTAAAGATCCTTTCCCCGGACAGGGCAGTTACATCTGTAGAGGGCCTGGTCAGTCAAATGGTGATTCAGAAGAATTGCTGTAAGAGGGCCTTCCTGCGGGGTGCTTTCTTATGCGCCGGTTCCATCAGCGATCCCACCAAGTTTTATCACTTTGAGATCGTATGTACCAGCCAGGAGAAAGCCCGGCAGCTGCAGGAACTGATACAGTCTTTTGAAATTGATGCCAAGATTGTGAAACGCAAAAAGTATGATGTTGTTTATGTAAAGGAAGGCGCACAAATCGTAGAACTTTTAGGCCTTATGGGAGCAGGTGTTTCTTTGATGAATCTGGAAAATGTCAGGATCCTCAAAGGGATGCGGAATACTGTGAACAGAAAGGTGAACTGCGAAACGGCAAATATCAACAAGACTGTAAATGCTGCGGTAAAGCAGATGGAGGATATTGCGTATATCCGGGATACCATAGGGCTCCACAGACTTCCTGAAAATCTGGAGGAGACGGCAATGGTCCGGTTGGAATATCCACAGGCATCCCTGAAAGAACTGGGAGCGCTCCTGACAGTGCCTATTGGCAAATCAGGAATCAATCACAGACTCCGGAAGATCAGTACCATAGCAGAACAGCTCAGAGAAAGCCACGATGTGGGAAACATGGATATGAGGGCCCACGCTGCGTCCCCAGCCGGGAGCGCAGACAGGAATAAGGAGGAACAAGTATGATTAGGAAACCGATAACGATTGGGATTTCAAACGGACTGGAAGCAAGGCCTGTCGCATTGCTCGTTCAGATCGCCAGCCAGTATGCAAGCAGTATTTATCTGGAAAATGGAGAAAAGCGGGTAAACGCAAAAAGCATTATGGGTATGATGAGCCTTGGGCTGGATGCCGGAGAAAAGGTGACGGTGTCTGTAGAAGGGGCAGATGAAGAAGAGGCCATGAAGGGTATTGAAGAGTACCTGAGTAAAAAGTCTCAGAAATAATGGTGGAATGTCTTACTTGAACTGAAGATTTAAATACTGTTCCGGCAGCTGGGAAAGATGGAAAACCTATGTTGTATTCCATTTATCCCGGCTGCCGGATTTTGTTCCCCCAAGGGTCTGATACCCCGATGCTTGCATTGAGGTCTTTGACTTTGCGTGGAAAGAACAGAAAGTTAGAAATAGAAAACAGCTCTGCTGTTTAAAGCAGAGCTGTGGGATCTTCGGCAGGGTGGTTTTCCCATTTTTTTACATGATACTGCTGCCGGAACCAGTAGGTATAGAAATCTTCAAAGCCCAGAGAGCGGTAAAGGTTTTTGGCAGTTTTATTTCCCTGGACCACCTGAAGGTAAGCAGAAGAGGCGCCTTGCTGCGCCGCCGCGTTTAAAAGAGCCTGGCAGATGGAACGTCCCATATGTAAACCCCGATATTTTTCTGATACATGGATAGCATAAAGGCCTACGTAATCCCGGTCTAAGATTCCGAGACCGGTGCCCACAATCTGGTCTTTGTCTAAAACGGAAGCTGCGATAATATCTTTTGGAATCGCCGCATACATAGAAGGAACGATCCTCCGGTGTATCTGATTTACAGTCCCTTTCATAGTAAAAAGCGCCTCCAGCCACTGGGGAGTGATACTCGGACATAGTTCTACTTTCCAGGGGATTTCTCCGGGAAGTGGACCTCGCAGCTCCATAGTCATGACTTCGGTGACATGGGCGATATGATACCCTCTTTCTGTGAGCTTCTGGTCAAAAGAGCTGTTGATCAGAGGCGTGATCTTGTAGATGGCAGGAGTGCCCCATTTTTCATAGATCTCTTCACAGTAATCCAGTTTGTCCTGGAGAGGGATGGAAGAAGGGCCGATCTGCTCAATGCAGTTTGTTCGATGGGTATAAAAATAAGAAAAACGGAGGATCCAGCCGTCATAAATCTGCATTTGATGAGAAGGCCATGCATTCAGCGACAGGTCTTCAATAGTTTTGATCTTACTTTTCAAAACAGGTTCCGCCTTTCGTTCAGAATTAATGCTAATTATATAAGATAAGCCGGGAAGAAGCAAGCCCTGCCTTGCAATCGGCGGAAAGTTGTAGTAGAATCGAAATAGTTATGAAAAAAGAAACAGGAGGCAGATAAGCATGAAGACAGAAAATGCATGGAAAAAATACACAGATAAAAAAGAAGTTTTTGATTTCTGTGGAGCATATAAAGATTTTATGAGCTGCTGCAAAACAGAGAGAGAATGTGTTTCCCAGATGATCAAAATGGCGGAAAAAGCAGGCTACAGAAATCTGGAGGAAATTACTTCCCAGGGGATCGCGCTGAAGCCGGGAGACAAAGTATATGCAAATAACATGGGGAAAACCCTGGCAATGTATATCATTGGCGAAGAACCTATGGAAAAAGGTATGAGGATCCTTGGCGCCCATGTGGATTCCCCCAGACTGGATCTGAAGCAGAATCCCTTATATGAGGATACAGAACTGGCCCTTTTAGATACTCATTACTACGGCGGCGTAAAGAAATATCAGTGGGTGACTCTTCCCATGGCTCTTCACGGTGTTGTGGCAAAGAAAGACGGAGAAGTTGTCCCGGTGGTCATCGGAGAGAAAGAGGATGACCCGGTGGTAGGGATTTCAGATCTTCTTATCCATCTTTCCGGAAAACAGATGCAGAAAAATGCAGCGGAAGTGGTAGAAGGGGAGAACCTGGATGTGCTGGTAGGAAGTATTCCTTTAGAATCTGAAGAAGAAGAGAAAGAGCCGGTAAAGGCCCAGATCCTGAAAATGCTTGAGGAAAAATATGGAATCCAGGAAGAGGATTTCCTTTCTGCAGAACTGGAAGTAGTTCCGGCAGGGCCTGCAAAAGATTATGGACTGGACAGAAGTATGATCATGGCCTACGGACATGATGACCGCGTATGCGCATATCCTTCCTTTATGGCTATGCTGGCCCAGGATAAAGTGAAATTTACCTCAGTTTGCCTTTTAGTAGATAAAGAAGAGATCGGAAGTGTGGGAGCTACCGGCATGCAGTCAAGATTCTTTGAAAATACAACTGCAGAGGTTATGAACGCCGCAGGACAGTACAGCGAACTGCTTCTGAGAAGAGCGTTAAAGAATTCCATGATGTTATCCTCTGATGTCAGCGCTGCCTTTGATCCCAACTATCCGGATGTTATGGAGAAAAAGAACGCGGCATATCTGGGACATGGTATTACTTTCAACAAATACACAGGTTCCCGGGGAAAGAGCGGTTCTAATGACGCTAATCCGGAATACATAGCAAAGCTTCGTAAAGTTATGGAAGAGAATCATGTGGCTTATCAGACCGCGGAGTTGGGCAAGGTAGACCAGGGAGGCGGCGGCACGATCGCCTATATCCTGGCAAATTATAATATGGAAGTTATTGACTGCGGAGTGGCTGTCCTGAACATGCATTCACCCTGGGAGATTGCCAGTAAAGTAGATATTTACGAAGCATACAGAGGATACTGCGCATTCCTGAGAGACATGTAGGCGCAGGAGCAGAACTGAAAATTCGTAACGATTCACTCTATACATCCCGGCTGAAAAATGATAAGATAAAACAAAATCCAAATATAACGGCCAGGCTGTAAAGTAAGGAGTATAAATATGTCAAAATTTTTGAAGATCATTGTAAATCTGGTGGTGATCGCTGCGATTGCAGTGGCGGCCGCACTGCTGGTACCTCCTTTTGTAGGAGTAGATACGGTCATGAATGATAATACGGAGACTGAGACAAACCTTCCGATAGGATCTGTGGCTTACGGACGAAGCACAGATGTAGATGATCTGGAGGTCGGAGACCGTATAATCTACAGCGAAGGATCCAGCGACTATATCTATGAGATTACGGATATGGATGCCAGCGCAGGGGTTTATAAGGTGAGCGACCCTTATAATAATAACAGCGACACTCAGAACATTACCATACAGAAGTCTATTCCAAAAGTGGCGGTGGTAATTCCTTTTATCGGATACGGAGCAATTGCTCTTCAGAGCACAGAAGGTCTGATCATCGTAGGTCTGGGAATCGTTTTCCTGATCATTCTGTTTATCCTTTCAGAAATCTGGAGAAAAGACAAATACGAGGAAGATGAAGAAGATGAGGAAGAAGAGTCTGAAGAAGACTCTCAGGAAGATGAAGAAGATGAAGAAGATGAGGAGGAGGAAGTCCTCTCCCGCAGAGAACGCAGACGGTTGAAAAAGGAAGAAAAACGCCGCAGAAAACTGGCAGAGAAAGAGTCCCGGGAAGAAGAGGAAGGCGAGGAAGAAGAGACGGAAGAGGAACTTCCTGAAATTCAGGATCGTGAGGATGCTGATCCTGCGGAACAGTCTATGTCAGGAGAAGATCTTGATAAGGCAGTAGCGGAGGCTATGTCTTCTGTAGCCGCCGGTGTTTCCCAGATCAGTGAACCGGAACAGGTGCCGGATGCTACTATCGTCATGCCGGATCTTGGCAAGATAGATCAGGAGAATATCCCGGATGAAATTCAGGAGAGTCCGGAAGAGAACAGCCAGGAAGAAAATGAAGAGATTTCTGAAGAAACAGAGTCTTCAGAAGTAACGGAAGAAGAAAAACCGGAGGAAGAGACGGAACCTGTTGAAAAAGAAGAGGAGCCTGAAGAAATTCCGGAGCCTGTGGAAACAGAAGAGGAAGAAAAGACTTATAATCCGGAATCTGTTCCCAACGCGCCTACAGTAGAAGAACTGCTGGCAAAAGCTCAGGCGGCAGGAGATGCGCCTGAAGTAAAAGAGGATAAAGACAATCAGGTAACACTGCTGGATTACTCAGATATTCTCTGATGGTATATATTATATAGAAGGAAAAGCATTGGAAAAGAAACAGTTTCCAATGCTTTCTTTTATGTATGGAAAAAAATACAAAAAAAATACAAAACAAGAGAAAAAAAGCTTGCAATCTGGAAAAACTTCTATTATACTAACAAGTGCTGTGACATGATAGCTGTGAAGCGCGAGGTTGCTGCCTTTGTGGCAGGTTTTCCGTGGAGCGAATGTCAAGTTAGGAAACTGACGACAAGTCACTGTATAACATCAAAAGACTTACCACGAATAGGTGGGAGTGTGTGCAGCTTAGAGATGACACACACGGGAATGTGTACAGTCGCCGCTTGTCGTACTACTAAAAGTGCGAAAAGGAGGAGACTTTTTTTATGGCAAGTCAAGTAATGAGAATCACTTTAAAAGCTTACGACCATCAGTTAGTAGATGCGTCTGCAGGCAAAATTATCGAAACTGTTAAGAAGAACGGAGCTACTGTAAGCGGACCGGTTCCCCTTCCTACAAAGAAAGAGGTTGTAACAATCTTACGTGCGGTTCACAAATACAAAGATTCCAGAGAACAGTTCGAGCAGAGAACTCATAAAAGACTGATCGATATCATCGCACCTACACAGAAAACAGTAGACGCTCTGGCAAGACTGGAGATGCCTGCAGGTGTGTACATTGATATCAAGATGAAACAGAAATAATTCTGTTTAATGAAGAGATTATCCTTACAAGGTTGATATAGAATGTATATCGACTGTTTGTCTAGGATGATTGCACAACACAGTGTAATCCGCTGTAGATTCACAGGAGGTAAAAAATGAAGAAAGCAATCTTAGCTACTAAAGTCGGAATGACTCAAATCTTCAACGAAGACGGAGTGTTAACTCCAGTAACTGTATTGCAGGCTGGCCCATGTGTGGTAACTCAGGTTAAGACCATGGACAACGACGGCTATGAAGCAGTACAGGTTGGCTTTGGCGACAAGAGAGAAAATCTTGTGAACAAGCCAATGAAAGGACACTTTGACAAAGCCGGAGTTTCCTGCAGAAGATATGTAAGAGAGTTAAAGCTGGAAGGCGATTACTCTTTAGGACAGGAAATCAAAGCTGACATCTTTGCAGCAGGGGACAAGATCGATGCTACTGCTATCAGCAAAGGTAAAGGATTCCAGGGTGCCATCAAGAGACACGGACAGTCCAGAGGACCTATGGCTCACGGTTCTAAATATCACCGTCACGCAGGTTCCAACGGCGCTTGTTCTGATCCTTCCAAGGTATTCAAAGGAAAAGGAATGCCAGGACAGATGGGGCACGTAAAAGTGACTGTACAGAACCTTGAGATCGTAAGAGTAGATGCTGAAAACAATCTGCTTCTGGTAAAAGGCGCTGTTCCAGGACCTAAGAAATCCTTAGTTACAGTTAAAGAAACAGTGAAAGCCGGCAAATAAAGTTTTCGTTGGAAAGGAGGACCATAGAAATGGCAAACGTATCTGTTTATAATATGGAAGGCAAAGAAGTTGGAACAATGGAATTAAACGATGCGGTGTTCGGTGTAGAGATCAACGATCACTTAGTGCATTTAGCTGTTGTTCGCCAGCTTGCAAATAATCGTCAGGGTACACAGAAAGCAAAAACACGTTCTGAAGTATCCGGCGGCGGAAGAAAACCCTGGAGACAGAAAGGAACCGGTCATGCAAGACAGGGTTCAACAAGAGCTCCCCAGTGGACAGGCGGCGGTGTGGTATTCGCACCAACACCAAGAGATTATTCTCTGAAGATGAACAAGAAAGAAAGAAGAGCAGCTCTGAAATCTGTACTGACAAGCAAAGTACAGGAAAACAAGCTGATCGTTCTGGAAGATCTGAAATTAGATGAAATCAAGACAAAGGCAATGCAGAACGTACTGAATAACCTGAATGTTTCTAAAGCAATGGTTGTTCTGGCTGACAATGATCAGAACGTGGTAATGTCCGCAAGAAATATTCCGGACGTGATCACAGCATTACCAAGCACCATCAATGTATATGATATGCTGAAATACAATACTCTGATCCTGACAAAGGCTTCTGCAGCAGCAATTGAGGAGGTATACGCATAATGGCAAACGTACAGTATTATGATGTAATCCTGAAACCGATTGTAACAGAAAAGAGCATGGCGGCTATGGGCGAGAAGAAATATACCTTCTTAGTTCACACAGAGGCAAACAAGACCATGATCAAAGAAGCTGTTGAAAAAATGTTCGAAGGAACAAAAGTAAAATCTGTCAACACCATGAATTTAGATGGAAAGACAAAAAGAAGAGGAATGACCTTCGGAAAAACAGCTAAGACAAAGAAAGCTATCGTAACTCTGACAGAAGATAGCAAAGATATTGAAATTTTTGAAGGACTTTAATTAACAATAGGATAGCAGTCAAGAAAAATTAATCCGATATTTGGCTGCGGCAAAGAAACGCCAGGGCATGTTGCAGACTGGCGGATATGAAAGGAGAGACAGTAATGGGAATTAAAACTTACAGCCCATATACACCTTCCAGAAGACACATGACAGGTTCTGATTTCAGCGAGATCACAACCTCAACTCCGGAGAAATCTCTGGTTGTGTCCTTAAAGAAAAATGCTGGACGTAATAATCAAGGTAAGATCACAGTAAGACACCGCGGAGGCGGAAACAGAACAAAATACAGAATCGTTGATTTCAAGAGAAGAAAAGACGATATCCCCGCAACAGTTAAGACAATCGAATACGATCCTAACAGAACAGCTAATATCGCTCTGATCGCATACGCAGACGGCGAGAAAGCATACATCTTAGCTCCTGAAGGATTAAAGGTCGGCATGAAGATCATGAACGGTGAAAACGCCGAAGTAAGACCTGGAAACTGCCTGCCTTTAACAAATATCCCAGTTGGTACTATGGTACACAACATTGAACTGTATCCGGGCAAAGGCGGACAGCTGGTTCGTTCTGCCGGAAACGGAGCACAGTTAATGGCAAAAGAAGGAAAATACGCTACACTTCGTCTTCCATCAGGCGAAATGAGAATGGTTCCGTTAAACTGCCGCGCTTCTATCGGCGTTGTAGGAAACGGCGAGCACAGCCTTATCAATATCGGTAAAGCAGGACGTAAACGTCACATGGGCATCAGACCTACCGTTCGCGGTTCTGTTATGAACCCCAACGATCATCCACATGGTGGTGGTGAAGGTAAGACCGGTATCGGACGCCCAGGTCCATGTACTCCATGGGGCAAACCGGCTCTTGGCTTGAAGACAAGAAAGAAAAACAAACAGTCTAACAAGTTAATTGTAAGAAGAAGAGATGGCAAAACATTAGCTAAATAATAGGAGGTAAGACAATGGCTCGTTCATTAAAAAAAGGACCGTTCGCAGATAAAAGCTTACTGAAAAAAGTAGACGCTATGAATGCTGCCGGCGATAAGACAGTTATTAAGACCTGGTCACGTCGTTCCACAATTTTCCCTTCCTTCGTTGGACATACAATCGCTGTTCATGACGGAAGAAAACATGTGCCGGTTTATATCACAGAAGATATGGTAGGACACAAACTTGGTGAGTTTGTTGCTACAAGAACCTACAGAGGACACGGCAAAGACGAGAAAAAATCAGGTGTTCGTTAATATTTGAAAGGAGGCTTTTATCATGGCAAAAGGACATAGAAGTCAGATTAAAAGAGCAAGAAATGCTAATAAAGATACAAGACCCTCTGCAAAATTATCCTACGCAAGAATGTCCGTACAGAAAGCTTGCTATGTACTGGATGTTATCCGCGGTAAAGACGTGCAGACTGCACTTGGTATCTTAACATACAATCCAAGATACGCTTCCAGCGTGATCAAAAAATTACTGGAATCAGCTATTGCAAATGCTGAGAACAACAATGGTATGAATCCGGAAAATCTTTATATTGCAGAGTGCTACGCTAACAAGGCACCTACAATGAAGAGAATCAAACCGAGAGCACAGGGCAGAGCTTACAGAATCTTAAAGAGAAACTGCCATATCACAGTTGTATTGGATGAAAGATAAGGAGGAATATCATGGGACAGAAGGTTAACCCACACGGACTCAGAGTCGGCGTTATCAAAGACTGGGATTCCAAATGGTATGCTGAAGGCGATTTCGCTGACAACTTAGTGGAAGATTATAATATCAGAACATTTCTGAAAAAGAAATTATACAGCGCAGGTATCTCCAGAATCGAGATCGAAAGAGCATCTGACAGAGTAAAAGTTATTGTTTACACTGCTAAACCAGGTGTTGTTATCGGTAAAGGCGGTTCAGAGATCGAGAAAGTAAAAGCTGAATTACAGAAATTTACAGATAAAAAATTAGTTGTTGACATCAAAGAAGTAAAGAGACCGGATAAAGACGCTCAGCTGGTAGCAGAGAACATTGCTCTTCAGCTTGAGAACCGTATTTCCTTCCGTCGTGCTATGAAGTCTGCAATGTCCAGAACAATGAAAGCCGGCGCAAAAGGAATCAAAACTTCCGTATCCGGACGTCTGGGCGGAGCTGATATGGCCCGTACAGAGTTTTACAGCGAGGGAACTATTCCCCTTCAGACTTTAAGAGCAGATATCGACTATGGTTTCGCTGAAGCAGATACCACTTACGGCAAAGTTGGCGTTAAGACATGGGTCTACAATGGCGAAGTACTTCCAACAAAAGGAACTAAGGAAGGGAGCGATAAATAATTATGTTAATGCCAAAAAGAGTAAAACGTCGTAAACAATTCCGTGGCTCCATGAGAGGAAAAGCGTTAAGAGGAAATAAAATCAATTACGGTGAGTTCGGTCTGGTTGCAACAGAGCCTTGCTGGATTAAATCCAACCAGATCGAGGCTGCCCGTGTTGCCATGACTCGTTACATCAAACGTGGTGGTAAAGTATGGATCAAGATTTTCCCAGATAAACCAGTAACAGCAAAACCAGCAGAAACACGTATGGGTTCCGGTAAAGGTGCCTTAGAATACTGGGTAGCAGTTGTAAAGCCAGGCAGAGTAATGTTTGAGATTGCAGGCGTTCCTGAAGAAACAGCCCGCGAGGCATTACGTCTTGCAATGCATAAGTTGCCAGTCAAATGTAAAATCGTTTCTCGTGCAGACTTAGAAGGCGGTGATAACAGTGAAAATTAAAAATTATGTAGAAGATTTAAGAACAAAATCAGCTGCAGAATTACAGGAAGAATTAGTAGCTGCTAAAAAGGAACTCTTTAACCTGAGATTCCAGAATGCAACAAATCAGCTGGACAATACAAGCAGAATTAAAGAGGTTCGCAAGAACATCGCTAGAATCCAGACTCTGATTGCTCAGAAGGCAAATGCGTAAGGAAGAAATTTCCTATTAGATAGAAAGGAGCAGCAAAATCGTGGAAAGAAATCTGAGAAAAACACGTGTTGGTAAAGTTGTCAGCAACAAGATGGACAAAACTATCGTCGTTGCTATCGAAGACCACGTAAAACATCCTCTTTACAAAAAGATCGTGAAGAGAACATATAAATTAAAAGCACATGACGAAGAAAATACCTGCAACATCGGTGATACCGTAAAGGTTATGGAGACAAGACCTCTGTCCAAAGACAAGAGATGGAGACTTGTAGAAGTTGTAGAAAGAGTTAAATAATTGGTCTTCCAATTATGGGAATATAGTTTGGAAATTCGTGAAGGAGGAATCCCAGCATGATTCAACAGGAAAGTAGACTTAGAGTCGCTGACAACACTGGCGCAAAAGAAATCCTCTGCATCCGTGTTATGGGCGGTTCTACCAGAAGATATGCCAATATTGGCGATATTATCGTTGCTACGGTCAAAGATGCAACACCAGGCGGTGTTGTTAAAAAAGGCGACGTTGTTAAGGCCGTTGTTGTTCGTACTGTAAAAGGCGTTCGCCGTAAAGACGGTTCTTACATCAAATTTGATGAAAACGCAGCTGTTATCATTAAAGATGACAAAACACCAAGAGGAACCCGTATTTTTGGACCAGTAGCCAGAGAGCTTCGTGAGAAACAGTTTATGAAGATTGTTTCCTTAGCTCCGGAAGTATTATAGGAGGTAAGCCTGATGTTTAAGATTAAAAAAGGTGATACTGTTAAAGTTATCGCTGGAAAAGATAAAGACAAAGAAGGAAAAGTAATCTCTGTTAATCCGAAAAAAGGCGCTGTTCTGGTTGAAGGCGTAAATATGGTCACAAAACACACAAAACCATCCATGAGCAATCAGCAGGGCGGTATCGTAAACAAAGAAGCTTGGATCGATGCCTCCAACGTAATGGTTATGCATGAAGGTAAAGTTACCAGAGTCGGCTTTAAGGTTGAGGATGGTAAAAAAGTGCGTGTTGCTAAGACTACAGGCAAAGTGATCGATTAATTGAGAGAGGAGGCCAATAAATGAGCAGACTTAAAGATATGTATAAAAATGAGATCGTAGATGCTATGATCAAAAAGTTTGGTTATAAAAATATCATGGAAGTGCCGAAACTCGATAAGATCGTTGTAAACATGGGTGTAGGCGAAGCAAAGGACAACGCAAAAGTTCTGGATGCAGCTGTTGCTGATATGGAACTGATCACAGGTCAGAAGGCTGTGACAACAAAGGCAAAGAATTCCGTTGCTAACTTCAAGATCCGTGAGGGCATGCCTATCGGATGTAAAGTAACTTTAAGAGGCGAAAAAATGTACGAGTTTGCAGATCGTCTGATCAACCTGGCACTGCCTCGTGTACGTGACTTCCGCGGTGTAAATCCAAACGCTTTTGACGGAAGAGGAAATTATGCCCTTGGAATTAAAGAGCAGCTGATTTTCCCTGAAGTGGAATATGATAAAGTCGATAAAGTAAGAGGTATGGATGTAATTTTCGTAACCACTGCTAAAACAGACGAAGAAGCTCGTGAATTATTGACATTATTCAACATGCCATTTGCAAAGTAATTATAGGAGGGAAAATTCATGGCTAAAACAGCAATGAAAGTAAAACAGCAGCGTAAACAGAAATTCTCCACAAGAGAGTACAGCCGCTGCCGTATCTGTGGACGTCCACATGCATATTTAAGAAAATACGGTATCTGCCGTATCTGCTTCCGTGAGCTGGCATACAAAGGCCAGATCCC